>CAYGAO010000011.1:0-25146 GCA_964347715.1 uncultured Acidobacteriota bacterium
GGTCGGCTGTGTTTGGGGGGGCGGCTGCCCCCTCCCCGCACCCCACCCCGGCGGCGCTTGGCGCCGCGTCGGCGCACGAGGGACTTTTTCCACAGCCTGTCAGGCGGTCGTCCCTCCGCAGCTCGATCCGGCGCCGGCGGTGCATCCGTAGCAGTGGGCCCCGGTCACGATCCGGCGGCGAGCGAGCGCCCCGACATCGAAATCGGCGATGTGGGCCGGGGCGCCGAAGCCGATCTGGTCGTCGAGCATCTGGTTGAAGTCGCAGTCGTAGAGCCGGCCGTCCCAGCCGACGGAGATCGTGTTCCGGAACATCACGGATGCGGCCGCCGCCGGGTTGAAGGCGTTCACCAGCCGCGTAAGGTAGGACCCGTAGTTGCCGCTCTCGAGGAGGAATTCGAGGAACCGGCTGATCGGCATGTTCGTGATCGCGAAGAGGCGGTCGAAGCAGATCCCGTAGCGCCGGTCGAGCTCGCGGCGGAACTCGCGTTCGAGCGCGTCCTGGTCGCCGGGAAGGAAGGCGCCGGTCGGGTTGTAGACGAGGTTCAGCACCAGCTTCCCGCCGCGTCCGTAGCCGAGCCGGTTCAGCAGCGAGAGCGCCTCGATCGAGCGATCGAAGACGCCGTCGCCGCGCTGGGCGTCCGCGCGCTGGGCGAGGAAGTAGGGGAGGCTCGCGACGATCTCGACTTCGCGCTCGGCGAGGTACTCGGCGAGCCCGGCCTGCGAGCGGAGGAGGAGCACGGTCAGGTTGCACCGGTCCATGACCCGCCGCCCCAGCGCGCGGGCGCCCTCGACGAGGAAGCGGAAGTTCTGGTTCAGTTCGGGGGCGCCGCCGGTCAGGTCCACCGTGTGGGCTCCGGTGCGTTCGAGCGCGTCGAGGCAGAGCTCGGCGGTCTCGCGGGACATCTGCTCGAGCGTGCGGTGGGGTCCCGCGTCCACATGGCAGTGGCGGCAGGTCTGGTTGCAGAGCTTCCCGACGTTGATCTGGAAGATCTCGATCCCGTCGGCTTGGAGCGGGGCGAGCCCGCGCGCCCGGAGCGTCCGGTCGAAGGAGGGGTGGCCGTTCAGGTGCGGGCGGCCCGCAGGCGATGGCGGTGCGACCGGTTCGGGCGCGACGACCGGGAGCGAGATCGCGCTCACATGCTGAGCCCTTCGGTCCGCTTCCGCATCTGGATGCCGTGGACGAGCGACGCTCCGCCCCGGATCGCGGCGGCGACATGGACGGCTTCGGTCATCTGGTCGAGGTTCGAGCCGCTTTCGAGACACTCCTGCGAGTAGGCGTCGATGCAGTAGGGGCACTGGACCGCGTGCGCCACTCCGAGCGCGATGAGCGCCTTCTCCCGAGCGGTCAGCGCCCCTGCGGCGAAGGTCGCCCGGTACCAGGCGTGGAACTTCTCCCAGAGCTCGGGAGAGTTCTTCCCGATCTCCCCGAAGCGGGGCAGGTCGTGCTCATGGTAGTAGTGGGTCATCGCTCGGGCCCCCTCCGGCAAGCGTAGCGGAAGGGCCTGCCGGTTTTCGGCCGCCGCCGGATGCGACCTGACCCGGTGTGGTGGCGGCGTTGGGCCGCGCCGGTTCCGCTGCCGGCGGATGCGACCCGATCCGGTGCGTTCGCGGTTGCGGTGTCGGGCCGTGCCGGTTCTTCGGGCGCTGGCGGATGCGACCTGATCCGATGCGGTTGCGGTGTCGGTGTCGGAGCTTGCCCGGCTCTGGCCGCTGCCGGTGGAAGCGACCTGACCCGGTGCGGTGGCGGTTGCGGCGCCGGTGTTACGCTCGGGCGCCGTGCCGCCGCTTCGTTCGCTCGGATTCATCGGCCTCGGGGTCATGGGGAAGCCGATGGCGAAGAACCTGCTCCGCGCCGGGTTCGACCTGACCGTCCACAGTCGCTCCCCCGGACCCGTCGAAGAGCTCGTGGCGGCGGGGGCGAGACGCGCCGTCTCCCCGGCGGACTGCGCCTCGGGGCGGGACGCGGTGATCCTGATGCTTCCCGACTCGCCCGACTCCCGGGCGGTGATGCTCGGCGAGCGCGGCGTGCTCGCGGCGGCGCCACTCCCCGGGCTCGTCTGCGACATGTCCTCGATCCGACCCGGGGTCTCGCGCGAACTCGCCCGGGCCTCCCGCGCGAAGGGCGTTTCCTTCGTGGACGCCCCGGTCAGCGGCGGGGAGCCGGGCGCGGTCGCGGGAGAGCTCGCCATCATGGCCGGCGGCGAGACCGGGGCGTTCGACCGGCTGGGGCCGATCTTCGCGGTGCTCGGGAAGAGCGCCGTTCGCTGCGGGGGGCCGGGAGCCGGCGGGACGGTGAAGCTCGTGAACCAGATGATCGTCGCCCAGAACATCCAGGCGGTCGCCGAGGCGCTCCTCTTCGCGTCCCGGTCGGGGCTCGACCCGAACACCGTGGTCGAGGCGATCCGGGGCGGGCTCGCGGGCAGCGCGGCGCTCGAGGCGAAGGCCCCGAAGATGATCGCGGGCGACTGGAAGCCGGGGTTCCGCCTCGCCCTCCACCTGAAGGACCTCGACAACGCGGTCGCCGCGGCGAGGGAGCGCGAGAGCCCGGTCCCCGCGACCGAACTCGTCCGCGACCTGGTCCGGGAACTCGTGGAACGGGGGCGCGGGGGCGAGGACCACGCCGCGATCGCCCGCCACGGCGAGGACCGCGCGGGGACCGGCATCGGGGACGGGCGCCGGGCGAACTCGCGGTAGCGCGTCTCCCTCCGGTCGCTCGCGGCGGCTTCGCTCACTGCTCCCAGAGAGCGCGCAGCGGGACGGCGAACATCCGGCGGTCGGAGAGCGGGAGGGTGTGAGGGCCGTCGTGGAAGACGATGCCGCCGGCGAAGCTCTCCCCGCAGCGCTCCGCCAGCCGGTTCAGTCCGCGGAGGTCCTTCGGACGGACGGAGCCGGTGGCCTTCACTTCCACCCCCCAGACTCGCTGCCCGCGCGTGATGACGACATCCACCTCGACGCCGTCCTTGTCGCGGTAGTGCCAGAACCGGAGCGACGGATCGGTCCAGCCGGCCTGCGCCACGAGCTGCTGGAGGACGAAGGATTCGAGCAGGGGGCCCAGGCGCTCGCGCCGGACGAACCAGTCGGCGGCCGTGAGATCGGCCAGCGCGGCCGCGAGCCCGGTGTCCAGAAGGTGGGTCTTCGGCGCCCGCAGCAGTCGTCTCGTCGGGCCGAGACGCCACGCCGGGAGGCGTCGCAAGAGGAAGAGGCGTTCGAGCACGGCGAGGTAGCGGTTCACCGTCTCGCGGTCGAGGCCGAGATCGCGCGACAGGCTGCTCGCATTCAGGAGCTGTCCGGTGCGGACGGCGAGGATTTCGAACAGACGCCCCAGCTCGCCCACATCCCGGATTCGCGCGATATCCCGCACATCGCCCTCGACGAGCGCGCCGACATGTTGCCGGTGCCACGCGCGGGCGCGCGCCGGATCGCGGACCAGCGCTTCGGGATACCCGCCGGCGATCAGCCGCTCCGCGACCGTCCGTCCGGCGGGGTTCGGGTCCGGGCGCATCCTCGGTCCGATGGCGCCTTCGATCAGCGCCCGGAGGAAGGCGCCCGGCTGGCGCTCCTTCTCCGATTCGGTCAGCGGATGGAGCTGGATGACCTCCATCCGCCCGGCCAGCGATTCGGATACCGACGCCAGCAGCCGCAGGTCGGCGGACCCGGTCAGCAGGAACCGACCGGGCCGGCGGCTTCGGTCCACGGAGACCTTGAGCGCCGGGAGCAGCTCGGGGGCGCGCTGGATTTCGTCGACCGTCCCCTTTGGCGGGAGTCCGGCCACGAAACCCGTCGGGTCGTCCCTGGCCGCCCGGAGCGCCGCCGGGTCGTCGAGGGTCACGAAGGCCCGCTCGGGCTCCAGCTGGCGGACGAGCGTCGTCTTCCCGCTCTGGCGCGGCCCGGTGATCAGGACCACCGGCGTATCGGTGAGCGCCACCCGGACGGTCGGGGCCAGGGAGCGGGGGAGCAGGAACATCTGACGAATGCAGAATAGCGTCTGTTTGCCGATCAGGACCGCGTCCATCTGTGGATCGGTAAAGCGTCCGATTGCAGGTCGAAAATTCGTATGACTCGCTCCGTCCCGACAGCCACAAGGTATTTTCACGTCTGACGCGGAGCGGCCGTTTGCGGGATGAGACGGCGTCCAATTGCGGGTCGACTGCTGACCGTCCTGCCGCTGCCGGCCCTCGAAGAGCGCCCGGACATCCGAACCGCGGGCGATCGGGCAGCCGCCGGGAGCCGCGCCGCGAACTCGCGGTTCGCGCTCGGTCCGGCGCCGTGGAGCGGGCGGCCGGTATCCGGTCCACCTGCGGCGCCAGCAGGCGGTGGACAACGTCCCTCCGTGCCGACGCGGCGCGAAGCGCCGCCGGGGAGGGTCCGCCCTCCCCGCGAAAGAGGGCGGAACGGATCGCGCAAACGATTCGGGCCGCCACCCGGTGGGGAAAGCGCCCCGCATCCGCCCGGACGATGGGGTTCCCCATCTCTTCGCGGACGGATTCCCATGCGGGGCGCTTTATCCACAGGCTGCGAATCCGTCTTCGATCCAGACCGCGGAGCCGTCCTTCCGGTCCACCCGTCGCGCGGCCGGTTCGCTACGGCTCGATCCGTCCGTGAGCGAGCGTGTCGGGCGCGTGGATGGCTTCGATCTGCGCCCGTCCGGCGGCGTTGGCGTTCGCGGCGAGCTCGCTGCGGCCCCGTGGGTCGACGGCTGGAGGCGGGAACGGAGAGTTCTCCGGGCTCGCGCGGCGAGAGCCGCGGTCGCTGGTAGCATCGGTTGCGCGTGAAACTCGAAGGTCGCCGGGTGCTCGTGACCGGCGCCGCCCGCGGGATGGGCCTCGGGATCGCCACCCGGGCCGCGGCGGCGGGAGCCCACACCGCGATCTGGGATCTCGACGCGGAGGCGCTCCCGGGGGCCGGGGCGGCGGTGCGGTCCGCGCGCCGGGATGCGGGCCAGCGGGTCGCGAGCCAGGTCGTGGATGTGGGGGATCCCGGCGCCGTGGCGCGGGCCGCGGCCGACCTGCGAGCGGACTTCGGCGCCGTCGAGGTGCTCGTGAACAACGCCGGGATCGTGACCGGCAAGGAGTTCCTCGAGCTGACCCCGGCGGAGGTGGAGCGCACCCTGCGGGTGAACACCGCGGCGCTCTTCTGGACCACCCGGGCGTTCCTGCCGGGGATGACGAGCCGCGGACGGGGCCGGATCGTGACCATGGCGTCCGCCGGCGGGCTCCTCGGGGCGCCGCGTCTGTCCGACTACTGCGCCTCCAAGTTCGGCGCCGTCGGCTTCCACGAATCGCTGCGCGCCGAACTCCGGCGGACCGCCCCCGGAGTGGGCGCCACCCTCGTCTGCCCGTTCTTCGTGAACACCGGGATGTTCGCCGGCGTCCGCACCCGCTTCCCGTTCCTCCTCCCGATCCTCGAGCCCGACGCCGTGGCGGCGGCGGTGATCCGCGCGGTCGAGCGCGAGCGGGCCGTGGTCGTCCTCCCCCGGTTCGTCCACTCGCTGAAGCTCCTGCGGCTCCTCCCCGCCGCCTGGCTCGACGCCGTCGCCGCCTTCTTCGGGATCCACGCGGCGATGGACGGCTTCGAGGGCCGCGGGCGGACCCGGGCGTAGAATCGGGCGGCGCCCCCGATGACGACTCCGATCGACACCTCCCGGATGACGGCCGGGAAACGGGCCGCCTTCGAGCTCGCGGAGTCGGCCCGCGAGGCCGGCTGGCGCTACCCGACCTTCGCCGGGGGGCTGTTCCTCGGCAAGCTGGCCACGGGGATCGTCCGCCCGTATCCGGACGGCGGCGGCGAACCCGAGGGAGAGGCGTTCCTCGAACGGCTCGAGCGGTTCCTGCTCGACCGGGTGGACGCCGACGAGATCGATCGGACCGGCGAGATCCCGGACGAGGTCCTCGGCGGTCTCGCGGAGATGGGAGCGTTCGGGATCAAGATCCCGAAGCGCTACGGCGGCCTCGGGCTCTCCCAGCGCACCTACACGCGTTCGGCGATCCTCCTCGGGAGCCACTGCGGCAGCCTCGCCTCGCTGATCTCGGCGCACCAGTCCATCGGAATCGCGCAGCCCATCCTGCTCTTCGGGACCGAACCCCAGAAGCAGCTCTTCCTGCCCCAGGTGGCCGCCGGGGACATCTCGGCGTTCGCTCTCACCGAGACCACCGTCGGGTCCGACGCCGCCCGGATGCGCGCGCGGGCCGAACCCGTTCCGGACGGACGGCACTTCATCCTGAACGGGGAGAAGCTGTGGTGCACGAACGGCACGAAGGCGCGCTGGCTGGTGGTGATGGCGCGCACCCCGGCGGCGCGGCGGGGCGAGCGCGACGGGATCACCACCTTCATCGTGGACACCCGCTGGCCGGGGGTCGAGGTCGTTCGGCGTTGCCGCTTCATGGGGCTCCGGGCGCTCTACAACGGGGTGATGCGCTTCCGCGAGGTGCGGATTCCGCGCGAGAACGTGCTCGGGCCGGTCGGGCACGGCCTCCGGGTCGCGCTCACCACGCTGAACACCGGCCGGCTCACCCTGCCGGGGATCTGCATCGGGACCGCGAAGCGGTCGCTCTACATCGCGAAGACCTGGGCGCGGGAGCGCGAGCAATGGGGCGCCCCGATCGGACAGCACGCGGCGATCGCCGACAAGATCGGCCGGATGGCGGCGACCACCTTCGCGATGGACGCGATGTCCGATCTCACCTCCATGCTCGTGGACACCGGCGGGGCGGACATCCGCATCGAGGCCGCGATCTCGAAGATGTACGCGAGCGAGGCGGCGTGGCGCATCGCCGACGAGACCGTCCAGGTGCTCGGCGGGCGCGGCTACGAGACCGCCGATTCGCTCGCCGCCCGGGGAGAACGTCCCTTCCCGGCGGAGCGGACGCTCCGGGACAACCGGATCAACACGATCTTCGAGGGTTCGAGCGAGATCCTGCGCCTGTTCATCGCCCGCGAGGTCCTCGATCCGCATCTGCGCCGGGCCGGCGCGGTGCTGAACCCCTCGCTTCCGTTCGGGAAGCGGGCGCTGGCGGCGCTTCGCGCCGGGTTCTTCTATGCGCCCTGGTACCTGAGGCAGTGGCTCCCGGCGCGGGCGCCCCGGGGCGGCCACCGGTGGGCGCGACGCCACCTCGGCTTCGTCGCCCGGAGCAGCCGGCGTCTCGCGCGGAGCCTCTTCCACGCGATGCTCCGCCACGGCCCCGGCCTCGAGAAACGGCAGATCCTGCTCGGGCGCTTCGTGGACTGGGGCGCCGAGCTCTACGCGCAGGTCGCCTCGGTCGTGCGCGGCGAGGCCCTCCTCGCCCGGGGCAGCCGGGAGGTGGATGTCCTCCCGCTGGTCGAGAGCTTCTGCGCCGGTTCGCGCGCCCGGATCGCCGAGCTGCGGCGCGGGCTGCGGCGGAACCTGGACGATCAGACCTACGCGCTCGCGCAGGATTTCCTGCGGGGTGGCTATCCGACGCTCCTCGAGGGCCGGGTTCCCGACCCCTTCGACCCGCCCGGGGGCGTTCCGGACGGCGCCGGGTCCCGCCCCGAGAAGGTCGCGGCCCGGGGGTGACAGGCTGTGGAAAAAGTCCCTCGTGCGCCGACGCGGCGCGAAGCGCCGCCGGGGAGGGTCCTCCCTCCCCGCGAAAGCGGGCGGATCGGATCGCGCCAGCGACACGGGCCGCCACCCGGTGGGGAAAGCGCCCCGCATGCGCCCGGACGACGGGGTTCCCCATCTCTTCGAGGACCGATCCCCATGCGGGGCGTTTTATCCACCGGCTGGTGAGGGCGGGTCCGGCGGCGGCCCTGTTCGCCCTGGCGCTCGGCGGATGCGCGACGGATCCGCCGCCGGTCGCCGTCTGGCTCGATGTGGACCCCGCGGTGAGGCGTGGCGGCCACGAACCCGACGACGGCGTGGCGATGGTCCAGGCGTTCCGCTCGCCCGAGCTGCGGGTCGTCGGCGTGAGCACGGTCTTCGGGAACGCCCCGGTCGGCGACGGCCACGAGATCGCCCGCGAGATCGCGGCGCGCTTCGGGCCGACGGGACTCCCGGTGCACCGGGGCGCGGCCGGTCCGGCGAGCGACCCGACGCCGGCGTCCCGAGCGATCGCCGCCGCGCTCGAAGCGGCGCCGCTCACGATCCTCGCGCTCGGCCCGGCGACGAACCTCGCGACGGCGCTGCGATCGCGCCCCGATCTCGCCGGCCGCCTCGAGAGGGTGATCCTCGTCGTCGGACGCCGCCCGGACGCGCCGCTGCGCCTCCCGGGGCGGGGCCCGAATTTCCTCGACTTCAACTTCGAGCTGGACCCGGAGGCGGTGGAGACGGTGCTCGCCAGCGGGGCTCCGGTCGTCCTCGTCCCGTTCGAGCTCGCCCGGAAGCTGCCGGTCGGCGCCGCCGACTGGGCGAGTCTCTGGGACACGCCGTTCGGCGCCTTCTTCCGGGGGCCGATCGAGGACTATCTCGACTGGTTCGCGGAACACACCGGGGAGCGCGCCACCTACCCGTTCGATTCCTTTGCGGTCTCCTGGCTCGTCGCCCCCGGGCTCCTCGACTGCGACCACGCCGCCGTGGTCCGGCGCGAGGGTCCCGCCGACGCCGACTCGGACACCGGCGAGACGAAGCCCTGGCTCGTCCGGATCGGGCCCGGGGAGGGTTCGGGTTTTCCGGTGACCTGGTGCCACACGCCGGATCCGGCGTTGAAGGAAGAACTGCTGCGCCGGCTCGGCGGCGACCGGTGATCGAGGGTCCCCTGCTGGAGTCGGGTTGGTATCCTTCCCGGTTCCGCCGGGAGCGCCTGTAGCTCAGTGGATCAGAGCGCTTGCCTCCGGAGCAAGAAGTCAGAGGTTCGAATCCTCTCAGGCGTACCAGCGGATCCCGAAGGACATCGTCCCGGGTGGGCCGTTAGCTCAACCAGGCAGAGCAACTGACTCTTAATCAGTAGGTTGAAGGTTCGATTCCTTCACGGCTCACCACCCGACTCCCGAACCTCGCGCCCCGCGAGTCGCCGGCCCCCGGAATCCCGTGAAGGCCCCCCGGCGCCGAATCCTGATCCGGTCGCCGGAGATCCGGATCAAGGGGCGGAACCGGTCTTCGTTCCGGGAGGCGCTGAAGCGGAACCTCGGGCGACGGCTTCGCGGAGTCGGCCTCGACTGGCGCCCGCGCTCGGTGGGAGACCGGGTCTTCATCGAGGTCGCGCCCGGAGCGGCGGACGCGGAAGACCGCGCGCTGGAGGCGGTCGCGACCGTCTTCGGCGTCGAACTGGCGCTCCCGGCCGAGGTGCTGGGGCGCAAGGGCTCGGACGAGGCGCTTCTCGAACGGATCGTGGACCGCTGCTGCGCCCTCGCCGCCTCCGCCTGGGCGCCGGGCGGCGGCTTCGCCCTCCGGGTGAAGCGGCGGGACCCGCAGTTCGCGCTTCGCTCCCGGCAGATCGCCGAGGCCGCGGGACGGGCGATCCTCGACCGAACGGACTGGGAGCGGGTGGATCTCTCGGACCCGGCCTTCACCATCTACATCGAGTCGCACGAGGAGGCGGTGTACCTGTGGACCCGACGGGTCCGGGGGCCCGGAGGCCTTCCGGTCGGTGCCGCCGGGCGCCTCCTCGGTCTGCTCTCCGGCGGTTTCGATTCACCGGTCGCCGCGTGGATGATGGCGAGCCGGGGCGCCGCGCTCGACTTCCTCCACCTGACGCCGGCGCGCGCGGATCCGGAGGGGCCGGCGGCGGCGAAGGCGGTGCGGCTCGCGCGGGCGCTCACCCGCTACACCGGGCGCTCGCGCCTCGTGCTCGTCCCCTACACCCACTTCGACCTGCAGCTCACCGGGAGCCGCACCGGGTACGAGGCGCTGCTCTTCCGGCGGTTCGCCTTTCGCTGCGGCGAAGCGGCGGCGCGGCGGTTCGGGAGCGGCGCGCTGGTCACCGGCGACAGCCTCTCCCAGGTCGCCTCGCAGACGCTCGAGAACCTGATCAGCGCCGACGCCGCCGTCGCGCTACCGGTGCTGCGCCCGCTCGTCGGGTCGGACAAGCGAGCCATCATGAAGCGGGCGGACCAGATCGGGACCGGCGCCATTTCCGCGGTTCCGGCGAAGGACTGTTGCGCGCTGATCAGCGGCGCCCCGCGCACGAAGTCCCGGGCGGAGCACGTCGCTGCCCTCGAGTCGCGCCTCGTCCCGGATCCCGACGGGCTCGTGGGGCGATCTCTCGCCGAGTCGGTCGTCGGCGTCTTCGAGGGGGGCGAAGCGGTCGGGGAGTTCGTTCCCGGGCGCGACCTGTTCGCCCCCGAGCCGGCTCCCGCGAGGGGCGCCCGGGATCAGGATCGAAGGCCGTCGCGCGACGGGCGATCGGACCGCTCGCTCGGCGGGGAGCGGTTGCGATGAGAACTCTTGGGCGACGCGCGGTGGTCCTGGTGGTGGCGCCCGGCCTGTCGTTCGCCGGCTTCCGCCCGGCGGCGCCGGCGCCGCCCGAGCCGGTTCGGGTGTTCGTCCACGCGACCCGGGCGGGCGACGGACTCGAACGGGCGGTCGTTGAGGTGCGCGAGCGCGTTCGCGGGCGGGGCGCCCGGTTCCGCGTCGCGGACTCCGCCGAGTCCGCGGACATCGTCCTCCGGGTCGCGGACCACCGCGCCTCGGTGTCGACGCGCCGGGGGGTCCGGGGGCATCTGGACATCCGGCACGGCCCCATGTGGACCGATTACGATTCCGCGTTCGTGTCCCACTTCGTGGACGCCGTCGCCACCGGTGGCGAGGCGCCGAGGCGCCTGACCGGGTTCGCGGTGGGGAACATCGGCAGCGGCGCGCTCCGGGACGCCGCGAGCCGCCTCGTGGAGGAGCTGGAACGGCTTTGCGAAGAACGACACTGCTCTCCGTGAGTGGCCGCCTTCGGGCCCGCGGCCGGAATCGGATCGCGGGGGTCTCGGTCGGGACGGTTTCGGGAGCGCTCGCGCTGTCCGTCGCCGCGCTCGCCGGGGCGGGGGAGCAGCGATCCGCCGGCCCGCCCGCGGTGTTCGTCCACGAGATCCGGGCCGGCGAGCCCGCGGCCCGCGAAGCTCTCGAGGTCGCCGTGAGCGAGGTGGGCGAGCAGCTCCGGCGCCGCGACGACTCGTTTCGTCTCGCCGAGGACGAAGCGTCCGCCGACATCGTCCTGCGGGTGACGAACTACCGCACCTCGCGGGTGATGCACCCGAAGCTCGAACGGTTGATCCTCGACGGCCGGGTCACGATCGTCGAGCGCAGCGAGGTCGTCGAGGTCCACTATGTGGACGCGGTCGCGATCGCTGGCGAGGCGCGGGAGAGCCTCACCGGGCTGGACGAACGGAGTCGTGGCGCGAGCCTCAGGAACGCCGCAAGCCACCTCGTGGACGAGCTGGAACGGTTTTGCGAAGAACACTGCCGCTAGGCGCGCTCGTCGCGCTCGGACTCCTCGGGTCCGGGTGCCAGCCCCCCGAGGAGGGTCCGGCGGCGCGCCGCGTCATCCTCCTCGTCGGAGACGGGCTGGGGATGAACCACCTCGCGCTCGGGATGACGTATGCCACCGAGATCGAGGGCCGCCCGCTCCGGCTCGCCGAGCTCGCCGAGGCGGGGGCCGCCGGGTACGCGATGCCCGTCTCCTACGCCCGGGTGGTGACCGACTCCGCCGCGGCCGCGACCCAGATGGCCACCGGCCGCCCGGCGCTCAGCGGGACGCTCAGCGTGGATCCCGAGACCGCGGAGCCGATTCCCACGATCCTCGAGTGGGCCGAGGACCGGGGCCTCGCCACCGGCCTCGTCTCGAACATGCGCCTCACCCACGCGACCCCCGCCGCCTTCAAGGTCCACGCGAAGTCGCGGTATGTCCCCGAGCCCGGGCTCGTGGACCAGCTCTTCGGCGCGCCCGAGGTGGAAGTGCTCCTCGGCGGCGGCGGGCGGGCGATGATCCCGGCGGGGGAGAAGCTCGCCGCGAGCGTTCCGGGACTCCCCGAAGCGCTGGACGGCGCCTCGAACCGGGAGGACGACCGGAACCGGATCACCGAGGCGGAGGCGCGCGGGTACACGCTGGTCGGTGACCGCACCGGGCTCGCCGCCGCCCGGGGGGCCAGGCGCCTGCTCGGCATCTTCGCCGCGAGCCACCTGCCCTATGTGCTCGACCGGTCCTGGGAAGGGCTCGACGAGACGGTCCCCACGCTCGCCGAGATGACTTCCGCCGCCATCGCTTCGCTCGATGCGGACGACGCCGGGTTCTTCCTCGTGGTGGAAGGCGGCCGGATCGACTACGCCGGCCACGAGAACGACGCCGGGGCGATGCTCGCCGAGATCCTCGACTTCGACGCGGCCGTCGGGGAAGCCTTCGACTACGCCCGGGAGCGCGACGACACCCTGGTGCTGGTGACGGCCGACCACGGCACCGGCGGGTTCTCGTTCACCTACGCCGCGGGCGGGCCCGGGCCGCTCCCGGAGGCGGTCGTCTGGGACTACGACCCCGGCCCGGAGATGGCCGGAAGGCGCCACCTCGAGCTGCTCGCCGGGCAGCGGCGGTCGCTCGTCGAGGCGATGGCCGAGATCGCCCTGCCGGCGACCGGGGACTCGGTGGCGGCGGCGGTCGAGGAGGCGACCGGGATCCGGCTCACCGACGCCGAGGCGAGCGATCTGGCCGTCCAGTTCGACGAGGAATCACCCGCTCCGCGAGACTTCGCCCCGTTCTATCTGGATCGGGACTCGGTTCGCGCGGTGCTCGCGGCGCGGAAGCTCGCGAACCACACGCTGGCGGTCTGGTCCACCGGCGGGCACACCTCGGAGCCGGTCCCGCTGCTCGGCTACGGGCCTGGCGCCGCGGGCGTCCTCGGCATCGGGCCGAACACCCGCGTCTTCTCGATCATCCGGGACGCGCTCGGCGGCGCGAGCGGACGCTGAGACCCCTCGCCGGCGTCACCCCCTTCGGGATCCCCGGAACCGCGCCCCCGGCGAGCGGTGTGAAGTCGGCTGCCGCAGCCCGGGCTCAGCGAACCTCGAGGTCGTGGAAGACAGCGGCCTCCAGTGCCTCCGGTTCGTAATCGATACATCGCGGACTGCTTTCGTGCGCCTCCAGGCGATGAACCCGAAGGTCGGCGCCGTCCACGGTGCGATGAGCGGCTTCCAGGCACTCGAAGCTGTGCGTCGTGGCGACGATCTGCGTGTCGAACCGCCTGGCCGTCGCTTCGATGACCCCCCGGACTTCGGGTAGCGTGGAGTGGTGGATGCCGTTCTCGATCTCGTCCACCAGGACGATTCCGTTCGGAGCTGCGGAGATCGCCAGGACCATCCTTGCGATCCGGGTCATGCCGTTGCCCATCACCGGTAGCGGGATCAGCTCGGGAAGCCCGAGGTCGGCCCAAATCGTCGGCCCCCCGCTCGCCGAATCGCCCTCGATCCCGAGGAGCCTGGGTTCGACGATCCGCAGCGCATCCACGACGAGGTCGGTCTGCTCCTCTTGCCGCAGTCGCCCGAGGCGCGCGAGGTCTTCCCGAGGGCTGCCGGTTCGGGGCGAGACCAGCACGGCGGGGATCGTCGGCCGACCGGGGGCCGGCTCGGTTTCGAATCCACCCTCGACCATGCGAATGCGGCTCTCGATCCTCTTTCCGGATCCCGTCTCGAAGGAGAACCGGAGGCTCGTCGAGCTCGAGACTCCAGGTAGCGAGGCACGCCCGGAACCGTCCGGAGAGAACTCCATCGTCCTGGGTCGATCGATATCGAGGCGCAGTTTCATCCGGCCGAACCGATCGTGTCGCCCTTCGATGCCGATGGTCCGATTCCCATCGGAATCGGCGAACAGCGGCCTCCAGCCAGTGACCGGTGTGGCCGACCCGGCCGACAGCTCCCGAATCGCTTTCGAGTCGACTGCCAGCTGTGGGGTCCCGCACAGGAGGAACAGGGCCTCGAGCAGGCTCGTCTTTCCGGAGTCGTTGCGCCCGAGAAAGAGATCGATTCGACTCAGGCGACCGATCTCGAGGTCGGAGAGCGCTCGGTAGTTCTGGATTCTCACGCGTTCGAACATCGTTCGGGTCCTCGTCGTCCGCCGGTCGCCGCCCGCCACCGGCGCTCCGCCGACGCCGATGGTAAGCGTCGGGGCGGCCGCGCGGCGGTGTCCCGAGCATCCCGCGGCTTCATCCGGGACGCGCCGACGCCTCTCGCAGGAGCGCCTCCTCGAGGTTCCCATCCGTGCCGCGGAGCAGGAGCCGCGCGGCCCGGTTCGTGACCCCGGCCACGGCGAGGCTCGCGCCGGAGAAGTTCCGTTCGCGGGGGAGCGGCGGGAGCGGGCGGGCCCAGGGCGAGGCGAGGAGGACGCGGCCCCGGCGCCGGAGCTCGCCGCGCTCGAGCCGGGAGTCGGCTTCGACCGCGACCACCCCGGGGAGGTCGGAGGCGCCCGGGCAGAGGAGTCCCTTCCGGTCGGCTCTCGGGGCGACGAGGGTGACTCCGGTGGCGCCGGCTTCGAGGCAGGCGGCGCGGAGATCCGCGTCGGCTTCGCCCGGCGGAACCCCGGCGCTCAGGTTCACGAGCCGCGCGCCGCGCTCGGCCGCCCAGCGGATTCCGGCGGCGAGGCACGCCGGCGGGGCATCGAGGCGGCGGACGAAGATCCGCACCGACCAGAGCGCGTAGCCGTCCTCCGGGAGGTCCTCGGAGACCGCCGCGGCCACTGCGGTTCCGTGTCCGATCCCGTCGGCCCAGTCGGCCGGCGCGCTCCCGCCGGGCCGGGCCCGCCCCGCCTCCCGGAGGATCCGGACGCCGCCGGCGACCGGCCCGACCTGGCGGTGCGCGGGGTTCACCCCGCTGTCGAGGATCGCGATCCCGAGACGGTTCACGCCGGGGACGCGATCCGTCCGTCCTTCAGTTCGAATACCCCGTCGGCCGCCTCGGCGAACGCCCGGCGGTGGGTCATCACCAGCGCGGTCCGCTCCTCGAGCCAGGGAAGGAGGCGGCGGACCACGAGGCTCTCGGTCGCCTCGTCGAGGGCCGAGGTGGGCTCGTCGAGCAGGATCAGCGCCGGGTCCGTGAGCACCGCCCGCGCGATCGCGACCCGCTGCCGCTGGCCGGCCGAGAGCCGGGTCCCCCGCTCCCCCACCACCGTCGCGAGTCCCTCGGGAAGCGCCCCGGTGAACTCGTCGACCCCGGCGAGCCGCGCCGCCTCGGCGACGGCGCCCTCGCTCGCATCCGGCATCCCGTAGCGGATGTTCTCGGCGATCGGGGCGTGCCACAGGAACGGGTCCTGCTCGACGATGGCGACCACGCCCCGGAGGTCGGCCAGCCGGACGCGGCGGAGATCCACCCCCCCGAGGCGGATCACCCCCGCGTCGGGATCGAGGCGGCGGAGGATCAGGTCGGCGAGCGTGGTCTTCCCCACGCCGCTCGGCCCGGTGAGCACCGTGAGCGACCGCTCGGGAAGCGTCAGCGAGAGGCGGTCGAGCACCGGCGCGGTCCCCCGCCCGTGGGAGAGCGAGACCTGCTCGATGGCGAGCGTTCCGGGCGGCCGCCCGATCGGCTCCGGCTCCCGGGGCTCCTCGACCCCCGGGGGTTCGTCGAGCAGCTCGAAGACGCGCTCGAACGACGCCCGCGCGGCGCGGAGCCCGAGGTACTGTCCGAGGAGGCCCTGGACCGGCCCGAAGAGCCGGGTCTGGTAGGTCAGCGCCGCCCCGAGCGTTCCGAGGGTGAGGGTTCCCTCGATCACCCGGAAACCGCCGTAGAGAAACGCCGCCGCGCTCGCGAGGGCGACGAGCGCCGACGGAACCCCGGAGGCCACCCAGGTCGTCCGGCGAGCGGCGAGCAGCGAGCGGATGAAGCGGTCGTTCTTCTTCCGGAACCGCTCCGCCTCGCGCGCCTCCTGCCCGTAGGCGACCGTCTGGCGCATCCCGAGCACCGACTCCACGAGCGCGCTCCCGACCGAGGCGCTCTCCTCCCGGAGAGTGCGGTGCTGATCCGTCACCCGCAGCCGCAGCCGCTTCAGCGCGACCGCCGCGAACGGCAGGATCAGCACCGCCGGCAGGAGCAGCGCGGGGGCGAGCGCCGCCACGAAGAAGACGCCGACTCCGAGCCCGACGAGGTTCGAGGCCAGCGACAGGAGCAGATCCCCGGCGGTCCGCTGCAGCTCGGATACATCGCCGTTCAGCCGCGAGAGCAGGTCGCCGGTGCGGGAGCTGGCGAAGAACCGGGGCGAGAGCCGCTGCAGCTTCCGGTACACGGTGAGCCGCAGCTCGAAGAGCGCGCGCGCCGAGAGGCTCACATAGCGGTAGCCGGTGAGCGCGCCCAGGAGCAGGCCGCCGATCTGCATCGCCGCCATCGCCGCCGCGAGCTGGACCAGGAGGCCGAAGTCCCGGCCGAGCAGGGCTTCGTCGAGCAGCGGCACGAGCAGCAGCGGCCAGAGGTGGGCCGGGAGTCCGGCGAGGAGCGAGAGGGCGAGGACCCCGAGGAGGCGCCGCCAATAGGGCAGCATCAGGCGGAGAGCCCGCCGGTACACCGCCTCGGCCGCCACCCCGTCGGGGCGCGGGAAGACGGTGGGCGCCGCGGTCAGTTCCCGGCGGGGCCCCGGTAGCGGATCTCGGTGGGCGCGAGCATGAAGTCGCCGCCGGCGAAGACCTCGGCCTCCCGCTCCAGGGTCTCGGCGTCGTACACGTACATCGTGTCACCGACGCCGGAGACGAAGAGCCGGGCTCCGTCGGCCGAGACGATCATCGAGGTGTTCGTCCGCCCGCGCTCGAAGCCCTTCTTCAGCAGGGTGACGCGCCGGCTCTCCATGTCGATGACGGCCGCGTCCGTCAGCCCGACATAACCGCGCCGGCCGTCCGGGGCGAGCGCGAAGTGCCTCACCGCGAGCTCGGGCCCGACCTCGTGGTGGGCGAGAGTCTTCTCGGGGAGGCGGATCTCCAGCACGCCGAAGAGATCCATGCCCTGCCTGGGCTCCGTGGTCCGGTAGATCCCGAAGAGCCGCCCCGGCTCCAGCTCGTGGAGCCGGTGGCCGCGCACGCCGCCGTAGCCCGGAGCGAGGGGGCGGTCGAGCGGGATCCGGTCGCGTTCCTCGAACGATTCGGCGTCGAGCTCCACGAGGTGCTCGCCGATCAGGTACACCGAGGAGCCGTCCGGGCTGAAGTGGATCGCCGGACGCCAGTCGTCGGTGTTCTCGAGCGGCTTCCGGTGCGTGACCTCGCGCCGCTCGCGGTCGAAGACCCAGATCTCCGAAGCGGATCGGTGGAGGAAGCGGTCGGGTTCCAGGTCCACCACCGTCGGGACCAGGAACACCCGGCGCGCTCCGGGACCCGGGGTCGCGCTCAGGAACCGGATGCGCTGCCCGGGGGTGCTGAGCCGGAAGTCGTCCACGACCGCCATCTCCGCCGCATCGAACACCTCCACGGCCTCCATCCGGCCGGTGACGATCGTGAAGAAACGACCGTCCGGCGCCCGACGGTGGTTCGTCGCCGCCCCGTGCCGCAGCGTTCCGATCTTCTCGAAGGTGAGCGTCTCCTGGTCGAAGACGAGGAGCTCGTCGGGCCAGATGCCGGCGAGGAAGCGGTTCGCCTCCTGTCCGCTCGCCGCCCCGGAAGCGGCGGCGGCGACGCCGAGGGCGACGAGGAACGCTCGCGGTCTCGCTCGCGGTCTCATCCGGGCCTCACGGGAAGACGAGGTCGATCTCCCGCCAGTCCTGGGTGGCCGACGCACAGTTCTTGTGCCAGTCGGGGCTGTGGTTCAGGTAGTCGGGGACCTGCGCCGGCCAGTAGCAGGTCTTGTAGCAGTCGTAGAGGTCGCGCTCCATCGGCTGGCAGAGCGCCGCGGTTCCGCCCGTCGAGTCCACCTCCCAGCCGGGCGAGAAGATCGTGGTGCACCCGGACGGGTAGTGGGGCCCGGGGTCGTCGGCGGTGGCGCGCGCCGCGCCGCCGCCCTCGAGCCACTCGGTGGCGAAGCGAGCCTTCAGGTTCTTCGGGGAGAGATGTTTCATGTGTTCGCCCTCTCTCAGGGAGTGAGCCTCTCGGTGCGGGCGGATGCCTCGAAACGGTCGAGGAACTCCGGCCGCCGGTCGAGGATCCGCCCGTAGGCCGACAGCCCGAGCGCGGTCCAGTCCCGGATCCAGTCGCAGTAGTGGAGGTTCGGCCGGAAGCGGTCGCCGTAGCGAACCTGGGCCTCGTGGTAGCAACCACCCGAACACAGGCTCCGCACCCAGCACCGGCTGCAGTCGGTGCGGGCGGCGAGGTGCGCCTTCTCGAGGAACTCGGCGCGCAGCTCCTCGTCCACCCCGCTCGCCACATGCCCGAGGTCGTGGTCGCCGGATCCGGCGAAGCGGTGGCAGAGGCCGATCTCCCCGCCGGGGGCGACGCCGAGGAGCCCGTGCCCGGCCCCGCAGGGGTACGCCTTCGCAACCCCTTGGTGGATCTCCCCGAGGAGGTCGGTGAGGTTCGAGAAGCCGAGGTAGCGGCCCTCGGCCGCGGCCTCCACATAGTCGTCCGCGAGCTCCCGGAACTGGTCGAGCAGGGTGTCGAGCCCTTCCTCCCCGAGCGCGTAGTCCTGGTCGGGCGAAGCGGTGGCCGGCGCGAAGCCGACCTCGTGGAACCCGAGCCCGATCAGGTGTTCGAAGATGCGCGGGACATCGAGGTTCTTCGAGGTCACCGTGACCCGGGCCCCGACCGGCCGCCGCTGGATCTTCAGGAACTCGGCGATGCGCGGCGCGATGACATCGTAGCTGCCGCGCCCGTTCCCGTACACCCGCATCGAGTCCTGGAACTCGCGGGGGCCGTCCACCGAGATCGTGACCCCGATGCCGTTGTCGGCGATCCAGCGCGAGACCTCGGTGGTCAGGAGGGTGGCGTTCGTGGTCATCGAGAAGGCCATCCGCTTCCCCACGCTCCGCGCCCGCTTCCTCGCGTACTCCACGGTCGGGCGGATGACGCGCCAGTTCAGCAGCGTCTCGCCGCCGAAGAAGGTGAGCTGGAGGTTCTTCTCTTCGCCGGAGTCGGCGATCAGCCGGTCCACCGACTGCCGCGCCACCGCTTCGGTCATCGCCGCGGGAACCTCGGCGGCGGCGATCCGGTCGTCTCCGTATTCGTAGCAGTAGCGGCACGAGAGGTTGCACGAGTTCGTGATGTTCAGCACCAGGTTGCGGATCGGGGGCGGCTGGTCGGGCCGCTCGAGGTCGCCGATCGGGATCAGGGGGGCGCCCTGGCGGACGACCGCGCCGACTCCGGCGAGTTCGCGGAGGGCGGTCGCCTCTTCTTCGGTCTCGGCGAGGGAGCCGGGGGGCTGCGGGCCGTCCCGGAGCCGGTCGAGGACCCGTTCGCTCACCGCGTCGAGTTCGAAGATCATCGAGGACGGGACCAGGAAGGCGTAGCGGCGCTCGCCGCCCTCGAAGCGGTGCATCTGGCTCGCCTCGACGAGGGTCGGACGCGGGGTCGGGTTCATCGCTCGGGGCCCTCGGGGAAGAGATCCCAGTAGAGGAAGAGCGGCGGGGCGACGACCACCCGGGCGCGGTCCCGGAGCGTCGCGCCGGTCGCTTCGTCCAGGTGTTCGGCGACGACCCAGACATCGCCCATGTTGTCGGCCATCAGCTCGCGCTCGGGGTTCGGGCCGTCGGCCCCCGGGGTGAAGAGCCCGCGCTGGTCCACGCTGCCCACGAAGCCGAGGTCCCGGTCGCCGTCGCGGATGTGGTACTCCTCGGTGGTCCAGGAGACCGGAACCGGCCCGAGCGGGAAGTCGTCCTCGGTGAGTCGCTCGCCGTCGGGTCCGCGGTGCCAGGCGTTCGCCTCGAACCGCGCGAAGTGCTTCGGAACCGCGACCCCGCCGACGCGCGCGAGCGCGGTCTCCGGAGTCACCCGGAGGTAGTCCATGCGGTCGTAGACGGCGAATCCGTCCACCAGCCGGTTTCCGCCGAGCGACACATCGCGGGTTCCGGGCGCCGCGGCGGGAGCGATCTCGAGGTCGGCGAGGAGTTCCCGGTCGGAGACGCGCCGGACCGCCCGCACCGAGATCCCGGCGCCGAGATCGAGCGTCTCGCCCGCGTCCTCCGCGAACCCGGCTCCGAGGATCCGGACGCCGGAGGCGGTGGTCCCGATACGCCCCGCGGCAGGCCAGAGCCCGGCGATGCGGGCGCCGGCGTCCAGGCGGGTGAGCGTCGCGTCCACGCCGTCCTCGCCGAACCGCCCGCGGAACAGCCGCCCGGTGAGCGTCCGCCCGTCCTCCGAGAGGATCAGGGCGGCGCGCCGCTCGTCGAGCCGATCGCCGCGGGACCGCCCCCGGAACGAGTAGCCGCCGTAGAGCACGCCGTTTCCGGTCCGCGCTTCGGCGGCGCCGTCGGCGTGGACGAGGTTCGCCTCGTAGTCGAAGTTCCCCGGCTCCGCTCCGCCCGGAAGGAACTCGACGACCCCGCCGATCGGCCCCTCGCCCGGCAGCCACCCCGAAAGGGACCACCGGCCGGCGATCCCGGGGCCGGGCCCCTTCGCCCGGTATCTCTTCCACTCGGAGGTCTCGAACGGATACATCTCCTTGAGCTGATCCAGGACCCGGTCCACGGCCCAGCGCTCCTCGTCGGGCGAACCCCGAAAGGTCTGGCCCTCGATCACCGGGAAGTAACCCACATGCATCCCCTTCAGCAGGTCCCACTCCTCGGCGGTGCGGCGCTGGGCGCGGAAACGGGCGGTCAGGTGGCAGCGGGCGCAGGTCCGCTCGAGCAGTTCCTCGTCCTCGGCGAATACCTCCTGGAGCGGTCGCTGTTCGGCGAGGTAGAAGACGGGGCGTTCTTCCTCGGGCGCGAGCCCGTGATGGTCGGTGAGGTACCGGACGATGGCGCGCGCCGGCTCGGGATCGAGCGAGAGGTAGCCGGCGCGGAGCATCCGGATCACGCTGATCTGCCAGCCCTCCGCCGACTTCCTGAGCCACGAGATCCGGGACATGCGGCCCCTGTCGTCCACTGCGTGGCAGCTCCCGCAGGCCGCCACGACGAGCGGGTTCGTGACCGGGATGCCCTCCTCCGCCCAAGCGCCCGCGCCGGAGGCGGCGAGCGTCGCCACGAGCGTCAGGAGCCGCATGGGACCGAATGGTATGGGACGGGGCCGGGGCGGCGCCAGACGCGCATCAGCCGGAAAGGTGAGCCGACGACGGGGATGAGCGAAGTGGCGGGCTCCCGTAACCGGCCGTGGAGAAAGTCCCGCGCGCGCCGACGCGGCGGGAAGCGCCGCCGGGGAGGGGCCTCCCTCCCCGCGACCGCGGGCGGAACGGATCGCGGGAGCGATTCGGGCCGCGATCCGGTGGGGGAAGCGCCCCGCCTCCGCGCGGAGGATGGGGTTCCCCATCGCTTCGAGGACGGATTCCCCTGCGGGGCGCTTCATCCACCGGATGCCGAGGGAAGGCCGGGCGAGGTGCGCGCGATGGGCCGACGCAGTGGCGGGAGGGATGCCGGAGGTCGCCCGGAGGCGCAGCCGGGTCGAGGATCCAGGTCGCCACGAACACCGGATCGACGGGCGAACGGTCAGGTTCCGCGCTTCGTCTGGTCGTCCCGGACGATCGTGGTGGCGAGCGTGAGCATCGAGGCGAGGTCGCCGAGGTTCGCCGGGACGACGAAGGTGTTGCCCTCCTTGGCGAGGGCGCCGAACTGGTTCACGTACTGCTCCGCGATCCGCAGCCGGGCGGCGTCCATGCCTCCTTCGACTGCTGTTGCCGCCGCTACCTGGCGCAGCCCTTCGGCGGTCGCATTCGCGACGGCGAGGATCGCCTGGGCCTCTCCCTCCGCTTCGTTGATCCGCTGGGTGCGGATGGCTTCGGACTGCTTGATGACCCGCTGCTTGTCGCCCTCGGCCTCGTTCACCTTCGCGTCGCGCTCGCCTTCGGAATTCAGGATCACGGCGCGTTTTTCCCGTTCCGCGCGCATCTGTTTCTCCATGGCCGCGAGGACATCCTGGGGCGGGGTGATGTTGCGGATCTCGTAGCGCAGGACCTTTACTCCCCACGGTGCCGACGCCTTGTCGAGTTCGTTCACGACCGCGGCGTTGATCACGCCGCGCTCCTCGAAGGTCCGGTCGAGATCGATCTTGCCGACCTCGCTGCGGAGCGTCGTCTGCGCGAGCTGGGAGATGGCGAACACATAGTCGGTGATTCCGTAGGATGCCTGGCGGGCGTCGAGCACTTGCAGGTAGAGGACGCCATCGACCCCGACCTGGACATTGTCCCGGGTGATGCAGATCTGTTCCGCGATGTCGATCGCCTTTTCCTTCAGCGAATGCCGATAGGCGACCCGTTCCACGAACGGTGTCAGAACATGAAAGCCCGCCTGCAGCGTGCGGCTGTAACGGCCGAGCCGCTCGACGACGACGGCGGTCTGCTGGGGAACGACTCGCGCCGCCTTGGCGATGACCACGGCGACGAGGAGCACGATCGCCAGCACGGCGACGAATCCGAATTCGGTCACGGGGAGTCCTCCTCGGCGCGCAGTTCGATCACGAGATCACGCACGCCTTCGACGCGGGCGCGCCGGCCCCGTTCCAGGACGGACGTCCCGAGGTTCCTGGCGGTCCAGGCGGCGCCGCGAAGTTGGGCGCGGCCGATGCCGCCGGGAGCGATCGTGTCGGTCGCAGTCGCGATCTCTCCGATCAGCGGTTCGACCCCGAGACCCGGTGCGCCGCGGATCCAGCGATGGAACTGGCGCCGGACGCCGACCAGCAGAGCGATCGCGAGAACGCCGAAGGCCGCCCATTGCAGCCAGATCGGACCGGCGAGGCCGGCTCCGGCGCCGACTCCGACGAGCAGGGCGGCAAGTCCGAGGATCGCGAGATAGAAGCCCGCGTCAGCCGCGAACAGCTCGGCGCCGAGAAGCGCCGCACCGAGCAGTATCCATTGCCACCACGCCATGTCGGTTGTGTTCGATCATACGCGCCCCGGGCGAAGAAATCCCGGCCGGGGCACCCTCATCATGGCGGCCCGAATCGCTTGCGCGATCCGTTCCGCCCACTTTCGCGGGGACGGGGAACCCTCCCCGGCAGCGCTGCGCGCCGCGTCGGTACCCGAGGACTGTCACCACAGCCTGTCGTTCCCGGCGGAATTCGATCCTCCAGGTCCCCGAGGCGTCCACGCCGAGGATCTGGATCCCCGGCGAAACCGCCAGAAAATCCCTGCCGACGCGCAGCACCACCTCCCCCGACCAGCGGCTCGCGATCTCGTTCGCCAGCAGCGAAGCGCCGCCGTCGGCCGATTCGATGCTCGCCACGAAGTCGTCGGGAATCGCGGACCCGAAGGTCGTGTCGGTGTTCCCGCGGACCTCGAGCGAGACGGTCCAGAGCCCCGGTCGAGTCGCAAGCGCCGGGTGGCCGTACCGGATCCCGAGATCTCGAGCCTTCCGTTCTTCGGCTCGGCGACCGCTCCCGAACGGACCCTGCCGGACCTGGCTGCCGCGGACTCGTTGCGAAAGGTGATCGTCCAGGCGCCGCTCGCCCGGTGCGACATCCATGAGGCCCTTTCCGACCCGGAGGGTGGCGGAACCGGACCAGCGGGTCGCGATCTCGTTCGCCAGCAGCGGAGCGCCCGCATCTCCGGATTCGATGGTCACCACGAAGTCGGCGGGAACGGAGAATCCGCAAGTCTCGGCGTTTTCGGTCACCTCCATCATCACGGTCCAGAGGCCGGCGGCGAGTTCCACGCGGCGGACCGTGGCGCCGCTCCCGGAAAGGATGACCCCGTGCTCCTCGGCGCCGGGCGCCGGGACCGCGTTCCGGGCGTCTCCCGCGCTCGGGGCGAAGGCGACGAGCGAGGCCGGGAGCACCACTGCGAGAGCCCCTCTCGGCAGGGTCTTGCGGGGCAGGGATCCTCCGCCCGCGGCTCTCCCCGCCGGCGGCGCGAAGCCGAGTGTATCCGGGAGCAGCGGGCGGCCGGTCGCGGCGTCGACCGGGCGAGGCCTTCCGCGTTCGCGGTCTCGGGAGCGGGCTGGTACAACTGCGCCATGACGAAACCGAATCCCCTGATGTCCCGTCGATCCTTCCTCGGCGCCGCCAGCGCCGCCAGCGCTCTCGGCGCCGCGCCGGTCTCGGCTTCCCCCACCCCGCAGGCCGCCGAGTTCGGGATGCCCGTTCGGGACCTCGATACGCCGGCGCTGCTCGTGGACCTCGACGCGCTGGAGACGAACCTCGCGACGCTCCAGCGCACCGTGAGCGCGAACGGGATCGCGGCGCGTCCGCACGCGAAGACGCACAAGTGCCCGGCGATCGCGCGGATGCAGCTCGACGCCGGGGCGGTGGGCATCTCGGTCGCCAAGGTCAGCGAGGCTGAGGCCCTCTTCGACCACGGGATCGAGGAACTGCTCCTCACCACGAGCAACGTCACCCCCTACAAGATCCGGCGGGCGATGGGCCTCCGGAAGCAGTGCGCCGGGTTCATCCAGGCGACGGACACCGAAGCGAACGCCCGTGACCTCTCCGAGGCGGCGACGGCCGCCGGGATCACCGCCGAGGTGGTCGTGGATGTGGACCCCGGCGGACACCGGACCGGGGTTCCTCCCGGGGAGCCGGCGCTCGCACTCGCGCAGCTCGTGGACCGGCTCCCCGGGCTCACGCTGAAGGGACTCCTCTGCTACGACGGCGGCTCGCAGCATGTCGCCGGCTTCGAGCAGCGCGAAGCGCAGACGCTCGGCCGCCTCCGCGCCGCCGCCGACACCTGCGAGCGGATGCGGGCCTCGGGGCTCGACACCGGGATCTTCAGCGGCGGGGGGACCGGGACCTACAACATCGACCATCAGACGCCGGGGTTCACCGATGTCCAGGTCGGCAGCTATGTGTTCATGGACGCGCAGTACCTGGCGATCGGCGGCGAGTCCGACCCCGAGGTCTATTCCGACTTCCTCCCCTCGCTCACCGTGCTGACCACGGTGCTGAACGCCCGGCACGCCGGCCGCGCCACCACGGATGCGGGGGCGAAGGCCTGCACCATCAACCGGCCGTGGGCGATCGTGAAGGGCGAGACCGGGATGAGCTACACCTCGGGCTCCGACGAGTTCGGCACGATCCGCTACGAGGACCCGAGCCGCATCTGGGCGGTCGGGGACAAGCTCGAGCTGATCGTCTCCCACTGCGATCCGGTCGTGAACCTCTACGACCGGATGTTCGCGGTGCGGGGCGGACTCGTCGAGGCGGTCTGGCCGATCGCCGCGCGCGGCGCTTCCCGTTAGCAGGCAGTGGAGAAAGTCCCTCGTGCGCCGACGCGGCGCGAAGCGCCGCCGGGGAGGGGTG
>CAYGAO010000012.1:0-24726 GCA_964347715.1 uncultured Acidobacteriota bacterium
TCCCCGCACCCCTCCCCGGCGGCGCTGCGCGCCGCGCCGGCGCGCGAGGGACTTTTCCCACAGCCTGTCATGGAACGGGCGAGAAAGGGAACCCTGTCGTGAAGGCCCGGATCACGGATGTGGCGGCGCTCACGGGGATCACCCCGGGCGCGATCGCGGCGTTCGCACGCAGCGCGGGTTGGGCGAAGGTCGAGCCTTACCGCGACGCCGCCGATGTCTGGCGCGGGGAGGGACTTCCGGAGATCGTGCTGCCGAGAACCGATCTGCTCGGAGACTACGCTTCGGTGGTGTCCCGCCTGATCGGGGTCTTCGCCGAGGTGAGCGGGACGGACGAACTCGCTACCCTCCGGGATCTCCTGGAAGCAGATCACGATGTGGTTCGCGTCCGAGCCGCGCCGGAAACCGCGAACGGCTCGATCGCGCTCGATGCCGGGGTGGAGATGGTCTCGCAAGCCCGGGAGATGCTGCTGGCGGCGGCTTGCGCTGCGGTGGCGGGGCCGCAGCCGGTGTTCCGGGCGGGGGCCCAACGGGAAGCCACCGATTTCGTGAAGCGCGTGCGGCTGGGCCAGACGGAACACGGGAGTTTCGTGATAACGCTGATGGCTCCGGTGCCGCCGACCGTGCGACGCCCCTTCGACGAGTCCTGGGAGAGCATCGAGAACGCGCCCTTGTCCCGTCGCATCGTCCTTCGTCTGATGGAGGCGCTGGAGGCGTCGAGAAACGCGGCCGAACTCTGGAATTCGGGGGCCGGCCAACAGGAGTTCGACGACCTGGTTGCGGCCGGGGTCAGCGCCAACCTGTGCGATGCCGTGGCGCGGCTGATCGAGCGCGCGAAGCGCCTCGAAATGAGTGTGGCCTGGGCGATCAACCGATCGCCGCATCCGCCGCCGGCGCGCGTCCGCTTCTCCGAGAGCTACCGACCGGCGCTCGAGGAAGCCAGCCGGTACTTCCGCGCGAGGGCGCCGCAGCCGGGCGCCCGCCTCGTTGGCAGCGTGCACCAGCTGATCCGCGATCAGGAGCAGTTCGAGGGGGAGGTGGCCTTGAAGGCCGAGATAGACGGCAGGATCCAGTCCGTCCGCGCGGTGCTGGACGAGACGAACTATCGAACGGCCATCCGCGCCCACGAGGCCAGGAATCCGGTCATCGTGGATGGCGACCTGGAGCGGATCGGTCACCGCTGGCGGGTCACCAACGCCAGCGTGCGAGAACTGCCGGTTCAGCAGCGCGACCAGCCGAATCCTCGCCAGCCCGAACCCGGTTAGCCGGATCGCCCCCGAGACTCGTCCCCGGACGAGATCGTCTGGAACGGGTGGGCGCCTCGCCCCGACCACTTCGTCGGGGTCATCATGTTCTGCGAGGGCGTCCGGGCCATCCCGGTAGAATCGCGCCACCGGCGAAAAGGATGGTGAGCAACCTTGAACGACCCGGTCGCGGGTGACCAGGGCTCCGCGCGGCGGCGGCGTCCCGCCCGGCGCCTCATCCACCGGCGCCGCCGTCTCCGGCGTCATCCCCTCGGCTGAATCTCCACCGGCGCGCCGATGAAGGTCGACATCGTCCCGTGCGGGCCGCCGGTCAACGAGAGCGAACAGAAGGCGATCGAGCACCTGAAGAGCCGGCTGATCGGCGCCGCCGGGGATGGTCACTGGATCCTGCTCACGAATCTGATGTCCTCGGCCACGCACCGGCGTCAGGCCGACGAGATCGACATCGTCGCCATCGGCCCTCCCGGCGTACGGGTCATCGAGGTCAAGCACTGGACCGCGAGCTGGGTGAAGCGGAACTCCCTGCTGGTGGACAAGGAAGCCCACGGCGTGACGATGAAGGCGCGCCGCATCGGAACCACCTTGCGAAAGCGATTCCCGGACCTCGGTCATGTCGAGGGCGCGTTCCTGACCACCGAAGACAGGTCGCGGGCGAAGGGGCTGGAGCGCGCGGAGGTCGCCGGGGCGCGGTTCCATACGCTGCGGAACTGGAAGGAAGTCCTGGGCCTGGAGCAGCCGGAGACCCTGTCGGCCACCCAGGTCCGCATGATCGCCCGTTCGCTGGCGCCGGAGAGCGGACTGGCGGTGGAGGGAAGCCTGAAACGGATCGCGGACTACACGGGGCTCGCGCTCCGGAGCCCTGTCGCCGAGCGGTTCCACCGCATCTACCGGGCGATACACCCTTCCCGCCGGGATCGCGTGATCCTGCATCTCTACGACTTGTCGGCGAGCGACGGCCCCAGGGCGAACGAACGGGCTCGCCGGGAGTTCGACGCGCTGCATCGCCTCCAGCACCACAGCTGGGCCCCACGGATCGTGGATTCCTTTCAGGACGCCACGGGCTATGCGGGCGAGATCTCCTTCTTCACGATTGCGGATCCCGGCGCGCCATCCGTCGAAGAACGCGCCTCCGATCACTCCTGGGGCGTCCGCCGGCGTCTCGCCTTCGCCCGCAACGCGATCGGGGCGCTCGCGGAACTCCACGAATCGGGTGCGGGCGGCGAGCCGATGCTGCATCGCAACCTGTCGCCAGGGACCATTCTCGTTCGGCACGACGACTCGCCCGTCTTCACCGGTCTGCTGCACGCGAGGATTCCGGAGGCGACCACCGTCTCCACCGCTGGAGAAACAGACGCCGAGGAAAGTTGCCTCGCGCCGGAGGTCCGCGCCCAGGGACGAGGCGCGGCGGACCGGCGATCCGATGTGTACTCCCTCTGCGCCTCGCTCGCGAGGCTGTTCGAGGGCGCCGGGGACCCCGAGAGTTCCGCGGCTGCCGAGGCCCTGCTGCCGGGAGTACGGAAGCAGCCGGAAACGAGGAGCGCCCTCGACGAGCTCAAGGCTTCGCTGTCGAGGCTCCTCGGAGAGCCGGTGGAGGAGCCTCGACCGGCGCCCCCGCCCGCCCGTTTCTGGTCGGAGGATCAGGAGGTCCGCTTCCGGAACCGGGACTACCGAATCGTGTCCCGCCTCGGCTCCGGCGGCGTCGGAACCGCCTTCAAGGTCGTCGGACTGGAGCCGAAGACGAAGGCCGAGCTCGGCGCCTATGTCGGCAAGGTCGTCGGCGACGCCGAGACCGGGCGTCGGGTCCTCTCGGCCTACGACCGGGCGCGCCCCTATCTGGGCGAGACCGGGCTGTCCACGATCTTCGAGACGGCGGAGCAGTGGTCCGACCGCTCTTTCGTCGCTCTGATGACCTGGATCGAGGGCGAACCGCTGAGCGAGTACGCCGGGCTGCTGCACCTCCATGCCCAGGACCTCGGGATCGCCTCGGGGGAGCTGTTGGCGATCCGCTGGCTTCTGGAGGCCTGCGAGGCATTGGGCGTCCTCCACGAGAACGGGCTCGTCCACGGGGACATCAGTCCCGGCAACCTCATCGTGTCCGACGACCGGATCGTCGTGACCGACTACGACTGCGTCGGTCCCGTGGGGGAGCAGGCCCTCGCTCCGGGAACGGTGGAGTACTGCTCCCCCTCGTATCTGGAGGGGTTGCCGGCGGAGCCCGCCGATGACCTCTATGCCCTGGCGTCGAGCTTCTTCCAGATCCTCTTCGAGCGGGAGCCTTTCCAGTTCGGCGGCGAGCGCGCCAAGGAGCGCGGGTTGAATTGGGAAGGGCTGGATCGGTCGGGATTCGAGACCGTGGGTGCTTTCCTCGACCGCGCCACCCATCCGGATCCGACCCGGCGATTCAGGACCGTCGTCGACGCGCGCGCCGCGCTGAAGTCGCCGGAGGCGAAGGAGCCCGACGAGCGGCAGGGTGATGCGAGTGGACCAGCGGCCGAGCCGATGGAACTGACGGACAACCGAATTCCCTGGATCGAGGCGCTGTTGCGGGCCTATCCCGGCTCGCCGCGCGGCAACGACGAGACCAGGGGACTCGACAGCGACTTCGCAGCAAGGACCTATGTCCCGACGGATCTCGAAGAAAGTCTCCACCAGGACATCGGGGCGCGGAGAGTCCAGTTGGTCGTTCTGTCCGGCAACGCCGGCGACGGCAAGACCGCGTTGCTCCAGCATCTCGCCGGGCGACTCGGCCTCGGCGAACACCGCTCGGCAGACCGCATCATCGAAGCCCGCATGGACGACGGGCTGACCGTCCGGGTGAACCTGGACGGCTCGGCGGCGTGGAAGGAAAGATCGGCTGACCAGCTGCTCGACGACATCCTGGCGCCGTTTCTGGACGGCCCGTCCGAACGGGACCTCGTCCACCTGCTGGCGATCAACGACGGCCGCCTGCTGGAATGGATCGAAGACCGCGACGAGACCGCGCTGACCGGGGCGCTCCGCGCGCTGATGGACGGAGATCCCGCGCCCGACGCGAACCACATCCGGTTCGTCGACCTGAACCGGCGCTCTCTCGTCGGCCATGTCTCCCCCGGTTCCCCGGAACCGGCGACCGACTTCCTCGACCGTCTGCTGGACCGGCTGTACGGCGGGGAGGAGGTGGCGCAGATCTGGGCGCCGTGCCGAAGCTGCCGGGCCAGACAGCGTTGCGAGATCTGGCGGGCGGCCCGACTCTTCGGCCCGGACGACCTCGCCGCCGCCGACCGCCCCCCACCGGACCGGCGGCGCCACGCCCGCGATCGGCTCATCGAGGCGCTTCAGGCGGTGCATCTGCGCGGCGAAGCGCAGATCACGATGCGCGAGCTGCGCGCCACCCTCGTCCATGTTCTCTTCGGCGTCCACTTCTGCACCGACTACCACGCCGGAGGCGCGGCCGCGGAGGCTCCGGTCCCCTACTTCGAACGCGCCTTCTCGCCGACCTCTCCCCGGCGCCAGGGAGAAGTGCTTCGGGAGCTGGCCCGGCTGGATCCCGCGCTCGAATCCCATCCCCGAATCGACCGCCGCCTCGTCTATCCCCGTTCGGCAAACGGGCCGGAGATCCCCCGCGTCATCACGAAACCCGATCTCGACGCGGCTCGCCGGCGCGCCTTCTTCGAGTGGACCCCTGCGGACCTCGAGGATGCTGCCGACGACCCGGACGCCCTGCCCCTCGCCGGCGGCCGCCATCTGCGCGACTTTCGGCGTCTCGTCGCCGCCGTCGAGGCGCCGGAAGGGCTGACCACACGGGTCTGCCAGGGAATCTCCAGGCTCGAAGCCCTGCCGCCACAGGCGCTCCGCAGCGGTCGCGTTCCACTGCGGATCGTGGGGCGGACCCCGACCGAAACCGTCTTCTGGGTCGAGAAGGAGCTCGCGGATTTCCGGCTCGCGCCGCCCACAGAAGAACCGGCGCCGGGTCTCGACCGGCTGCCGCGCGAGGCGGTCCTGACCTACCGGGGAGAACGGTTGCCGCTCGGCGCAGAACTCTTTTCCATTCTGCTCGACCTGAGCGAGGGCTACCAGCTCGGCGCCGTCTCGACCGATGATGTCTTCGCCCAGCTCGCGGTCTTCGTGCAGCGGATCACTCGGGAGGACGAACGGCGTCTGTTCGCCTGGACGCCGATGGACGAGGGAGTGATCCACGAACTGGAGATCCGCCTCGACGGGCCGGTCCAGCGCCTGGAGCTGAGGCGCTCCGGGAAACGCGATTCCGACTGATCATGGCCCGAAGTCCGCGGGAGATCGTCCGGGATGTCCTCCCGCCGGCGATGGCGCGCGCGCTGTGGAGCGGGAACTACCGAGAGGCGCTTCCCGTCAGCGTCCAGGACTTCGCGCTATCCGCGGCACTGCCGGCGGTGTTCTACATGTTCCGCTTCGGCCAGCGGCGCGGCCGCGGGCGTTTCCTCGAGGAGTTCGGGGGCGCGGGAACGCCGGCGGCGCGCCGGCGGGCCGCCACCGTGGAGCGCGTTGCGGCCCGGCTGGCCGGCCGCGACGACATCAGCGGCTTCGACAGCGAGGCGGGCCGTGCGATCCTCGGAGATCTGCTGCTCTGTTACGGGCTGGAGAACAAGAGGTATGCGCTCGGAAGAGATCGACAGGTACAGCGCGTCGCGCCGGTCCACTACCTTTCGAGCTGGGTTGATCTTCCGGAACCCATCGTAAACCTGCGCTTCGTCCCGGAGATGATCGTCGCCATGCTGGCGAACCAGAAACAGGACGGCTCCATCGAGGCGACTCCGGATGAGGCGCGGACCTGGTTTCCGGTCGCCAGGAGACCCGGGGAAAACCCCCTGCTCCAGGCCTTCGCCCAGGCGGTGACCTGGCAGGGAAATATCGCCGACCGCGCCGCCGACGGTTTCGACGAGACCGACCACTGCATCGGGATCGATCAACTCGCGATCATCCGCGTGGCGCAGGAACTCGGACGCGCGCCGGACAAACTCCGCGGCGGGGAGGGCGCGCGAATCCCCAACCAGCAGCCGATCGCCCGGCGGGCGGCGGAGGAGTTCTCCGGAGACATCCGGCGATTCGTCCGTTCCTACGCGTCCGTGATTCCGCGGCGTTCCTTCGTGGACCTGCTGGAATCCTGCATGGCGGTCGGGATGACGACGATCCTGACCAGCGTCGCCGAGATGCTGTTCCACTGGGAGGCGGAGGGGACCCTTCCCGGCCGTAACGAGCAGCAGCCGGTCGGGATCCTGGTCGACTGCTCGAATGGCGTTTCCCACGAGTTGCGCCGACTCTCGGAGGACTCGCTGGACGACTTCTTCCGCCGGTTGGAGCAACTCCCGCGGCTCCTCATGCTCCTCCGTCTCCTCGACCACGAGGCGAGGCACAACCGCTTGATCAGGAAGAAGAAGATCGAGACGCGCCCCTACGCCACCGAGTGGATCGAGATGCTGGGGGCGCTGTTCCACGAGCGGCACCCGGAAGCGGACTTCATCCACCGCACGGTGGAGGGCCGCGCCGAGGAACTGTCGGCCGCGCTGGAGAAGGAGGGGTATTCCGAGGCGGCGACGATCCTGCAGGCCGAGCGCAGTCAACCGAACGCGGTGGGTCGTTTCGCCGCCGGACTGACCGCGCTCATGGGAACCGGCTTGCGCAAGGACTGCTCGCGGATGGCGGACTCGATGATCTGCATCGATCGTCCGACCGGACTGGCCCGCGGAAGGCGCGTGGAGCGGGGAGGAGCATCCGGGGCGGGTCCGAAGACGCGCGTCGCGCGTTCTCTCGTGCTGACCGATTCCGTCCTCGAGTATCTGGTGCATGGCAGCCTCCTGCGCAGCGGCGGCAAACCGGGAGTCCGGCGGCTGTCGTTCGGTCATTTCCTGCGCTCCATCCGGCGGCGCTACGGGTTCTGTGTGGACTCGGCGCCTCGAGGCGCAGCCGCCTCGAACGATCTCCTCCAGGCGAACCGGGCGTTCCTCGAACGCCGCCTCCGCGACCTCGGGCTCCTCCGGGGCGTGAACGACGCCGAAGCGATGAAGCGCCTGCAGCCGCGCTTTTCCGCCCGATCCGGAGCTCCATGAGCTGGTCATCGCTCCACGCCTCGCTCCTGAGCCGGGCCTTCGAGCAGATCCTCGGGTCGGCCGCCAACGGCGCCGTGGCCTTCGTGCGCTGCCTGTCATCGGAGGTCGTCGAGGCGATGGGACTGGACTCGTCGTTCGCTCCCGCCGGCTGGCAGGTGTGGCGGGTCGCCGACCAGGACGACCCGGAGGCTCGAACCGCGCGCTCCGACCGGGCCGTGGAGATGCGTGAGGACAAGGGCGGCGCGCTCCTCCTGCTGGTGGACACCGGGCGGTGCGGCGCGGGCATGGACGGCATCTACAGCGCCGCCCGCGAGGTGGGGGAAGCAAGCCTGTTCGAGGCAGCGCATCGCGTCGCCCAGACGGAAATCGCTCGGATGCGTTCCCGCGAGGTGCGCGAATATGCGAAGCGAGCGATCACTGCTGCTCGAGGGCGGACCGCGGCGGCGCCGTGGGCCGGCTTCGACTATCTCTGTCAGGTGGCGGCGGGGGAGGCGCCGGGCGCGGTCGTGCACCGGCTCGGCCTCTGGCCCATCGAAAGCGCCGACACGCCGGACCCCAGGGCGGAACTGGCCTCTTCGCAGCAGTTCGTCGAGCGGCTGCTGGGGCCGGAGGCGGCGCGTTCGACGCCGGCGGCCCGGATCGAGACCCTTCGCCTCGAGGAGGGTCAGGAGGAGGGACGCGCCGAGCTGGAGCGTTTCCTGAACGAATGGGATGCGAAGCCGCGGCGAGAGGCCCTCTCGGCGCTCGCCGAAGAGCCGCAGCTGTGGCTCGGCGCGCTTCGCCCCGAGGGGCCGGCGACCGAGCTCCGCCGCATCGCGCCGACCCCCTGGCGGAACCGGAACGGGACGATTGCCCGTTGGTCGGGGCTCACGGAGAAGAATCAGGACCGCCCTCCCGAGCTGGTCCTGAGCCGTGAGGAGGGAAAGCGTTCGGCGACCCTCGAAGTGCGCTGGAAGGCGGAGCCCGACGGCCTGGAGAAGGGCGCCGTCGAGTACTCGGTGGAGGTCGTGACCGATCAGAACGAGCCGCTCGCGTCGCGGTCGGTGCTCCACCGGGCGATGCGGGGCGGGGAAAAGTGCCGTTTCGGAGTGGACGACTTCTCGTCGCTCGACGATGACGCGCATCTTCCGGCCAGGGTGAGGATCGTCGCCGGCAAGGTCGGGTCCGATCCCGAGAGCGAGGAGTTCGTCATCCGGTTCGGCGAACCCGACGAAGCGCGCGGGCCCGCCGGAGGGCGAACGGTCCGCGCCTTCAGCGAGGGACTGATCGACCTGAACGACCGGAAGGAGCTGCACTCCGCCCTCGAGTCCGCCATCCCCGAACCCGGGAAGGGAGTGGTCGTCCTGAGGACTCCGGCGATTCGGGGCAGACGAAGGAGCTGGCGTACGGTCCGATTGCCGTTGGTCGAGGAAGCAGAAAGGCAGTGGTTCGAGCGGAAGGGCGAAATCGGCCGCTGGCGGGTGCGGGTGCGCGAGTCGGGAGCCTGGGCCGGCGCGGTCGAGTTCGAGCCACTTCCGCCCGTGGCGACCGAGTCGTGGAAACGCGCCGCCGATATGAGCCGCCGGCTCGCGGACCGCTTTGCGACCGGCGGCGGAGTCGCACAGATCCACGACGGAGCCTCCGCCGCCTTCCGCGCCACGAAGGACTATCTGGCCGCCTGGACCGCCCTGCTCGCCGAGGAGCGACCCGAACTCGCCCTCGCGCAGACCGTCGAGGTCGCCTCGCTCGCAGGACGAACCATCGGCCTCGTCGTGCTGCCGGCGCACCCGCTCCGCCTGGCATGGCTGGCCGCCTACGACAACCTCGCGCTGCACGCTCGTTTCGAGGAAGGCCAACCGGCGGCAGCGATCAAGCAGGAGTTCGCCTGCCTCGACGGGGCGATGTTTCCCGCCTTCCTGCCGAACCCGGGCGGTGGCGCCTTCGTCTTCGCCGACACGCTCAGCTTCCACGCCGCGGGCATGGTTCCCGATGCGCACCGCGAGCCGAAGGTGGCGGTGGCCGTGCTCGCCGGCGCGATGGGAAACGGCGCCCCGACTCTCGCGGAACCGACCACCGGAGCGCAGAGCGCCGTCGTGCTGGGCAAGGAGGTCGAGAAGTACCTCGACTGCCATCAGATCCCTCGCTGGCTCCACCTCCACGCCCTGGGAGCGGGCGACGGGTTCACCGTGGCCCGGGCGCTCGGGCGAGTGGTGAACGAGACATCGTCCGAGGGCGACGGCTCTTCTCCGCCGAGCCCCCGGTTCTCCCTCGACCTGTTTCCGTCCGGCGACCAGCAGGGCATCGCCGGGAGGTTCCTCGCCGAGGCCCACCAGAAGCGGCGCAGCGGCGCGGGCGCGCTGGCGTCCGAGGATCGTTGGATGCTGGAATCGGTGAGCCTTCCCGGCGGGATCACCCAACCGCGGCTGCGATGGTCCCGCAGGGAGAAGAAGCCCTCGACCGCAGCCCATCTGGCGGTCGCGTTCGACGCCTTCGAGTCGAGAGTCGCCGGCGGGGAAGCCCCGAGCCCGCCGGAACGCCCCTACCATGCTTTCGGGCTGTTGTCCTTCTACGAGCGGAAGTACGAGAGCCACCCGAATCCTCGCTGGCGGAACGCCGTCCCCATCGGAGCCACGGGACAGAAGCACCCGTCGGATCGAAACGGAACCCACACGGTCCGCCTCGTGGAACTCCAGCGAGCCATCCGCCGCGCCGTGGCTCGCCACCTCGGATTCCCGAACGGAAACCCGGTGCTCCAAACGGAGATCTCCGCCGCGCGGAAACACGACCTCGAAGGCTTGCACCGGCTGTGCGACTGGGTCATCACGCTGGACCGCAACGCCGGCATCGAGTACTTCGACTCTCCGCGTGATGATCGGAAGACCTACGACGCCTATGTGATCGACTGCGTTCCGGAGCGCGAGGACCTCGGATGCCTGCAGCTCATCACCTCCACCGCGAACCTCGACGAGGTGCGGGCGCTCCTGGATAGCGCGCTCGACGACATGGGGCTGAGCCGCAGCCGTCGCAACGCCGAGTTCCTGCTGGAGCGGCTGAAGTCGCTGAGCGGGCGGCTCGCCATCCGCCTCACCGGCCATCGTCCCGCGACCTCGGAGCTCATCGCGCTGGCCATGGCGCAGGCGAACTGCCGCGCTGCCCGGACCGACGACGACTGCTGGACACCGCTCTCCGACGGCTTCTTCATCCCCGTGGACGATGTTCTGGACCTGCTCCCGCCGCTCGCTCGTGGCCCCGAGGCCGTCCCGGGAGGCGGCGCCCGCGCCGACCTCATCCATGTGTCGTCGGCGCCGCGCACCGGACTCGCATTCCGTTTCATCGAGGTGAAGTACCGTCGCCACCTCCTCGCCGCGCGCGCCTCGGAGGTGCTCGAAAGGATCCACGGCCAGACGAACGCGATGCGCCGGAAGTGGTTCGAGTGGTACGAGGGGGAGTCCTTGTGCGGTTCCTTCCGCGCCGTCCGGCGGGCGAAGCTGGCGCGCGTGCTCCGCTTCTACGCCGACAAGGCGCGCCGACACCACCTCGCCGCGGACCGCCACGGAGAACTCGTGGCGGAGATCGACCGCATGCTGGAGCGGGGCTACGCCTTCCGCGAATCGGCGGGGGGCGATCGCGGCTGGGTCTTCTGCCCCGAATACGCTGGCGCCGAACCTACCCGAATCTCTCCCGGGAGTGGGAAAACGGAGGTCTTCCTGTTCGGACCGGCGAACCTGCCGGATTCGGATGCACCGGCCGGAAAGCGCGAACCGGAGCGGTCAGCGGACGAAACGAGGTCGGGACCCGGTCCCCGGACCGCAGCGGCCGCACCGCGGACCGACGGGGCGAGCCCGGCTGGGGACCCCGGCGACCCGCCCCGGAAGACGATCGAGGTCCGGCTCGGGGCGGAGATGCGGACCGGCGAGGAGGTCAGCTGGACGCTGACGGTGAAGGGCAACCCCCATCTGCTGCTGGCCGGGCTCCCCGGCATGGGAAAGACGACCTGTCTGATCAATCTGTACCGGCAGATGGTCGAACACGGAGTGCGCCCGATCGTCTTTTCCTACCATCCCGATATCGACGAGAAGATCCAGGAATTCGAACCCACGGTCCGTTTCATCGACTTCGACGATCTGGGTTTCGATCCCCTCCATGTCCGGGACCGCGCTTCCCGGCTGGCGCATCTGGATGTCGCCGGCGACCTGCGCGACATCTTCATGGCCATCTTCCCCGATCTCGGCGATGTCCAGGGAGAGCGCATCCGAAGGGCCGTCAGGGACAGCTTCGTCGAAAAGGGTTGGGGAGCGAGTACCGAAAACGCCGGCGAACTCGAGGAACCGGCGTTTCGGCGATTCTTCGAGATCCTGCGGAACAGTCGATCGCGCGACCGGAGCACGCAGACTCTGCTGGCCCGGCTCGGCGAACTCCACGATTACCGGCTCTTCGATGTCGGTTCGGCGCGTGGCAGCCTCTGGGACCTCCCCGAGCCGGCGGTCATTCGCATCCACCGGACCCAGAACGAGAACCTGCAGCGCGCTTTCGCGTCGCTCGCGCTCTACGGGCTCTACAAGGACATGTTTCGACGGGGCACGCACGAACGGATCACCCACGCGGTGATCTTCGACGAGGCGCACCGCGCCGCCCGGCTGAAGTTGATCCCGACGATGGCGAAGGAATGCCGCAAGTACGGCGTCTCTCTGGTTCTCGCATCGCAGGAGGCCAGGGACTTCCATGTCTCGGTGTTCTCGGCGATAGCCAACTACCTGGTCCTCAGGCTGACCGATGCGGACGCCCGGTCCCTGGTTCGGAATGTCGCCAACTCGCGGGACGAACGGCTTCTCGTGGATCAGATCAAGCAGATGGACCGTTTCCGCGCGCTCTACTTCTGCGAAGAGCGCGCGAAACCGTACCGGGTCGAACTGCAGGCCTGAGCCGGTTCGCCGCCGGGCGCTCGCGTCAGGTCGCGCTGAGCGAGCCCGGCTCGGGGCGGTCCAAACAGGCGTGGACCTGGCTGGGGCCGATCGGGTCGTCCTGACTCTGCCGGTTGACCCGGCGGAGGGTTCGTCGGAGCCTGTTGCGGTTCGCCCGGAACGCCCAGATCCGCCTCGATCAGGAATCCCGGGAAGTTCCGGGTGTGCAGGGAACCGAGCTGATCCACCCCGCCCCGTCGCCGGACGGCGTCTCGAAGGCCGTCGTCCGCGGCTTCCCGGAGGAACCGCAGCGCGTCGAGGATGTTCGACTTCTCGGACGCTTTGGGGCCGACGAAGAACGCGCGTTCCGCCAGGTCCGGATCGACGTGGTCGAAGTTGCGTCGCGCCCGGAGCTTCAGGCGGGTGAACAGCATCCGGCGAGCCTCTCGACGGCGCCGGACTCCACCGCTTCGGGCGACGGGAGGGCGTCGGATCCGGCGCCCGGTCAGCGGCTGTCGCCGGATCCGGCTTCGTCCGGATCCTCGGGTGGACGGGGGCGGTGCAGCCGGATGGAGACCCCGCCGAAGAACTCGCTCGAATTCCGGTTCACCCGGTGGTCGCCGTCGAGGAGGTACTGGAGGACCGCGAGGTCCCACGAGAGCCCGGCCGAGGCGACCAGCTCCATCCAGTCGCCCCGCGCCGGTTCGTCGGGCGCCTCGGTGCCCCCGGCCCAGATCGTGATCTTCGGGTCGTAGGAGAAGCCCCGGCCCGGCCGGCCCAGCCGGCGCCCCTTGATCGGCATCGCGATGTTCACCCCGTCGTGGAGGTCCATCCGGAACACCTCGGGATCGAACTCCATGCCGTAGCGCCGGTAGCGGTCGTAGTTCCGTTCGTTCATCGCCCGGACCGCCGCGTTGGACTGGATCGCGTCGGTGATGTAACCCCGGATCTTCAGCGCGGCGTCTTCGTGCCGGGGCAGCTCGGGATCGTCCACCACATCGAACCCCGGCATGAACCAGCCCTTGTTCATGCCCCAGTTGCGCTCGGTGCGCCGCCCGGCGCGGACCAGCCCGCTGAATTCGCTGAACAGCTGGACGAGCTGGTGCGCCGGATACCCGTGGGGGTTCAGGACGATGTCCGGCAGCCACTCCCGCCAGATCCGCGGACGCACTTCGGCCTCGGGGTAGATCGGCATCGGCTGGCCCGCGTCCGAGGTCGAGTCCATCCCGAGCGATGCCCAGTAGCCGGCGTGGAGGATGTGTTCGGGGTTCTGCTGGTGCATCTCGAAGGCGAGCTGGGCGCCGTCGGGGTTCTGGACCGGGTGGACGACCACCTGCACCCGGTCGAGTTTCTCGCGGTGTTCGGGTTCGGTCAGCAGCATCTCGGCGAGCCGGAGCACATGCGAGGTCGAGGAGACCTCGTTCGCGTGCTGGCGGGCGCTGTACACGATGGTCGGCTTCAGCAGGCTCGCCTTCTTCTCCGACCAGTGGGTCGCGGACATCTCGGGCATCAGGTCCATCGCCCAGATGGACCGCCCGAGGTAGCTCTCGCCGACCCGGTACACCGCCGCTTCGGGGAACTCGGCCATCCGCGCCAGGATCCCGTAGGCCTCGCCGGGCGGTATCGGTGTCTCCCACTGGACGAGCCGGTCTTCGTTCCCGGTCTCGCCACGGAAGGCCGAAACCTCCGGCAGCGGCGGCGGCGCGCCGTTCGCCGGGAGCACCGCGGTGCGTTCGGCGTCCGGGTCGTGGCCCCATTCCCAGGTCGCCGCGAGTTCGAGCGAGCCGAGCCCGGCGAAGGCGAGCGCGTCGGCGTAGAGCCCGGCGGCCCGCAGCTCCCCGAGTAGCTCGACCATCCGGGTCGCCTGCGCCGCCGAGAGGATCCGCTCGTCGGTCGCGTCCTCGCCGTGGCGGGCGACGAACCGGGCGCGCTCGTCCTCGTCCGTGTCCACCCGGACCCGGAGCCGGAGCGCCTCGACCCCCGGTTCACCCGACCGGACCCGCGCCGAGAGCGCCCGGGGCCGCTCGACCTCGACGCTCGGGATGTTCCGCCGCACCGTCCCCGTCCGGCCGTCACTCGCCGCGTACTCGACGACGACGGCCGGCCGGCTGGTCCGGAAACCGGTGAGCCGGATGCGCGCGGTTCCGGGGGCGCCGTCGGTCTTCGGGCGCATCCTCGGGATCACCCGCCCGCCGTAGGTCAGCTCGGTCCCGAGCGAGTTCCGCCCGATGAGCCGGAGAAAGCTGTGGGTGACGAAGTAGATGTCCTCGTGGAGCGCGTCGTGGGTGGATTCGATCTCCTGCTCCACCCCGAGCCGGCGTTCGGGCTCGGACAGCGAGAGCGTCACCTCGAGCTCGCCGAAGTACGGAGCGTCCACCGGGCCGCGCGGCTTTCCCTCGTGGAGCTCCATCAGGTGGTCGTAGAGCCGCGCCAGGGTGTCCGACTGGTAGTGGTCCCAGAACGCCTCGGCGTCGGTGCGGATCCGCTCGTCGAGCACGCGCTCGCCGTTCACCTCCGCGGTGAGGCCACCCGTCGTGACCCGGATCCACTCGTAGTCGGGGTACCGGTCGAGGAAGGGGCGGGAGACGAGCCGCGGCTCGAAGACCTCGTTCAGCAGGACCTCCCCGTCCGCTCCCTCCGCGACGACCTGCCAGGCGGGGGCGTCCGGCTCGTCACGCATCTCGTAGCCCACCTGCGACAGGTCGAGTTCGAGCGCCTCGGCGAGGATCTCGTCGGCGGGGAACATCGAGTGCTGCCAGCGGAGGGGCGTGTGCATCGCCTGCTGCGGCCAGTCGGCGGGCGGGCCGTGGCGGCGGAAGAGCAGCCGCACCCGCGCCGGGGGCGAGCCCGCTTCGCGCAGCCCGAGCAGCCGGGGCAGCACGACCTCCTCGATCCAGCCGTAACCCTGGCGGTAGGCGGAGAGGATCAGGATCTCCGGCGCCTCGGCGCCCCGCGCCTCGAGGTCGGCGATCAGCTCGCTCCGGAGCGCCTGGCGGACCGGGTTCGGCTCGCTCAGCCGGGCGACGACCCGCACCCGGTCGCCGCGCCCGACCGCGGGCAGCAGCCGGTCGCGCGCGAGCCCCCGGAACTCCTCGACCTCGGAGGGCACCGCGAACTCCTCCTCGTGGAGGACGGCGGCGTTCCGGACATTGCGGTCGTCGAGCTCGACGACCGCCTCCCCGAGTCCGAGCCGGGCGGCGGCGTCGGCGAGGAAACGGTCGAGCCCCGGCGCCGGGTCCTTGACCGAGACCAGGATGCGCGAGTCCTCGATCCCGAGATGGGCGATCTCGGCGGCGATCCGTTCCAGCCGGTAGGCGGCGGCTGCCGCCTGTCCGGCGGGGCTCCGCTGCGAGAGGAACTTCCAGGCGGCGAGCTCGACCGCGGGGACCGTCGGGTGGTCCTTCTTGCGGTTGCCGGCGTCGAGGTGGGGGAAGCCCACCGCCGCCTGGCGGAGCGCGCGCCGGAGTCCGGCCGGGTCGGACCCGGTGATCGCGAGCGCCGGTTTCTCGCCGAAGGCGTCCGGGACGACCCCGACGAAGCCCTCGCCGGCACCGAGCGCGGGCAGTTCGAGCCCCGCGAGCAGCGGGCTCGCCTGCGGGGTGCCGATCAGGACCAGTGTCGGTTCGTCGCCGGGTTCCGCCAGATCCGCCGCGGGCGCCGCCACCGGGAAGTCCATCCCCCCGGACTCGAGCCCGAGCCGCGCCGCGAGCGCCAGTGTTCCGGCGGGATCCTCGGTCGTGACCGCGAGCCGGGCGTCGAGCCGGTCCGGGATCCGGTCGCCGTTCGCGTCCCCGAGCAGGCCGTCGGGCCCGTAGAGGACGCCGAGCGCGAGGTCGTTCTTCGCGCCGGACCCCGGCCGCCCGGGGATCGGGCCGGGCTCGACCGGGGGCGGGTCGTGGCGGACCCTGGCCGCCGACTCTCCGTCCGGATGCGCCGCGACGACCCGCAGGAGCGCGAGGCTCCCGAACTCGAGATCGTCCGCCGCCCCCTCGACGGCGGCGATGATCCGGCTCGCCGCGCCAGCGTCGGCGGCGCCGACCCGCACCTCGGCGAGGGCGAGCGCCGTCGCGCCGGCCTCGACCTCGATCCGGGTGGTCCGGCTCGTCTCGCCCGCCGCCTCGGCCACGGCGGTTTCGACCTCGGCGAGCGAGGCGCCGCCCGTCCGGAAGAGGCGCGGCGCCCGCGCCGCGAGCCATCCGGCGGCGGCCGCGAGGCCCGCTTCATCCCCGCCGCGAACGCCGACGACCGGCGAACCGCCGGCTTCGTGCAGTGCGACCGCGCCCCGGCCCGCCGCGAGATCCGGGAGCCCCGAGACCCCGAGCCCGGCGAGCGCCGCGTCGCCGACCGCGACCGCGACCCCCTCGCTCCGGAGCGGCAGGTCGAGCGCCATCGTCTCGAGCCCGAGCCGGGCCGCGAGTTCCGCCCCCGCTGCCACTTCGGCCGCCGACGGAGCCTCCGCGAGGACGATCCGCGCGCGGAGCCGGTCGGCGAAGCCGTCCCCGTTCTCATCGGCGATCAGCCCCCCGGGCTCGTAGAGCCCGGCGAGCGACTCGGGCTGCGCCCCGGCGAACGAGCCCGCCACGGCAAGAAGAATCGAGACCAGGATGACGGTGCGCACGGCCGCTGCCTCCTCCTCCGGATAGTCGCCGGGGGAACCGCCGATTGTAGGCGGGGCGCCGAGACCCGCCCGCCGTCCACCGCCAGCGGCGGTGTCAGCGCGCTACGCCGTCCCACTTCTCCGGCTCGAAGAACATCCCATAGCGGATCGGGTCGCCCATGAGCCGCTCCCCGCGCGCGCCCACGAACCCCCGGAGCGCCTGCCCCGGCATCAACTCCAGAACGACCGAACAGGGAACCCAACCGGCAAACGGTCTCCGTGACCCAGGAGAAGTCGTGGTCGCCGGAAATGATCGCGACGGCACTCGCATCCCGGCCACCCCCACCTGGAATGAAGGGATCCAGGACTCCGCATCCCTCCTGGCGCCTCTTGTGGAATTCAGGGGGATTTCCGGAATTCGCTGAACGGGTGGCAGGGCCGGTCCGGGCTCGTCGCGCCCCGGCATCCACGAACGATGGACCGCGGAGGCCGCCATCTCCGCCGGCCGTCGCCCCAGCAGGTTCGCGCGGGTTTCCGGCCCGGCGCAGTCCCGGTCTGTTCATGCCCGGCATCTTCGCCGGCGCCGGCGCCAGAACCCGTCACGGCACGAGGCCGCCTCCACCTCGGTGTTCGGGGCCCCCGGCTATCCTCGGGTGATGTCCCGGCGAGCGGTCCCCGGAGGCGCGCCCGGTCTCCTCCTGCTGCTCGCCGTCGGCTGCGGCGCCCCCTGGCCGGGTCCCGAGCCGACCCGCGAGGCGCTCGTCTCGCTCCACGCCGAGGTGCGCTCGCGGGTTCTCGCGGGCGATCTCGCCAGGAGCGACGGGTTCGCCTACGCGGTGGACATCGGCGAGCTGCTGCGGGTCTCGGCGCGGCTCGGCGACGAGCCGCTCTACGCGGCGCTTCGGGATTTCGCGGTGCGCCGGCTCATCGCCTGGGACCCGGACGACCCGTTCACCCGCGGGTTCGTGATCTGGCGGCGCGCCCCGGACGGCGCCGACGAGCCCGACGCCTCCGGAACGACCGAGGCGCTCCGGGTGTCCGAGGGGCTCTGGGAGGGGTTCGGGACGTTCGGTGATCCCGCGGACCGGGAGCTCGCCCTCCGCATCCTCGACGGGTACGCGCGCCACGCGAGCGAGGCCGACGACCTGCTGCTGATCCGCAACTACTTCGACTTCGGGAGCCGCGCCTTCGCGACGAACTCCTTCCTCGTGGACTACGCCCCCGACTACCTGGCGCGGGCGGCGCGCGCGAGCGGGAACGAGGAGCTCGCGCGGCTCGCCGCCGGGAGCTACGAGGTGATCCGGGCGGCCCGCTCCCCCGCCGGGCTCGTTTACGATGTCTTCCAGCCGGAGATGGCGACGCTCTTCGACGACCGGCGGACGCTGCTCTTCTCGCCGAACGACATCGTCCAGACCTCGAACGCGGCGGCGATCGCGAACACCGCCCTCGAAGGCGCCCCCGAGGTCGCCGGGCGGGTGCTGCGCTTCTGCCGCGAGCGGATGCCCGGACTGAAGCTCGCCTACTACGGGCGCACCGGGGAAGCGGCGCGGCAGAAGCGCCCCGGGATCGAGATCTGGGGGACGCTCACCGAGATGAGCGTCCGCCGGGGGGATGTCTCCGGGATCCGCGCCTTCGCCCCGTTCCTCGTCTCGAACGCCGAGGCGGGCCGGATCCCGGAGGACGCCTTCCTCTATGTCGGGGCGCACCTGCTCCTCGGCCTCGAGGCGCTCGACCGGCGCTTCGGCGGGGAGCGCCCGCTCCGAGGGACCCGGTGAGCGTCGTCCCGCTCCCGCATCCGCTGCGGATCGCGCTGGCGCTCGTGGCGCTGAACCTCCTGCTCACCCTCTCGCTCTCCCCGGAGGCGCCGTGGGTTCTCCCGCAGCTAGCCGTCTCGCCGGACCTCCTGCTCGCCGTCGCCCTCGCCGCGCTGCTGCCGGGACGCCCGCTCCGCCGCTCCCCCCGGGCCCTCCTCACCGCCGTCTGCTTCGGGCTCGCCGCCACCCGGTTCGCGGGCGCGGCGGCGCTCGACCTCCTCGGCCGGCCGCTCGACCCGGTGGGCGACCTGCCGCACCTCGGGCGGGTGGCGGGGATGCTCGGGTCGGCGTTTCCGGGCTGGATCGCCGCCGGGATCCTCGCGCTCGGGCTGCTCGCGATCCTCGGCCTCGCGCTCGTCGCCGGCGACGCGATCGGGGTTCTCGACCGCGCTCGCGCGGGACTCGCCGGACGCCGGCGGGCGGCCGCCGGGCTCGCCGCCGCCGGCCTCCTCGTCCTGCCGGTGCCGCGGGCGGATTCCGCCGCGCTGGCGACCGCCCGCATCGCCTCGTCCTCCGCCGAAGCCGCCGACCTCGAAGTCCCGCCGCTCGCCGGCGCCCCCGATCTCGGCGGGGCCGACCTCTACCTGATCTTCGTCGAGTCCTACGGAGTCGTCGCCTTCGAGGACGAGGGCCGGCGCGCCCGGCTCGCCGGGGCGACCGAGCGCTGGGCCCGGAGCGCCGAGGCCGCCGGGTTCGACTTCCGCTCGGCGCAGATCCAGGCCCCGACCTTCGGCGGCGGCTCCTGGCGCTCCCACGCCGCGCTGCTCTCGGGGGTGCGGGTGGACCGCGAGGCGGCCTATCGCGCGCTCGTCGTTTCCGACCGCATCAGCCTGGTGCGGCACTTCGGGCGCGCCGGCTACCGGACCGTCGCCTTCGAGCCGGGGATCCGCGGCGCGTGGCCCGAGGCGGACTGGTACGGGTTCGACCGGATCTACGACCAGGACGCCATCGGCTACGAGGGGCCGGCGATCGGCTGGTGGATCGTCCCCGACCAGTTCACCCTCCACGCGCTCCGGAAGCGCGAGATCGAGGCGGCTTCCCGCCCGCTCTTCGCCAAGGTGTCGCTGATCACGAGCCACATTCCCTACTGGCCGGTGCCGCCCTACATCGAGCCCTGGGCCCGCTTCGACGATCAGACCGCCTTCGCCGCGCCGCTCCGCTCGGTCGCCCACGACGACCACCGCGATCTGGACGAGCTGTCGGAGCGGTACGCGCAGAGCCTCGAATATGTGTTCCGGATCCTCGGCGGCTTCCTCCGGGAGCTGGGGGAGCGGCGGGCGCTCGTCGCCGTGATCGGCGATCACCAGCCGCCGAAGCTCGCCCTCCACGACTCGGATACCTGGGCGACCCCGATCCATCTCTTCTCGCGCGACCCGGAGCTCCTCGCCCCGTTCGAGGCGCTCGGGTTCGCCCGCACGCTGACCCCGCTCGCGGGGACCTCCTGGCGCATGAGCGACTTCCCGAGGGACCTCCGCCGGCTGTTCCCCGGGGAACGCCCGGACCGATGACTCCGGCGCTGCTCCCGTTGCTCGCGGCCCTCGGCGGGCAGCCGGAGGAGAACCCGCGTCTCGTCGAGCGGGCGCGGGACGCCGGCGCCTCGGCGGCTCTCCCCCAGGAGGCGCCGCCCGCCGAAGACCCGGAGGCCCCCGAGGCGCTCCGCTTCGAGGAGGAAGTGGCGGTGACCGGGACCGCGATCCGCGAGGCCCCGGCCGACTCCGCCCATTCGGTGTCCTTCGTGAACCGGGAAACGCTGATCCGGCGCGGCTCGCCGCAGCTCGTGGAGGTGTTCAAGAGCCTCCCCGCGAGCAGCGGGGTGATCGGCGAGGTGAACAGCTGGTACGCCGGCAGCCCGAACATCCCCGAGACCGTGGCCAACGTGAACCTCCGCGGCCTCGGCGCCTCGCGGACCCTGGTGCTCCTGAACGGCCGCCGCCAGGTCCCGGTGCCGGCCCGGCTCGTCGGCGGCCGCTTCGTGGATGTGAACACGATCCCCGGGATCGCCGTCCAGCGGCTCGATGTGCTCAAGGAGGGAGCCGGGGCGATCTACGGCTCCGACGCGATCGGCGGGGTGGTGAACTTCGTCACCCGCAGCACCTTCGAGGGGCTCGAGGTGCAGGCGGCCCACGAATCCTTCGCCGGGGCCGGCGACTCGTCCTTCGCCGGCATCTGGGGCCGGCGCTTCGGGAAGCATCACCTCGTGGCCGCGTTCGAGCACGAGCGCCGCGCCCGACTCGAGGCGGAAGACCGCGCCTTCGCGCTGCGCCCGTATGCGAACTGGTGGTGGGGGTGGTCCGGGGTCGGGAACCCCGGCGCGTTCATCGTTCCCGGGCCGGGCCCCCGGAGCGAGGCCGACCTGGCGGCGGCGCCGCGCTTCGTGGACCCCCACTGCGAGAACTTCGGCGGCGAGGTGGACGACGGACTCGGGACCTGCCGCTTCCGCTACCAGGCGTGGGACGACCTCATCGCCGAGACCCGGCAGACGCGGGGCCTCGTCGAGCTGGGCGGCGACCTCGGCGACCGGGCGCACTACCGGATCGAGGGGCTCTACGCCGATGCGCGAACCCCGGCCTGGGAGACGACTCCCTCGTTTCCGCCGGTATCGCAGTTCGATCAGGCGCAGCTCGTCGGCGCCGATCACCCCGCCCGCCAGGCGCTCGTCGCCCGCCATCCCGAGATCCGCGCCACCGACGGCGCCGCGCTCGACCTGACCGGCGGCGAACCGTGGTTCTTCTTCGGGCGGCTGGTCGGGAACTCCGGCCCCGGCCGCGTCCTGTCCCGAAGGAGCGCGACCGCCAGGATCGCCGCCTCGCTCGGCGGCGAGCTCGGCGTCGGCGGGCTCCACCACGATCTCGGCGTCACGCTCGCCCGGGCGCGCGGCGATGTGAACCAGCCGGCCGAGTACGCCTACCGCAAGTTCCTCGCGTTTCGCGGCTTCGGCGGCCCGGACTGCGGGGTGGAGGTCGTGGTGGACCCCGGTTCGCCCTCGCGGATGGCGCTCGGCGACACCAGCGGGGTGGCCGCGGGGCAGGGGAACTGCCGCTACTACAACCCGCTGTCGAACGGGCTCCGGTTCTCGGCGCAGCCGGGGGCGCCGTTCCTCGGTGTGGCGAACCCCGACTTCGACCCCGCGCTCGAGAACTCTCCGGAGCTGCTCGGCTGGATCCACGAGGAGGTCGAGGTGGACTCGACCTCCGACCTGTTCGCCGCCGACTGGACCCTGAACGGCGTCGTCAGCGAGAACCTGCGCTACGCCGTCGGCTACCGGTTTCGCCGGCTCGCCGCGAGCGGTCGCCCGAACGACGCCGGCGACCTGGCGCGGAACCCCTGCCCGGTCCCCGGGGATCGGGGCTGTCCGATCCAGACCGGCCCGTTCACCTTCACCACCGCGCACCACCCCTACGAGGCCGACCAGACCACCCACGCGGTGTTCACCGAGCTGGCGCTGAGCCACGGCGACACGCTCCAGGCCCAGGTCGCCGGCCACTACGAGCGGTACCGGTTCGCCGACAGCCTCGACCCGAAGGTGGCGCTCCGCTTCCGCCCGACCGAGCACCTCGCGCTTCGCGCCGGCGCGCAGACCAGCTTCCGCGTCCCGTCGCTCGACGACCTGAACGAAGACCTGGCGACCTACCTCGACTGGGTCGCGGCGAGCGGCACCTGGAAGGCGATCGACGACTCCGGCAGCGCCGATCTCCGGCCCGAGCGCGCGTTCAGCTGGAACCTCGGCATGACCCTGAACGCCGGCGGGTTCGATGCGACGGTCGACTACTGGAGCCACGACTTCGACGACCCGATCAGCCGGCTGCCGCACGCCGGGATCGCGGCGGCCTACGCGGACCCGGCGACCCGCAGCCGGGTGCAGCGCCTGGTCACCTGTCCCGGCGGCGCCACCGACGGGAGTTGCGACCCGGTGGACATCGAGCGCATCCGGGTCCGCCGGGTGAACTTTCCCGGTCTCCGGACCTCCGGACTCGACGGGCAGCTCGGCTACCGCGCCGCGGTCGGGCAGAGCGCGCTCGTCTTCAACCTCGCCGCCGGCTACACGCTGGACTACACGGTCGAGGCCCTCGTCCGGGACGGCGTGGAGTACCAGGCCGAGGCGCAGGCCGCCGGCTTCCTGAACCGGCCGAATCCGCTCGCGCCGCCGCTGCCCAGGCTGCGGACGCACGCGCTCCTGTCCTGGTTCACCGGCCCGTTCACGATCACCGGGGCCTCGCAGTTCATCTCGGGTTACCGCGACCGGACGACGATCTCCGAGTACGAGCGCATCGCTTCCTGGCTGGTCTTCGACACGACGCTCCAGTACCGGGTCCGGGACACGCCGCTGCTGCTGACGCTCTCGGCGCTGAACCTCGCCGGGGCGATGCCGCCGCTCGTGAACCAGGAGCTGGCCTACGACTCGCTGACCCACAACCCCCGGGGCCGCCGCCTCCGGGTCGGCGTCTCCTACCGGTTCTGACAGGCGGTGGGAAAAGTCCCTCGTGCGCCGAGGCGGCGCGAAGCGCCGCCGGGGAGGGTCCTCCCTCCCTGCGAAAGCGGGCGGAACGGATCGCGCCAGCGACTCGGGCCGCCGTCCGGTGGAGGAAGCGCCCCGCCTCCGCCCGGACGATGGGGTTCCCCATCGCTTCGAGGACGGATTCCCGTGCGGGGCGTCTTGTCCACCCTCTGCTGACGGCGGCGGTGGTCCCGGAACCCTGGCGGTCCACCGCGGGGGCCGCCGATCATCGGAACGACCCGGTTCCCGACCCCGTGGCGGCCCCGGAACCCTGGCGGTCCACCGCGGGGGCGGGAGTCCTCGCCTTCGCCGCCGGGGCCCTCGTCCCCGGCTGGACCCTTCCCGGCGGGCTGATCGGTGCGGTTCTCCTCGCCGTCGTCGTCGGGGCCGTCTCTCGGGAAGGGGCGCCCGCGCGGCTCGGGGCCGCGAACCGGGTCACGATCGGGCGGCTCGCGATCCTCGGGGCGCTCGCCGGGTACGGGCTCTCGCTCCCGTTCACCGGGGCGGTCCCCGGCTGGGCCCCGTGCCTCGCCTACGCCGGGGCCGCCGCTCTCGATCTCCTCGACGGTGCGCTCGCGCGGCGAACCGGGTCCGAGACCGCGTTCGGGGCGCGGCTCGACGCGGAAGCCGATGCGCTCGGCATCGCGGCGGCGAGCGGCATCGCGGCGCTGGCGCTCGGGACGCTGCCGCCCTGGTACCTCGGGGCCGGCTTCGCCCGCTACCTCTTCGGCGCCGGGCTCGTTCTGGAACGCCGGTCGGGCCGCCGCGTCCGGCCGCTCGATCCGAGCCCGTTCCGCCGCCGCCTCGCCGGCTTCCAGATGGGAATGCTCGCCGTGTGTCTCGCGCCCGGGATCGAGGCGGAGTGGGCGACCCCCTCGGCGTTCGCGCTCGGCGTCCCCTTCCTCCTCGGGTTCCTCCGCGACTACCTCGTGGTTACCGGCAGGGGTGATCCCTGGCGGCGGCTGGCCGGGGCCGAACGATTCCGCCCGGTCGCCAGCCGCGCCGCCACCCTCGCCGCGGCGCTGCTGGGGACGGCGAAGCTCGCCGGTTTCCCGACCGGGTCGCTCGCCCTCGCGGCCTTCTTCTTCGCCTGGCTCATCCGCCCCCGATCCACACTGCCGCGCCGCTGAAGCCTTCGCCCAGGTCGGGTGGCGCCGCCGCGCCCGCGCCCCCCTACCGGGTCGCTCGCCCTCGGGGCCTTTTCTTCGCGTGGCTCATCCGTCCGAGAGCCACTCGGTCGCCCCGTTGAAGTTCTCCGCGCAGGTCGGGTGGCGGCGCGGCCGCGCCCCCCTACCGGGTCGCTCGCGCTCACGGTCTTCTTCTTCGCGAGGTTCATCGGCCCGCGAGCCCCTCGGCCGCGCCGCTGAAGCTCTCCGCCCAAGTCGGTGTGGCCGTTCCCGCGCCCCCGTACCGGGTCGCTCGCCCTCGCGGTCTTCTTTCTTCGCGAGGCTCATCCGCCGGCGAGTCACACCGCCGCCCTGCTGAAGCTCTCCGCCCAGGTCGCGTGGCGGCGGCGCCGCCACGCGCCCCCCCGGACCGGGTCGCTCGCGCTCGCGGCGTTGTTTCTTCGCGCGGCTCCTCGGCCGGCGCGCCCCTCGGTCGCCCCCCTGCCGCTC
>CAYGAO010000013.1:0-24582 GCA_964347715.1 uncultured Acidobacteriota bacterium
CGAGGCCGAGCGCCTCGGCGAACCCGGAGCTCGCGGCGACGGCGGCGACGCGGCCCTTCGGGAGCGCCCTCCCGATCTCGGCGAGCTGGCGCTTCCGGCTCCGGCACTCGGCGATCCGGAAGCCGGCGGCCCAGAAGGGGTCGCCGATCTCCGGGCTCTCGTACCAGAAGTCGTCGGGGCGCCAGGCGACGAGGAACGGCCGCTTGCCGGGGCGAAGCAGGAGCAGGTGGCCCGGCGCCTCGAGCGGGCAGAAGTGGAGGAAGTGCGCGTTGGCCCGGAACGGCGCCGGCTGGTCGTCGCGGAAGTAGTAGTGGTGGGCGCCCGACGCGAGCAGGAGGCCGGAGTAACCGGAGGCCTTCAGGTCCTCGGCGACCCCGGCGAGGCGGGTCTCGAGGTGGTCGGCGAAGAGATCGGGGAGCGGGCGGTCCATGGCGCGAGGGAGGATACGCCGAACCGGGAGGGCGGAGCGCCCGGTGGCGTACCATGATTCGCCGCATGGTCTCCCGGAAGGTGCCGGCCCGCTGGGTGCTCGCACTCGCGCTCGCCGGCTGCGGCGGCTCGGATTCGGCGGGCGCAACCGCGCCCGTGGCGCCGGCCGAGCGCGCCCCGTCCCAACCGCCGCCGGTCGTGGGGCACCGGGTGGTCCGCGAGTTCCCGCACGACCCGCAGGCGTTCACCCAGGGGCTCTTCTTCGACGGCGGACGCCTCTTCGAGAGCACCGGGCTTCGGGGCGAGTCCGCGCTGCGGGAAGTGGCGCTCGAGACCGGCGAGGTGCTCCGGGAGCACCGGCTGCTGCCCGCCTTCTTCGGCGAGGGGGCCGCGCTCGTGGGCGAGCGGATCGTGCAGCTCACCTGGGAGGCGGGCGTCGGGTTCGTGTACGAGCGCGACTCGTTCCGGCTGGTGCGCGAGTTCCGCTATCCCGGCGAAGGCTGGGGGCTGACCTTCGACGGCGAACACCTGATCATGAGCGACGGGTCGGACACGCTCGGCTTCCGGGATCCGGATACCTTCCGCGAGGTGCGGCGGCTGCGGGTCACCGCGGGTGGCGCGCCGCTCTCCGACCTGAACGAACTCGAGTGGATCGAGGGCGAGATCTGGGCGAACCTGTGGACCGAGGACCGGATCGCGCGGATCCGCCCGGACACCGGCGAAGTGACCGCATTCCTGGACCTGACCGGGATCCTCCCCGCCGCCGCGCGCCACCCGGAGAGCGATGTGCTGAACGGGATCGCGTTCGATCCGGAGCGCGGGCGGATCTTCGTGACCGGGAAGAAGTGGCCGACGCTCTTCGAGATCGAACTCGTCGAGAGCGAGCGATGAGCCGTGAGCGGCGCGGGGTCGGGAGACGATGAGCGGGGACCGGGCCGGGTGCCGGGCCAGGAGCGCAGCGGGGCGACGGCGCGGGGCGACGGCGGCGCGACGGGCGCGGGGCGAAGCCGAGAACTCGTGAGCGCGGGCGGGGCGGTGGGCGCGGGGCGAAGGCGGACGCCGATGGGCGCGACGCAAGGTCGGACGCCGACGGGCCCGGCGCGAGGTCGGGGGCGGGTGGGCGGGAGGAGGTCGGGCCGATGAGTCCGGCGCGGCGCCACCGGATCGGGCTGGTGGTCGGGCTCGTGGTGCTCGGGTTCAGTTGCTGGCCGCTCTATCCGTGGGTCGGCGGCGTCCGCCCGTTCGTGTTCGGGATGCCGTTCTCGATGTTCTGGCTGGTGCTGCTGATCGCCGCGGTCTTCTCCACCTTTCTCTGGCTCTTCGTCGCCGACCGGGAGGACGACGAGGCGCTGGACCGGGAATACCGGAAGTAGCGGGCATGTCCGCCTTCGGCCCCGGCTGCGAGCCCCGGAGGTAGCCGCGCGTGTCCGCCTGGGTCGTGGTGTTCGTGACGACCGTCGCCTACCTGCTGGTGACGCTGGCGATCGGGATCCTCTCGGGGCGGCGGATGTCGAACACTCCCGAAGGGTTCGTCGCCGGCGACCGGAGCCTCGGCTTCCTCGTCCTCTACTTCATCATGGGCGCCTCGATCTACAGCGCCTTCGCCTTCCTCGGCGCGCCGGGCTGGGCGTATTCGCGCGGCGCGGCGGCGTTCTACATCGTCTCCTACGGGACCGTCGGGCTGCTTCCCTGGTACTTCCTCGGGCCGCGGATCGCGCTCCTCGGGCGGCGCTTCGGGTTCGTGACCCAGGCGGAGTTCTTCGCCCACCGCTTCGGGAGCCCGCGCGCGATCCCGGCGATCATGGCGGTCGTGAGCGCGGCGGCGCTCGTCCCCTACCTCGTCATCCAGATGAAGGGCGCGGGGTACGTGTTCTCGGTGGTGACCGAGGGCCGGATGCCCGAATGGGCCGGCGCCGCGCTCGCCTACGGGGTGGTGCTGCTCTATGTGGTGCGGAGCGGCGTGCTCGGGGTCGGCTGGACGAACACCTTCCAGGGGATCCTGATGCTCGCGCTCGCGTGGGGGCTCGGGCTCTACCTGCCCCTGACGCTCCACGGCGGCATCGGTCCGATGTTCGAGGAACTCGCCGCCGCCGCGCCGGAGATGCTCACCGCGCCCGGCCTCGACGCCGGCGGATCGCCCTGGGGCATGGGCGCCTACACGAGCGCGATCCTGATCTCGGTCCTCGGGTTCTCGGTGTGGCCGCACTACTTCATGAAGATCTACGCGGCGCGCAGCGTCCGCACGCTGAAGCGGATGGTGGTCTTCTACCCGACCTTCCAGATCTTCCTGATCCCGGTGCTCTTCATCGGGTTCGCCGGGATCGGCGCCTACCCCGGGGTCGCGCCGGCGGACACGATCCTCCCGACGATCCTCATGGATCTCGACCTCTCGGCGCTCACCGTGGGCCTCTTCTGCGCCGGGGCGCTCGCCGCCTCGATGAGCTCGGGCGACGCGATCCTCCACGCCGGGGCGTCCGTCCTGGTGAAGGACCTCGAAACCCCGCTCCGGGGCGTCCGGCGGGCGCCCGCGGCCGAGACCCGCCGCATCCGCTGGACCGCGCTCGGGATGGGCGCGCTCGCCTACTACCTCGCCGTCGGGACCGAGGCCTCGCTCGTCGGGCTGCTCCTGATGTCCTACGGAGCGATCGCCCAGTTCTTCCCGCTGCTCATCGCCGCGATGTGCTGGCCCCGCGCGAGCCGGGCGGGAGCGGTCGCCGGACTCCTCGCCGGCTGCGCGGTCACGCTGGGTCTGAACATCTGGCCGGATCTCGCCCTCCTCGGCATCCACCCGGGCATCTACGGGGCCGCGGCGAACACCCTCGCGCTGATCCTGGTCTCGCGGCGGACGAGTCCGCCGCCGCCCGAGCGCGTCGAGCCCTATCTGGTCCGCTCGTCATCAGCATCGAAACCGTGACCGAGTCCGTCCGCTTCGAGCCGGACGAGCGGCCCGCGCCCGGGGTCGCGCTCGGGCTCGGCTTCCAGTACGCGCTGCTCGCGGTCGCGGGCATCGTGCTCACGCCGGTGATCGTGGTCCGGGCCGCGGGCGGCAGCGACGACTTCCTCGGTTGGGCGACTTTCGCGGCGCTCCTCATCAGCGGCCTCACGACGGCGCTCCAGGCGATCCGGTTGGGGCGCGTCGGGGCCGGCTACATCCTGCTGATGGGGACCTCCGGGGCCTTCATCGCGGTCTCGGCGGCGGCGCTCCGGGTGGGCGGGCCGGGACTCCTCGGCACGCTGGTCGCGGTCTCGGCGCTGTTCCAGTTCCTCCTCTCGGCGCGGCTCTCGCTCTTCCGCCGGATCTTCACCCCGACCGTCTCCGGCACCGTGATCATGCTGATCGCGGTGACGGTCATGCCGATCCTGTTCGACATGCTGACGGCCGTGCCCGAGGATGCGGCGCCGGCGGCGGCGCCGGTCAGCGTCGTGGCGACGCTCGTGGTCACGATCGCGGTGACGCTGCGGGCCTCGGGGATCTGGCGGCTCTGGGCGCCGGCGGTCGGGATCGTCGCCGGCAGCCTGGTCGCCGCCGGGTTCGGCCTCTACGACTTCCAGAACGTCCTCGACGCCGACTGGATCGGGTTCCCGGCGGGCGCCTGGCCGGGACTCGACCTCGGCTTCGGCGCCGGGTTCTGGACGCTGCTCCCGGCGTTCGTGCTGGTGACGCTGATCGGGGCGATCGAGACCGTCGGCGACGGCGTGGCGATCCAGCGCGTCTCCTGGCGGAAGCCGCGGGCGATCGACTTCCGGGCGGTACAGGGCGCGGTCGCCGCCGACGGCGTCGGCAACCTGCTCTCCGGGCTCGCGGCGACGGTGCCCAACACGACCTACTCGACCAGCGTTTCCGTCACCGAGATCACCGGCGTGGCGGCCCGGACGGTCGGCATCTGGATCGGGGCGGTCTTCGTGGCGCTCGCGTTCCTGCCGAAGTTCCTGGCGGTCATCCTCGCAGTGCCAGATCCGGTCATCGGCGCCTACGCGGTCGTGCTGATCTCCGTTCTCTTCGTGCTCGGCATGAAGATCGTGGTTCAGGACGGACTCGACTACAAGAAGGGCGTCATCGCCGGGACGGCGTTCTGGATCGGCGCCGGTTTCCAGAGCGGGGCGATCTTCGGAGAGCACCTCGGCCCGGCGTGGAACGACCTGCTCGGGAACGGGATGACCTCGGGCGGCCTCGCGGCGATCGCGCTGACGCTGTTCCTCGAGTGGACGCGCCCGCGCCGGCGGCGCCTCGCCACCGCGCTCGATGTCGAGGCGTTCCCGCAGATAGACGAATTCCTGGCGAAGTTCGCCGCCGGGCGAGGTTACGGCGCGGCGATGACGGATCGCCTGCGCGCGGTCGGCGAGGAGACGCTGCTCACGCTCACGCAGCAGGGGACCGGGGAGCGCCGGCTGTTCCTGTCGGCCCGCAGCGACGGCGCCGCCGCCGAGCTCGAGTTCGTGGCCGCCACCGACGACGCGAACATCGAGGACCGGATGGCGCTGCTCTCGGACCAGGCCGTCGGCGGACGGGTCGAGCAGGAGGCCTCGCTGCGGCTGCTCCGGCACTTCGCCTCGTCGGTGCGCCACCAGCAGTACCACGACACGGATGTGGTGACCGTCCGCGTGGAACCCGCCGAGGGCTGACAGCCGGTGGACAAGACGCCCCGCATGGAATCCTTCCTCGAAGAGATGGGGAACCCCGTCGTCCGGGCGCTTTCTCCACGGGATGGCGGCCCGAATCGCTCGGGCGATCCGTTCCGCCCGCTCTCGCGGGGAGGGCGGAACCTCCCCGGCGTCGGCGCACGAGGGACTTTCACCACCGCCCGCTGAACGCCGGCGGGGCGAGGCGGGCGTAGTACGCTTGCCGGCGGTGCGCGGGACGAGAACCGGCGGGTAGCAGGTCGCCCTCCGGATTCGAGACCTTCGGCGCGCCGCACCTCGCGGCGCTGGCGGCGACGATCCTCGCGCCGCTCGCGCTGACCCGCGCGGCCCGACGCGGTTCCGCCCGGGCGGGGGTGAGGATCGCGCGGGCGCTCGGGGCGGTGCTGCTCGCGAACGAGCTCGGCTACTGGGCGGTCCGCATCCACGCGATCGGCTTCGACGGCTGGCTCCGGAACCACCTGCCGCTTCACCTCTGCGGGGTGGCGGTGCTGCTGACCGCGGCGTCCCTGCTGTTCCGGAACCGGAAGACCTTCGAGATCGCGTATTTCTGGGGTCTCGCCGGGGCGGCGAACGCGGTCCTGACGCCGGGGCAGCTCGACGCCGGGTTTCCCGAATACCGGTTCTTCCAGTACTTCATCGCCCACTCGGGGATCGTGACGGGCGTGCTCTTCGCCACCTGGTCGCTCGGGATGCGGCCGACGGGCGCGGCGATGCTGCGGGCCTTCGCGCTGTTGAACCTGTTCGCGGTCTTCGTCGGGGCGGTGAACCTGCTGCTCGGCTCGAACTACCTGTTCCTCTCGCACCCGCCGGCGGGGACCGTCTCCCCGTTCTTCCTCCTGCCGTGGCCGTGGTACCTGGCGCTTCTGGAAGTGGTCGGCTTCGGGCTGTTCTGCCTCCTGCTGCTTCCGTTCTGGCGGCGTCAGCGGCCGTCGGCGGCGCGGCGGGCGCGGAACTCGCTGGTTTCGGCCCATTCGGGCCAGTCGTCCGAGTCGGCGAGGCGGCGGCCCATCCGGTAGAGGAAATCGAGGTCCTCGGCCATGCCGGAGAGGTCGTACCAGGGCTCCACCTCGTCGCCGGGCTTGTGATACGCCTCCTCGACATAGCGGGCGCGGGCCTCGAGGCCGAACCCGGCGGGCTTCCCGATGAAGTCCACCCCGGTGTCGGGATAGAAGGCGGGGATCCCGGCCTTCGCCATCTCGAAGTGGTCCGAGCGGTAGTAGTAGCCCTTCTCCGGCTCGGGGTCGGGGCGCAGCTCGCGGCCGAGTTCGGCGGCGACCTCGGCGGCGACGGCGTCGAGCCCGGACTGGCCGAGGCCGACGACGGTGATGTCCGAGGTCGGGCCCCAGACGTTCATGCCGTCCAGGTTCAGGGCGGCCACGGTGTCGCGGGCCGGGTAGAGCGGGTTCTCGGCGTAGTGGCGCGAGCCGAGGAGCCCCTGCTCTTCGGCGGTCACCGCGAGGAAGAGGATGCTCCGCCGGGGCGCGCCCGCCGCCATGAACGCCTCGGCGAGCGCGATGAGACCGGTGGTTCCGGTGGCGTTGTCGAGCGCGCCGTTGAAGATGTTGTCGCCCTCGATGTCGGGGTCCGTGCCGAGATGGTCCCAGTGCGCGGTGTAGATCACCGTCTCGCCCGGGGCCCCGGCGCCCGGGATCCGGGCCACGACATTGTTCGATTCGATCTCGCGGTAGGTCGCTTCGAGGAGGAAGTCGGCGTGGACGCCGAGCGGGAGCGGAGTGAACGCGGGATCGGCGGCCGCTTCCCGCGCCGCCTCGAAGTCCTCTCCGGCGGCCTCGAAGAGCGCGACGGCGCGCTCGCGCGAGATCCAGCCTTCGACCAGGAGGCGGTCCCGGTTCCCGTCCGGACGCCGCAGATCGAACTGCTCGCCGGTCCAGGAGCCGCTCACCACTTCCCAGGGGTACCCCGCGGGGCCGGTCTCGTGGACGATCAGCGCGCCGAGGGCGCCCATCTCCGCGGCCTTCTCGAACTTGTAGGTCCAGCGCCCGTAGTAGGTCATCGCCTCGCCCCCGAAGTGGTCCGCGCCGGGAGGGTCGTTCACGAGGACCACGAGGATCTTCCCGGAGAGGTCGGCGCCGGCGAAGTCGTCCCAGCCGTACTCGGGGGCCTCGACGCCGTAGCCGACGAAGAGGAGTTCGCCGCCCGCCTCGACCCGCGGGACCATGCGCTTCGTCCAGGCCACGAAGTCGGACCCCGGCTCCCACGAACCGCCGGGGTCCGAAGACGCTTCCATGACGGTCGCGGTGCTGCCGACGAGCGGCGCCGCCTGGAGCCAGGTCCCGTCGGGGTTCCCGGGCTCGAGGCCGAGCTCCCCGAAGGCGTCCGAGAGGTAGGCGACGGTCAGCTCCTCGCCGGGCGAGCCGGGGGCGCGACCGCCGAACTCGTCGGAGGAGAGCGTTTCGATGTGGTCGAGGAGGCGGGCCTCGTCGAAGCGCGGTCCGCCGCCACGGCAGGCCGCGAGGAAGGCGACGAGGAAGAGGGCGAAGCGGTTCATCGGGCGAAGTCTGCCAGAGGCCGACGACGCCCGACGAGGAACACCCGCCTCGCAGCGGACGCCCTGTTTGGTCGACGTGCTAATCTCGACTCATGGCTTACACGCTCGACACGGCAGCGGCGATCGAGCGCATCGTCGCGGCCGGGGCCGAACCCACCGTCGCTCGCGCCATCGTCGCCGAGGTAGCGCGCGCCGATGCCGCCAGCGTCTCGAAGGCCGATCTCGACGCCGCGATCGCCAGTCTCGAGGTCCGGCTGGTTCGATGGATCGTCGGGGCCGTCTTCGGGAGCGCCGGCCTGCTCTTCGTCGCCATCCGTTTCACCGGCTGACGGAATCCGGCCGGAGCGCCGGATCCCCTGGCGCGTCGGCCTTCCGGAGTCTGCGGTTCGTGGCGGGGCGCGGAACGAAACCTGCCAGAATCGCGTCCCCGAGAGACCCCGGCCCGCGTTCTCCGCGCGAAAGGAAGATCCGAAATGCCCGAAATCTCCTCCGTCTGGCGGCTCGTCCGCATCCCAGTGCTCATCACCTTCGGGGTCACGCTGCTCCGGCTCCTCGGCGCCCTCGGCGGGCTTCCCGATTTCCTCGTGAACCGCGAGCCCGGCGGGACCGGGGCGATCATCGGGATCGTCTGGCTGGCCCCGATCTTCGCGGTCTGGTTCGGGATCCGGCACGCGCGCGCCGGGGACACCGGGTTCCTGTCGGCGCTGTGGACGAACTTCGCCTACGGCGTCGGCGCCCGGATCCCGGTGATCCTGATCATGCTGTTCGCCACGCTCGGCGACTGGGGCACCCACTACGACGCCTATCCGCCCGACATGGACGCGATGAGCCCCATCGTCCAGTGGTTCGTCGGCGGGGTCGTCGCCCAGGTGGTGTTCTGGATCGGGATCTGGACGGTCGCGCTCGGCGGGCTGATCACCTGGATCACCGCGAGAATCACGGCGCGGCGCGCGACCGCCTGACGGTCCCCGTCGCGGGCCACACCCGTTTCCGGGAGGCCTCGACGGGTCGTCATGGCGTGGCGGAGTAGAGTCTCTTCCGTGCTCGTCGCCCAGAGATCCGCCGCGACCGCGGCCCCCGGTGGCGACCTCCGCAGAGAGATACCCGCGCTGAAGTGCCGGCAGTGGCTCACCGCCTGGAGCGATCTGGAGTGGAAGCCGGACGAATTCCGGTCCCGGCCTCCCGAGTTCTTCTACCAGTTCAGCCTGCCCGCGGCTCATCTCCGGGCGCTGAGTGGCGTCCGGCGACGTACCACCGACCGCGCCTCGGGCGCGGAGGATCGCGGCATCCAGCGCCGCCACGACCCGCGTCGTTCCGCGGAGATCCGGCGGTTCATCGAATCGGGTTATCCGTGGTCCACCCTGAGCGACCGGAAGCGCGCATCGGGCGAGTACGCCGACCTGCGCCAGCCGGGGTGGCTCCCGACCGCGGTCGTCGTCAACATCCTGACGCCCGACGCGCGCCGGTACGGGCAGTCCGTCTCCGAGGCCGATCTCGTCCGGGTGGAACCCGAGGACGACCCGGCGGCGACGGTCGTCCTTCCTTCCGGCTTCGACGGGCCGAACTGGACTCCCGGCGCCGCCCCGCCGATCGAGGTGATCGACGGTCAGCACCGCCTCTGGGCGTTCGGAGGAGAACCGGCTGCCGGTGTCTTCGAGCTCCCGGTCATCGCCTTCGTCGGACTCGACCTGAGCTGGCAGGCCTACCTGTTCTTCACGATCAACATCAAGCCCAAACGCATCAATCCCAGTCTGGCGTTCGACCTCTACCCGCTGCTCCGAACCGAAGACTGGCTCACCAGGACAGACGACTACGGTTTCTACCGGGAAGTGCGGGCCCAAGGGCTCGTGGATCTGCTCTGGTCCTGCTCCAGGAGCCCCTGGCGCCATCGGATCAACATGCTCGGTGAATTCGAGGGACCCCGGGGCGCGGTCAGCCAGGCCGGATGGGTTCGCTCGCTGCTGGTCTCGCTCATGAAGCCCGGCGGCGGCCCCCGCTCACGGATCGGCGGGCTCTTCGCCAGCGACATCGCCGAAGGCCCGGCCCCTCTCCCCTGGACGCGCCAGGAACAGGCCGCCTTCCTGATCCACGCCGGAAACCTGCTCCGGGACGCCATCGGAGACAACACCGAGCCATGGGCCGTCGCACTCCGGGGCGCAGCGGAGGAGGGACCGCCGGACGGCGACCCCGCCTTCCTGAGCCCGGAGAGCCTCCTGAACCAGGACCAGGGGGTCCGCGCCTTCCTGCAGGTGTTGAACGCCCTCTGCGTCCTCTCGGCCGACTCCCTGGAGCTCCACTCGTGGCGGAGCGGACATGACCCGGAGTCATCCGACGACCAGGCGATCCGCCTGAGCCTCGCTACGCTCCTCGGGACGCCGCTACACGGATATCTCCGCGAGTTGGGAACGGAGCTGTCGCGTTACGACTGGAGAGCGTCCCGAGCGCCCGGTCTGACGGAGGACGCGCGACTCCGCAAGGCAGCGTTTCGGGGGAGCGGCGGCTACCGGACACTGCGGGACGACCTGCTTCGGTTCCTCGCCGGCGGAACCGGAAGGATCGCGGAGGATTCCCGGCGCGCGGCTGAAGTGCTGAGCGTCGCGTGATGCCCGCCTCCGCCGTGCGCGAGGCGGTGGAGCGGGCGAGCGGAGATGCGGCCGCGCGCGCGTTCTCGGAGCTGGTTCCGAACTGGCGCCGAGGCCGGTGGCGACGGGAGCCGAGCAAGGTCTCGCCGGACACGGTCGCGGACATCCTGCGGTCGAATGCCGATTCTTGCCGCGAGGATCTGGCGGAGTACCTGGCGGCCACGGCGCTGCCCCACTGCTTCGATGGCTGGGCGTATCTGGGGCGCGCGCTGCATGCCGAGATGGCGGGCGATTCCGGCGCCGCATACCACCTGGGTTACTACGCCTTCCTGCGCGCGGCGATGTCGCTCCTTGCGAGGGCGGGGATCTGCGTCCTCAACAACCGCCACTTCGCGCTCGACGAAGCCGGTGCAGTTGTCTGCGTCCGGGGCCAGGGCACGCATGACTTCGTTTCCGAGGCACTGGACGCCTGGGCGGGAACCGAGGCCGGCAACGCGACGGTCCTCCGCATCGTGCAGCCCGGCCGACGCCGTCTGGGCGACTGGCTGCAACTTTTCGACGCGCAATCCTTGCCACATGTATGGATGTGGCAGTGGGGCCTCGACCGCAGGAGTCTGACCGAGGACCGGAACGCCCGGAATGTGGCCAGCTACCGACCGACGGCTTTCGTCTCGGCGGGTCCGCCCAGGATCGCCGAGACGGTGCAATTCGTATCGGAACTCTGGGAGTTGTGTGATCCGCAGGGAAGCGGCGGGTTTCCGCGGATGGACCGACACCTGCTGCGACGCAGCCTGCGGCAGTTGCAGAATGTGGCGGGGAGTGATGCTGCTGGCGGAGAGAAGGATGCGTGGAGGGACCCGGTGCAGGCGCTGATCGGGAGGATGCCGATCTCTCGCGCCTCCGCCCGGTCGTGGCTGGAGTTTCTGACCGGGGCGAGCAGTCCTCGCGACCCGCTTCCGTTCGACGAGGCGAGGAAGGTCCCCGGGGACGGGGCGTTCGTCGCGCCGGTCCTGTCCAGGGCGGTGCTTCTCCTGAGGCTCGCGACCGGTGCGGCCGAAGAGCTGATGGGAAAGCTCGGCGCCGGAGATCGGGCCGCTCTCGACTTCTGGGTTCGGGGACCCCGCGTCAGGCGTCTCCTGTGGACCGGGCAGCCGCCCGAGTCCTTCGTGGATCTCTGGGCCGATGTGCGGGAGGCGGTCGAGTCGGTTCGCTCGTGGCGCTCCGATTCGTCGGGTGAGGGACTCCACGGGTTGTGGAGTCGTCACGCGCGGGATATTTCGACCCTCGCATTCGCCGAACGGATCTTTCTCTGGGGTGCTCGCCTGTGAAATACATGGGCGCCAAGCGGAGCCTGCTGCGAAACGGACTGGGGCGGCTCGTGAAGCAGCAGGCGCGATCAGCCGAGCGGATCGTGGACCTGTTCTGCGGAGCCGGGTCGGTGTCGTGGTACGCGGCCACGCACCTGGATCTGCCGGTGCTCGCGTGCGATCTCCAGGTGTACGCCGTCGTGCTTGCGGGATCCGTGATCGAGCGCACTCGAGCCCTGCCGCCCGAAACCCTGGAGCGGAGCTGGCTGGCCGAGGCGCGGCGAAGACGCGAACGGATGCCGCAATGGAGCGCAGCTCGCCGCCTCGACGAGGAGGCGGCGGATGTCCGGGGCTGGAAGGCGCGCGCGGAAGAAATGTGCGGAGGATCCCCGGCCCGCGACGACCTCCTGATCTGGGACCGTTACGGCGGCTACTACTTCAGTCCCACGCAGGCCCTGACCTTCGATGCGCTGCTCGACGCGCTCCCGCGAGCCGAGGAGAGCCGGGACCTCTGCCTCGCAGCCACCCTGATCGCCGCGAGTCGGTGCGCCGCCGCCCCCGGCCATACGGCGCAACCGTTCAAGGCCACGGGCGGAGCCGCTCCCTACCTGCGTACGGCCTGGAAACGGGACCCGCTCGGTCACGCCGCAAGAGCGTTGCGAGACCTCGGTTGCCGGTACGCGCGCCGCCAGGGAGAGACGATCGTCGGTGACGCGAATCTCGTGGCGAGACATCTGAAGGCCAGTGACCTGGTCTTCGTGGATCCGCCGTACGCATCGGTCCAGTACAGCCGCTTCTACCATGTCCTCGAGACGATGGCCCGGGGCCGGTGCGGGCCGGTCGAGGGCGCGGGCCGGTATCCGCCCCCAAGCGAGAGACCGAACTCGCGATACAGCCGGCGAGGAAGATCGGAAGCGGCGGTGGCCGACCTGCTCGAGGTTCTCGCGGATCGTGGATGCACCGTCATCCTCACCTTTCCGAGAGGGAATTGCAGCAACGGCCTTTCCGGGGAGCGGATCGAGGAACTGGCGGCCGACCGGTTCCGGGTGAGCCGGGACTCCGCGGTCCGGACGACCTTCAGCACCCTCGGGGGTAACGGGAGGAACCGGACCGCGCGCAGGGTGTCGCACGAACTGGTGTTGCTCCTGTCGCCCCGAGCCGGGTGAGGCGCTTCCGCGACGGGGTCTGATGCGATCCCGCGGCTGCGGCCCCTGGCTTCGGTCGGGCCGTCGCTCGGGAGTCCGGCGTCTCGAAGGGCACTTCGAAGCGGATGGACATCGCGCTCCGCGACACCTCGAACAGCCGGGTCAGTCCGGCGACGGTGTCCGTTCCGGAATCCACGGCGGCCCGGATCGGTTCCCACGGCATCAGCAACCTGGCGGCGAAGCGGTTCGCCTGCCGCTCGATGCCGCCGCCGAGATCAACACGGACACCGGCGGCTCTCTCTGGGGTCTCCGGATGACGCCCGGAACCGACGGCGTTCGTCACGACTTCTTCTCCTCCACGCTGGCGACCGCCGGCAGGGTCCGCGGAACCTGACGGTCGCACGCGGAGAACGGGGTGCGCCGCGCGGGCGGTGGGGGTGAGTCAGTAGGCGACGGAGAGGCGGAAGCGGGCGCCGTGGCGGGTGGCGGCGACGAGCAGGGTCTCGAATGCGGTGAGTTCGGCGAGGAGGTCGTCGGGGGACGGGTAGGCCTCGGGGTCGGCGGTGACGCTGGCGCGGAGCGACCTTGCGAGGTCGAGGCCGGTCTGCGCTTCGAACCAGCCGGCCGGGGTGGCCGCGTCCACCTCCGAGTCGAAGTTCAGGTCGGCGGCGAGGATCTCGGATTCCTCGGGACTGAGGCTGACGAACTCGTCGAGCGGCTTCAGTCCGGCGGTCTCCGCCGCGTCGGAGAGTTCCCAGCGGGCGCGGTTCAGCACCCGGCCCTCGAAGGTGGAGGGGTCGGCCCCCGGGACGGAGCGGTCGAGGAAGACCGCGAGGCCTACGCCCAAGCGGCGATCAGCCGGTCGGAGAGAGTCCGGGGTGGTAGCGCCGCTCGCCCGCCTCGATGCGGATCGAGAGGCGGTTCTGCGGGGGCGGGGTCGGACAGGTGGTGAACCCGTTGAAGCCGCAGGGAGGGTTCACCGCCCGGTTGAAGTCGAGGACGACGCGCCCGGACTCGGGCGGAGCGGTGGTCAGGAATCGCGCCGCCGGGTAGGTCTCGGCGCCGCTGGTTCCGTCGGTGAGGACGAAGAAGAGGTTGCCGTTCGGGCGGGTGAACGCCTGGAGGCGGTGCTCTTCGCCTTCCCAGTCGAAGACCACCTCGCCGTCGGACACATAGTCCTCGAGGTCTCCCCGGATGTTCACCGCCAGGACCTCGCGCCGTTCGGGATAACGGTCGAAGGCGGCGATCACCCGGAACCGGGGGTCGAGGGGGAACCACTTGCGCCCGGTGAAGTCCACGCGGAGCGGGTTGTCCAGATCGCGAAGGCGGAGGGCCCGGCGGTCGCCGCTCGCGTGGAGCCAGAAGCGCACCCGCTCGTCGAGGAAGACCGCGCCGTCCTCGCCGACCTCGAGTTCGCCCTCGGTGAAGGGGGCACCGTCCACCGTCGCGTTCAGCCCGTCCGCGACGCGGGCGAAAGCCCGCCCGTCCGCCGACCAGGAGACGGTCACCGCGGTGCCCGGGAAGCGGTCCGGGACGCGGAGGTCGGCGTCCTCGCCGCTACCGACGGTGTGATCGCCGACGGTAAGGAAGTGGAGTCCGGCCAGCGTGAGCCAGCTCCCGTCGGAGGTGAGCTCGTCCGCGACCTCCTCGCGGTAGCGCTCCTCTTCCGCGCGCCAGACCGCCTCGTCGAAGGAAGCGATCCCGCCACCACAGCCGACGGCGGCCAGAGCTGCCAGAAGGGCCGCGAGCGGGACTCGCGGGGGCGACTTGGGACTTCGGAAAAGGCGCATGACACGGTGAAGTCTAGTGAAGCCGCGGGTTGCGCCCGTGGGCCTCGGTTGCCAGCGGGCGGCCCCGGGGATCCCGGGGCCGCGGTCTGGCGGCCACGAATCCGAGGTGGAACGCGGGCCGCGCCGACTCAGCTCGCCCGCTCGACCTCGCAGGCGAGGTATTCGGCGGGATCCCGGATATAGCCATCCGGAACGGTGTGGTCGCTTCGGAACCTGCCCGGGATCACGGTCCGGCCGCCATCGGCATCCCACTCGCAGGTCACGGTGTAGTTCATGGTCTCCTCGCAACCGAGGCCAATGCGGTCCACGAACTCGACGGAGACTTCGAACGCGACTTCCGCATCGCAGAGCGTGCCGTCCTTGCCTTTGGCATTCTCCTCCGTCTGCGTGTTCTTCGTCCCGCCATCGTCGGCGGAGCACTCGACCGAATCGGCGTCGCTGGCGAAGTTGTTCGCCCGGTCGTCGCCGTCGTGATCCGTCTTTCCGAAGTCGCCGTAGATCGGATCACCGTCGTCGTCTATCAGGTCGATCCTCGGTTCGCCGTCTTTCCCTTCGACGGTGCCGTAGTCGCCGGCAGGGACCGGAGCGTTGCGGAAGCGGCCGAAGTAGAGATCACCGTGATCGTCCTCAGCGTCGCCTTGCGTGTAGTACATCGCCGTGAAACGCCGGTGTTCGGGGGTCTCGATCGAGAGGTTCAGACCTTCCAGAACGAAGAAGTCGGACGCTGCGCCCAACTGACTTTCGACGAAGAGATCGCCTCCCGAAAGGGAACTCGTCCCCTCATGCTCGACCTCCCCGAAGTCGGCGATCTCCTCGGCGAAGGCCTCGCAGACATCCAGCTGGTCGGCCGCGGCGAAGGTGACCGGGGCGCACTCGAGCTCCTCGAGGGCTTTCCACTCCACCCTGCCCCAACGCACCTCGGCCGGGTCCGCCGTGAGCGTCACCGTGTAGTTCTTCAGGAGGGTCTGCGCCTCCTGGTGCCGGACGCGGAAGCATTCCTCGGGCTTCGGGTGGGAACCGATCCCCTTGCCTTCGTCCCCGCACGAATCCGCATCCGGATCCGTCACGGAGGCCAGGATCTGCGGTGAGCCCGCAGGGACATCCGGAACGACCAGCGCGGTCGGTTCGTCCGCCGCCTCGTGTGACTTGCCATCGGCCCTGCTCACGATGATGTCGTGGGTAGCCGTGAAGTCCAGACTGGAGGTGTAGGTCCAGCCGAGGTCGAGACCGGGATCGGGCTCGAAGGTCGAGTCGCGGGGGTCTTCGAGTCCGTTGTCCGCCATGAAGAAGTTCAGATCGAGCGTCGGTTCCCAGCCGACGCAGGTGGCGGTGTCGGCCACCGACAGTTCCGGGGCGTCGCTTCCCTCGGTGCACGAGAACGGGCCGCAGGTCACCAGGGCCACATCCCCCGTCGGCTCCATCTCCTGGCCCGCGCCGACGGAGGCCCGCCGGACCATGAAGGTGGCCCCATCCTCGATGACCGTGCGCTGGAGAACGCTCCAGTCCACGAAGGCGAACGGCGTGTTCTCGCCCTCGTTCAGGCGCACCCCACCGGCGCCCCCGGCGAAGTTCACCGGGGTGATGATCGCTGGCGCGTTCGAAAGTGACCACGATCTCCGCGTTCACCGTCGCCTTCGCCGTGTCCTCATCCGTGCCGTCGTCGGCAACCAGGAAATGGTCCTGGTCGTCGGGCAACGCGAAGGTCACCGCAACCGGCTCCGGCTCGGGTTCCGGCTCGGGCTCGGGTTCCGGCTCGGGTTCGGGTTCCGGTTCGGGGGCCGGGGCCGGAGGCGCGACCGGCGCCGGCGCCGGCGTCTCCTCGTCGTCACAGCCGGAGAGCACCAGGCCGGCTCCCACGAACACGGCCAGGAAGAGCGTCAGTCGACCCATGCGACCTCTATCCATCGTGTCTGGCATCACATCCGCCTTTCTCCCGTCGAACGTTTCGGGACCGGAGCAGCGCCCGGGGAGGGCGGGCCACCGTCACGGGTGAGGCATTCTAAGTGATCGCGACCGTCAGGAGTCTGGAGGCAGGCCGCCGTGGTTCCATTCGGGTTGGTGTCGTTCCCGGCCGCGCGTCTCGCCCGCGCGCCGGGTCGCCCCGTCGGAAGAGACCGATCTCGTCGCCAGGGCCGGGGCGACGGCCAGAGGGTTGACGCAGGGGACGCGAGTGGCGGGCTACAGAGGCGCGGGGTGTCGCGGAAGGCGCGTGATCCGGGGGGCGACCCAGCGAACACCTCCGGTGCCGGACGCTCGTCCCGTGGGCCTCCGGCACTCATGAGCGTCCGGTACACGCGAACGGCCCCGGGGCCAAGGACCCCGGGGCCGCTGATCTGGTGGGTTCAGGTCCGAAGTGAGACCTGTCCGCCTGCTCAGCTCGCCTTCTCGACCTCGCAGCTGAGGTAGTCGTCGATATCGTTCGATGCCTCTCCGTCGGGAGTCCGGAATCTGCCGGTAACCACGGTGTCTCCACCGTCGGAGTCCCACTCGCAGGTCACGGTGTAGTTCACGGTCTCCTCGCAACCGAGGCCGGCACGGTCAGAGAACTCGACGGAAACTTCGAACGTGGCTTCCGCATCGCAGAGCGTTCCGTCGTTGACGACGGCGCTGTTCGGGTCATTCGGGTCCGTCCTCGTCTTCGTGTTCTTGGTCCCGCCATCGTCGGCACGGCACACTTCCGCGTCGTCCGGGGCCGGGTAGTTGTCCGCCTTGTCGTCTCCTTCGTTGTCCACCTTTCCGAAGTCACCGAACATCGGATCATTGTCGCCATCGATCAGATCGATCCGCGGTACGCCGCCTTCGCCAACGATCGGGCTCTTGTCACCAGGATCGGCGGCACTCCCGTAAAAGTCATAGATGTGCTCGCCCAATGTTTGACCGTCCCCGGCCACGAAGAACAGCGCCGTGAAACGCTGGTGCTCAGGGGTCTCGATGTTGATGTCCAGACCGTCCAACTTGTAATCGTCGTCAGTGGGTCCGTTCGTGGATCTCGGAAGATGCTCAACGTCCCCGAAGTTGCTGACTTCCTCGGTAAAGAGGTCGCAGACATCCAGCTGGTCCCTTGCGGCGAAGGTGACCGCGGCGCAATTGAGATCTTCAAGGGCTTCCCAGCCCACACTGCCCCAACTCACCTCGGACGGCGACGAGGTCAGAGTCACCGTGTAGTTCTCGAGGAGGTTGCGCCCCTCGCTGTTCCGAACGCGGAAGCACTCGTCGGGTCTCGGGTAGGAACCGATCTTATCGATTTCGTCTTCGCACGGGGACGGCGAAGCCATCGTCGGATTCGTCACGGAGGCCAGGATCTGTGGTGAGTTTTCGGGGACAGCCGGAACGGCGAGCGCCGTCGCATCGTCCGCGGCCTTGTGCGACTTGCCGTCAGCCTTGGCTACAACGATGTCGTGGGTGGCCGTGAAGTCCAGACTCGAGGTGTAGGTCCAGGCGAGGTCGACACCGTGGATGTTGTTGGCGTCGGCGGGGGCCTTGTTGTTCACCTTGAAGAACTCCAGATCCAGCGTCGGGTCCCAGCCGGCGCAGGTCGGGGTGTCGGCGACCGAGAGCTCCGGGGCGTCGCTGCCCTCGGCGCACGAGAAGGGCCCGCAGGTCACATAGGCCACATCCCCGGTCGGCTCCATCTCGTCCTGACCGGCGCCGACGGCGGCCCGCTGGACCATGAAGGTGGCCCCGTCGTCGAGGACCGCGCTCTGGAGGAGGCTCCAGTCCACCAGAGCGAACGGCGTGTTCTCGCCCTCGCTCAGGCGCAGCCCGCCAGCGCCCTCGGCGAAGTTCATCGGGGTGATGATCGCCGCCGCGTTCGAGGTGACCATGATCTTCGCGTTCACGGTCGCCATCGCCGTCTTGTCGTTCGTGAGGTCGTCGGCGACCAGGTAGTGGTCCTCGTCATCGGGCAACGAGAAGGTCACCGTGACCGGATCCGGCTCGGGCTCGGGTTCCGGCTCGGGCTCGGGTTCGGGTTCCGGCTCGGGCTCGGGCTCGGGTTCCGGCTCGGGCTCGGGGGCCGGTGGCGGTGCGACCGGAGCCGGCGCCGGCGTTTCCTCATCGTCACATCCCGAGAGCACGAGACCGGCACCCAGGAACATGGCAAGGAAGAGCGTCAGCCGGCGCGTGCGGCCTTCCTTCCTCGTGTTCTGCATCATTCCGCCTACCTCCTGTAGAGCGTTTCGGGACAGGACCACCGCCCGGGGCGGGGCGAAGCGCCGTCTCGTGTGGAGCATTCTATCGGCAGAGGGTCGAAGGCCTCGCTTCGGCCCGGGGCCGGACAGCCGCACAACCGGCGGCAAGTAGCGGCGGAGTATATGCGAAGGGAAATCGAAGGGCAAGATCAAGTTCCCCGATCCGCTGGCTGGCCGGTGGGGATGGCGGGCAGCGGGCATCCGGGAGGATGAGAGGCCGAGAGAGGGGTGAGCGGGAAGGCGACGGCGGCCGGGGAGGGACATCGGGCGACGCCCGGGGGGGCGAGGCGCGGCCGGGAAGGGGAGCTGGAGCCGGAGGCTTTTCGGACCCAGGGCGTGAAGATCCCGCCAGACGGGGCGGCGCCTCCGCTCCCGGGCGCGGTTCAGCAGCGGACCGGGAGCGCGTCGCGGCGGGGCGGCGCCTCGCGAAACGACATCCATCTCCGGTTCCGGGAGCGCCAGTTCCACCCGGCGCCCGCGCCGGACCGCCCGCGGTAGCACACCACCACCTCGCGCGACACCGCGGCCCACTGCCACCAGCGGGCGTTCGCCCCGAACCGATGGGGAGTGATCCGTCGGCCTCATCGCCCCGGCGAAGTCGCGCTTCGGGATCCTCCCGCTCGTCGCGGCAGCCGCAGGCCAGGTCCGCCACCGTCGCGCCCGCGAGTGGGGCCGGGCCCTCCCGGGGCGGCTCGACGGCCGCTTCCGGGTCCGGGACTTTCGTGAACCGGAACCGCACCCGCAGCGCCGGACGACCCGGACAGATCGTTCGCACGGGTTCCCCAGTTGCCCCCGCAGGGGGGCGGCCGCACCGCCAGGTTCGGCGCGCAGGGGATCGGCGCGTAATTCCACTCTCTCCTCTTCAGGCGGCCCGCAGGCGACAGGGCGATTCCGGCGCACCGACTTGCCCGGCGGGCCCCGAGCGGGCCGACTTCGGCCTCCCGGCTCCGGGCGTACGCGGAAATGGCTCCGGGGGCCGGAGACCCCGGGGCCGGATCAGATGGGAATCGCGACCCGATGCCAGCAGGCTGTGGAGAAAGTCCCTCGCGCGCCGGCGCGGCGCGAAGCGCCGCCGGGGAGGGTCCTCCCTCCCCGCGAAAGCGGGCGGATCGGATCGCGCCAGCGATACGGGCCGCCACCCGGTGGGGAAAGCGCCCCGCATCCGCCCGGACGACCGGGTTCCCCATCTCCTCGAGGACGGATTCCCATGCGGGGCGTTTTTTCCAGAGGCTGCTAGTCCTCGTCGATCTCGCAGCCGAGGAACTCGTCCAGATGCGTGCCCGAGCCCGCGAGCATGTTTCCGTCGAAGTAGCCGCCACCGTCGGCGTCCCAGTCGCAGGTGAGGGACCAGGTCAAGGTCTCTTCGCAACCGAGGCCCAGGCCATCGTCGAAGGTCACCGCGATCTCGAGCTCGACCCCCTGCGCATCGCAGAGCGAGCCGTCGTTGACTGGCTTCCCGTCGGCCATCCGCGTCGCGGTCCCGCCATCGTCGGCGGAGCACTTTTCCGCGTCCGCGTCGTCCAAGAAGTTGTCGGCGTGGTCATCGCCATTCCGATCCACTTTCCCGAGGTCGCCGTACTTCGGATCGCCGTCGCCATCCAGGAGGCTCTCCGACCTGATCGTCGCCTTTCGGTCCTCATCGAGGTCGGCGTAGAGATTCTCGCGACCGTCGTCCGGACCGTAGAACAGCGCGGTGACACGCTGATCGCGCCGGTACGGGAGGTCGACCACGAGCTGGATCGCCGGCGGCGCGAAATTTCCGCCGACGCGCACTTCCTTGCGGGGGTTCACCTCGACATCGGTCAGGCTTCCGACCTCTTCGGCAAAGAGCGCACAGACATCCACCATGTCCGTCGCCGAGAAGACGACCGCGTCGCAGGCGAGGTCTTCGAAGACCTCCCAGTCGGCCGCGCCCCAACTGACCGCGGCGCCGGACCGAGTGAGCGTCACCGAGTAGCTCTCGAGGTAGTTGCCGGACTCGCTGATCGAAACGCGGAAACAGTTCTCGGGCTTGGGGACTCCTCCTCTTCCATAAGTGGTGCCTTGTAGTTCGGTTATATCGTATCGCGGCTCGTCCTCGTGGGCCTCGCACGGATCCGCGGTGTCGTCGTCCTGGCCGTCGCCGGTCCTGCTTCCCCAGATCGCGCCGTCGCCGACATCCGGAACCGGGAGACTCTCCGCCCCGTCTTCCGTCGCCTCGTGCTTCGTCTCGTCGGCAACTCGGGACACGACGACATCGTGAGTCGCGGTGAAGTCCGCGCTCGAGATGTAGGTCCAGCCGAGATCGACGCCCCTGAAATCGGGGTTCCGGCCGAGGCGAGCTTCCCGGCTATTCAGCTCCGAACTCGTCTCGCTGTTGACGAGCTTCCCGACCGTCAGCTCGAGGGCAGGCTCCCAGGCGGCGCAGGCGGCATCCGCGGAAAGCGAGATCGCCGGGGCTTCCATCCCCTCGGCGCACCGGAACGGGCCGCAGGTCACATGGGCCACATCGCCGGTCGGCTCCATCTCCTGGCCGGCGCCGATCGTCAGCCGCTCGACCCGGAAGGTGGCGCCCTCCTCGATCACCGTGCTCTGGAGGACGCTCCAGTCCACGAAGGCGAACGGCGTGCTCTCGCCCCCGTCCACCCGCACCCCGCCGGCGTCCTCGGCGAAGTTCACCGGGGTCACGACCGCCGCCGTGTTCGCCGTCACCACGATCTTCGGGTTCACGGTCGCCATCGCAGTCTCCCGGTCCTCTCCGGCGTCGGCGACCAGGAACTCGGTCTCGCCGTCCGGCAGCGAGAAGGTCGCCATGACCGGGTCCGGCTCCGGCTCCGGTTCCGGCTCCGGCTCAGGCTCCGGTTCCGGCTCCGGTTCGGGTTCCGGTTCGGGCTCGGGAGCCGGTGGCGGAGCGACCGGAGCCGGCGCCGGCGTCTCCTCGTCGTCGCATCCCGAGAGCGCGAGACCGGCGCCGAGGAACATGGCGAGGAAGAGCGTCGGCCGGCGCGCGCGACTTTCCGTGTTGTGCATCATTCCGGCGACCTCCCGGGGACCGCTTGCGGACGGACCGGCGCCCGGGGAAGGCGAGCGCCGTCTCGGGCATTCTATCGGCCGAGGGTCGAAGGACTCGCTTCGGTCCGGGGACGAACAGCCGCGTAACCGGCGACGAGTAGCGGCGAGGGATGGCGAAGGAAGATCGAACGACAAGGTCGGGGGTGCGCCCCGATCCGCGAGCCGGACGGAGGGGATGAGAGAAGCAGCTGGCTATCGGGAGGATGAGAGGTGGGTAGGTAGCGAGTGGCGGGCCGGGAGTGATGTCGGGGCGCCGTCGGAGGGCGCGGCGCGGCGCGGGGGAGTGTGGAGCGGGAGGTCTTCGGAGCCACTGCGCGCGGACCCCGCCAAGCCCAACGGGGTCGGCGCTTCGGCTCGCGGGGGCGGGTGCAGTTGCGGATCGGGGGCGGGTCGAGGCCGGCCAGCTCCCGGCGGAACGCCTCCATCTCCGGCGCCACGAACACCAGGTCCGCCGCCCGCGCCGCCAGATGGAAGAACTTGGCTCACAGCACGTTTCATCCGCAGTCGCTGCTCACCGGCCCCCGGGCGCACACCCGCGGCGGCGCCACCACATCGTGCGACACCGTCGCCCACTGCCACCAGCAGGCGTTCGCCCCGAACTTCTCCGACGGCATCATCCCCCCGGTGAAGTCGCTCTTCGGGATCTAGCGCGATCTCCTTTCCCTTCCCCGACCACGAGCCAGACCCACCGCCTCCGCGCCCGCGGGCCGCCCGGCCCTCCCCGCGCGGCGCCACCGCTGCCGCGTCGGGGTGTTCGTGAAGAGGAGCCGGTGGCCGGCCAGCCGGCCACCGCGTGGAACGGTGACGACATGGAATCCCCCCTTGGCAGGCGCGGGTCACGGGCGCCGCGGGGCGCGGTATGGCAGATACATGGAGAGGGCGCCGGGGCGGGTGTCGCCCCCCAGGAGGAGGCGCCCGGCTGCTATGGATCAGGATGCCGGATCGCCGGCCGCCCCCAGCACGGTGACTCCGGGGCGCCGGCCTACCCGGCAGACCCCGAACGAGCCGTTTTCGGCCTCCCGGCCCCGCGCCGCCGGGCGTACACGGAAACGGGCCCCGGGGTCCGAAGACCCCGGGGCCCGACAGCCGGATCAGATCAGGATCGCGCAGGTGCGCTAGTCGTTGATCTCGCAGCTGAGGAACTTGTCCAACTTTCTGCCGGTCTCCCGGAGGCTCGTTCCGTCGAAGTAGCCGCCACCGTCGGCGTCCCAGTCGCAGGTCACGGACCAGGTCACGGTCTCTTCACAACCGAGGCCCAAGCCGTCATTGAAGGTCACCGCGACATCGACAGCGACCCCCGTCGCATCGCAGAGCGAACCGTCGCCGACTGGAGTCCCGTCAGTATTCATCCGCGTCGCTGTTCCGCCATCGTCGGCGGAGCACTCTTCCACGTCGTCGCCCGGGTAGTTGTCGGCCTTGTCATCGCCATTTCGGTCCACTTTCCCGAGGTCGCCGTACTCCTCCTTCGGATCGCCGTCCTCATCCTGGAAGTTCTCGTCTGTAATGATCGTCGCTTGTCCGTCGCTAATGCATGGAGCACCGTCAGATTCCCCGCAGTAGAGATCATCGATGTTGTCCGTTCGCTCGGTACCGTCGTTCATCTCGGTGGCGGTATTCCAATAGGCCGTTCGGGTGTCGCCCGACTCGTAGAACAGCGCGGTGACCCGCCGATCGTGCAGATCCGGGAGATCGACTTCGAGTCTGAGCGCCGGCATCTCATTGTCTCCTTCGATCGTGACCGTCCCCGTCGGATTCCCATTGCTATCGATCCTCCGGTAGACGTTCCCCTGGTCACCCATACTTTCATTTCTTCCATTGAAGGAGGCCACCTCGACGTCGGTCAGTTTTCCGACCTCTTCGGTGACGAGCGCACAGACATCCACCATGTCCGCCGCCGAGAAGGTGGCCGCGTCGCATTCGAGGTCCTTGAAAACATCCCAGTTGGCCGCTCCCCAGCTGACTGCGGTGCCGGACCGGTCGAGTGTCACCGAGTAGTTCTCGAGGTAGTTCCCGGACTCGCTGACCGAGACGCGGAAGCAGTCCTCGGGCTTGGAGACTCCGCCTTTTCCATAAGCGTCCTCGTCTGACACGCGGTTTTCTCCTTCGCCGGGCTCGCACGGATCGTAGAGGTCGTCCGCGCCGGTACCGTCGCCGGTCGCGCTTCCCCAGATCGCGTCATCGCCGACGTTCGGGACCGGGAGGCTCTCCTCGTCCCCCGCCTCGTACGTCGTCTCGTCCCGGACCCGGCTCACGACCAAATCGTGAGTCGCCGTGAAGTCCGAGACCGAGGTGTAGGTCCAGCCGAGATCAACGCCCGTAAAAAGTGGACTTTCGGATGCCAGTTCCGAAGTACTCGTGCCGTTGACGAGCTTGCCGACCTTCAGGTCGAGGGTCGGCTCCCAAGCGGCGCAGGCCGCATCGGCGGAGAGCGTGATCTCCGGAGCGTCCATCCCCTCGGCGCACAGGAACGGGCCGCAGGTCACATGGGTCACCTCCCCGGTCGGCTCCGCATCCTGCCCGGCCTCGACCGTCAGCCGCTCGACCTTGAAGGTGGCGCCATCCGCGATCGCCGTGCTCTGGAGAACGCTCCAGCTCACAAAGGTGAACGGCGTGTTGTCGCCCTCGTCCACCTGCACCCCGCCAGCGTCCGTGGCGAAGTTCACCGGGGTGATGATCGCGGCGGTGTTCGCCGTCACCACGATCTTCGGGTTCACGGTCGCCATCGCCGTTCCCTGGTCGTCTCCGTCGTCGGCGACCAGGAACTCGGTCTCGCCGGCCGGCAGGGAGAAGGTCGCCATCGCCGGCTCGGGTTCCGGCTCGGGCTCGGGTTCCGGCTCGGGCTCGGGTTCCGGCTCGGGCTCGGGTTCCGGAGCTGGTGGCGGAGCGACCGGAGCCGGCGCCGGCGTTTCCTCATCGTCACATCCCGAGAGCACGAGAC
>CAYGAO010000014.1:0-24405 GCA_964347715.1 uncultured Acidobacteriota bacterium
CGCCATCCGGTGGGGAAAGCGCCCCGCATCCGCCCGGACGACCGGGTTCCCCATCGCTTCGAGGACGGATTCCCATGCGGGGCGTCTTGTCCACAGGCTGCTGACGCCCCGGGTTCCCCGCAGCGCGGTAGAGGCGGCGGGTCGCCGCCTCGATCAGCGGGGTGAAGCTCGCGTCCCCGATCGCCAGCAGCGCGGCGAGCGCGGCTTCCCGGTTCCCGAGCCGTTCCTCGACGAGCGCGAGGTCGTAGCGGACCGCCGCGGAATCCACCTCCGACCCCGGACCGATCGCCCGGAGCGCGCGCCGGAGCGCTTCCCGGGCGGCTTCCGGGTCGCCCGCCTCGAGAGCGGCGAGCCCCTCGCCGAGCGCGCGGGCCGCGGGTGACTCGGGCCCGCCGTCCACTCGCCGCCAGATCCACGGCGGGCCGGGCGACCCGGCGAGCTGGCTCTCCCGAACGACGACCGCTCCTCCCCGGACCGAGGCCGAACAGACCTCGGGCCCGGACTCCCGGAAAACGCACCTCTCTCCGTCCTGCTCGCGGACGAACAGGAACCCGGCGTCGCCGACCGAGACGCCGACCGGCCGGCCGGGGTCCAGGCCGAGCGCCCGGACCCGGCCCGCCTCGATCACCGCCCGAAGCGCGAAGCGGGAGCCGTCCTCCCCCTCGTATTCCCGCTGGAATCCCCAGGAGTCCTCGCCCGCCGCCACCGGGATGCGGCCGTCCGGGACGGCGCGCGCGATCCCGGCATCGAGTTCCCGCGCCGCTGCGAGCAGCAGGTCCGGGAGGCGCGGGACGAGTTCGTTCAGGAGGCGGAGCCGCGCCGCATCGCCGGGTCCGAGGCCCGCCGCCGCCCCGAGCAGTCGCGCCGCATCGTCCGGCGACTCCCGGAGAGCCGCCCGGACGCGCTGGTGCAGGCGCTCCTCGAGGTCGGCGAGCGGCTCGCCCCCGACCGCGAGCCGCCGGAGCGTCCCGATCAGCTCTTCCGGGGCCTCGGGGATCTCGACCAGCGGCCGGAGTCCGCCGGGGACGGGCGAGTCGTCGAGGAATCGGAACAGGCGACCCACGCTCCGCCGGACGGAGTCGCCCGGGGCGAGTTCGAGCCGCCACACCGAGAGCCCGGCGCGCGCGGCGAGCCAGAGCGTCTCCGCGCCCTCGCCCTCGTGAGGGAACGCCACCGCGTCCCGCCGGACGACATGTCCGACCGGGCGGGGCGCGAGCGCCGAGCGCTCCGAGGCGGTCCGGGGCTCCCGCCGGAAGAGGCCGGCCCCGGTCAGCTGGGCGATCCGGGTGAGCAGCGGGAGGTCCGCATCCGCAGCGGCGGCGAGCAGGTCCACCGACCGGTCCCGGATCGCGATCTGGAGGTCGCCCACGACCTCGCCGCAGCGCGGGCAGCCGGCGGCGGGGAAGTAGAGGAGGAGCGCGCGCCCCTCGCCGAAGGCGCGCGCGCTCGACCAGGCGCCCCCCTCGACGGCGAGGGTGAGCGCCGGGAAGGCGCCGGGACGGGCCGAGACTCCCGGGAGCGGCTGCGTCTCGAAGCGGAAGCGGTCCACCGCGGCGGCGAGCCCGCCTTCGGTGCGGAAGACGCTCGAGTCCCGCAGCAGATCGAGGATTCCCGGATCCTCCCGGGACGCCCAGGCGCGCATCAGCGCATCCACCCGCTCGTCGAGCGGCAGCCCCGGCAGGTCGGCGAGGCGACGCCAGGTCCCGGCCGCGGGATCGAGATCGAGCGCCCGCCGGTACTCCGCCGCCGCTCCCGCGGGGTCGCCGTTCGCCGCCAGGGCGTCCCCGAGGGTGACCCGGTAGGCGGCGCGCCGCGTCCGGTACGCCGCCGCCGCCCCGCGCTCGATCTCGTCGAGGAGCAGTCTCCCCTCGGGCGCCTCGCCGCTCCAGGCCTCGGGCGAGAACTCCTCCGACCGGAGGATCGCGCGGAACGCGCTCTCGACGGCGTCTTCTCCCGCCTCGAGCCGCCGCTCGGCCTCCGCCTGTTCCGCGGCCCCCGGCGGCTGGGCCCGGGCGGGCGCGCCGAGCGCGACGAGGAGGAGGAGAGCGCCCCGGCGGATCAACGGAGGCGCCGGAGCCGTTCGACCGCCTCGACGAGGGTCTCGCGGGTCTTCGAGAAGGTGAACCGGAGCCGCTGCCGGCCCGCCGCCGGATCGGCGTAGAAGCTCGACCCCGGAACCGCCGCCACGCCGACCGTCTCGACGAGCCACCGCGCGAAGGCGACATCGTCGGGAAACCCGAACCCCGAGATGTCCGTCATCACGAAGTAGGCCCCCTGGGGTTCGAAGCAGCGGAATCCGGCCTCCCGCAGGCCGGCGAGCAGCAGGTCGCGCCGTTCGGCGTAGCCCGCCCGCAGCTCCTCGTGGTAGGAGTCGGGCAGCCGGAGCGCGGCGGCTCCCGCCTCCTGGAGCGGAGCCGGCGCCCCCACGGTGAGGAAGTCGTGCACCTTCCGGATCCCGTCGGTGAGCTCGGGGTCCGCGATCGTCCACCCGACCCGCCAGCCGGTCACCGAATAGGACTTCGAGAGGCCGCTGATCGTGACCGTCCGCTCGGCCATCCCCGGCAGCGTGGCGATCGGCAGGTGCCGGGCGCCGTCGTAGGTGATGAACTCGTAGATCTCGTCGGTGACGACGAGGAGGTCGCGCTCGACGGCGAGCGCGGCGATCCGCTCGAGCTCGGCGCGGGTGAACACCTTGCCGCTCGGGTTGTTCGGGGTGTTCAGAACGATCGCCCGGGTGCGATCCGTGACCTGGGCCCGGAGCGTGTCCTCGTCGAGCGCCCAGTCGGGTTCGAGGAGCCGCACATGGCGCGGTTCCGCCCCCGAGAGCACCGCGTCGGGGCCGTAGTTCTCGTAGAACGGCTCGAAGACGATGACCTCGTCGCCCGGGTCCACGAGCGCGAGCATCGTGGCGATCATCGCTTCCGTGGCCCCGCAGACCACCGTGAAGTGGAGCTCGGGGTCGAGCTCCATCCCGTAGCGCGAGCGGTAGTGCCAGGCGAGCGCCTCCCGGAGCGAGCGCGACCCCCAGGTGATCGCGTACTGGTTCTCGTCCCGCCGGATCGCCGCGATCGCGGCTTCCTTGACCGCCGCCGGAGCCGGAAAGTCCGGAAATCCCTGGGCCAGGTTCACCCCCCCGCGCTCCATCGAGAGCCGGGTCATCTCGCGGATGACGGACTCGGTGAAGCGCGACGCCTTCCGGCTCTGGCGCCCGCGCCGGGGCGCCGGGGCGCTCACTCGGGGCCGGTGTCCTGGCCGAGCCCCGGATACAGCCGGCGGTAGAGCGCCTCGTTCCGCATCACGAGCTTCACATAGTTCCGGGTCTCGGTGAACGGGATCTCCTCGATGAACCGTTCCCGGGGAATCGTCAGGTCCCTCCCGGTCCAGGTCCGGACCCGGTGCGGCCCGGCGTTGTATCCGGCGAGCGCCAGTTCGGGGCGCTCCCCGAACTCGTCGAGCAGCTGGCGCAGGTAGCGGGTGCCGAAGCGGATGTTCGTCTCCGGGTCGTAGAGGCGGGCCAGGCGATACGGGACCCCTTCGAGCCGCGCCAGCGCCTGCCCGGTCGCCGGCATGACCTGCATGAGCCCCCGCGCCCCGACCGGGGACCGGGTCCTCGGGACGAACGCCGATTCCTGGCGGATCAGCGCCGCGACGAGGAAGGGATCGAGATCCCGGCGCTCCGAGAGTTCCTCGATCCGGTCCTCGTAGCGAAGCGGGAACACGAGCCGCCACCAGGCATCGGGAAGGGCCTCTCCCGCCACCGAGGTGAAGAACGGCGCCGAACGGCGAAGCGCCTGGATCGCGGGCACCGTCGAGTTCCGGCCGGAGAGCAGATATCCCCGCATCGCGTGGAAGGCGCCGTCGTCGGGGGCGCCCTGCCCCGCCGCCCGTCGGGTCGCCGCGAGCGCCCGCTCCGCGAACCGCGCGGCGTGGAGCTCCCGGATCCGGGCGGCCTCCTTCGTCCTCCGGATGCGAAAGCGGTCGAGCAGCAGCTCCGGCGCGGTCAGCGGGTTCTCGATGGTCTCCGGCCCCGCGATCTCGCGGAGGCGCTCCGCCGCCTCGCGGCCGTAGAACGAGTTCCGGTAGCCGAGGAACACTTCCCGGTAGCGGCGCGCCGCCGCCTCGGGATCGCCGGTCAGCTCGAGCGTCCGCCCGGCGAAGTAGAGGAACTGGCCCGCCATGAAGTCGCCGGGGTGCTCGCGGGCGACCTGCTCGAACGCGGCGGCGGTCCCTTCGAGCTCGCCGTTCCGGTAGCGGTCCCAGAGCACATGCCAGCGCGCGAAGAGGCCGTGCGGCCCGACTGGATGCGACTCGGCGATCCGGGCGAGGTAGGGGAGGGCGGCTTCCCGGTCGTTCACCGCGAGCCGGGCGCGGGCGAGGCTGTTGAGCGCCAGGTGGGCGAAGGGGTGCTCGGTCTCGAGCGCGAGGAGTTCCTCGAGCACCTGGCTCTGGGTGGTCCGCCGCCCGAGCCGCCGGAGCGACTCGCCCCGGTAGTAGAGCGCTTCCGGCAGGAGGTCCGGCCGCCGCACCCGGGCGAGGGTCCGGAGCGAGGCGCTGAGCCTTCCCCGATGGAACTCCGCGACCCCGATCCGGAGCCGGACGAGTTCGCCGTCGGCGGCCGACGCGAACCGGCGAGCGACTTCGAGATAGTTCTCGTGCGCGCGCCGGTGGTTCCCGGCGCGGGCGAAGCCGTTCGCCCGGCGCATCGCCTTCGGATACCGCTCGGCAGGCGTCGGCGCGACGACCTCGGGCCGGCGGTAGAGGCGGCTCAGGGTCTGCCCGGCGGGAAGCGACTGCCGGTGGGTCGGCATCTCGTAGTAGAGCGTCTCGAATCGCCGCGCGGCCTCTTCGAAGCGCCCCAGGCGCTCGAGCGTCGTGGCCGTCTCGAAGAGCGCGTCGCCCCGGAGTCCGGAGGCGGCCGCCCCGGCGACGGCGTCGAAGTGGACGAGCGCCGCTTCGTGGTCGCCCGCCGCGCTCCGGCGGCGTCCGAGTTCGAGCCGGACCTCGTCGGTGCGCAGGTAGTCCGGGAACTCGTCGAGGACGCGTTCGAGCGCCGGTATCGCCTCGGACCGGGCGCGCGGCAGGCTCCCGCCCAGGAGGTGGAGCGCGTCGGCGGCGATCGCGCTCTCCCGGAAGTCGGGAGCGGTCAGGCGCCGGACTGCTTCGGTCCAGCGGCCCCGGCGGAGCGCGTTCGCTCCGAGCCGGAGCGACGCCGCGGCGCGGCTCCGGCCCGAGGCGCTCGGGTCGTCGGCGACCGCTTCGAGGGCGCGGCGTACTTCGTCCCGCGAGCCGCGCCCGGCGGCGTCCCGGACCCGGGCGAGGTCGGCGGGAAGGGTCTCGAGCGCCGCCCAGGGAAGCGGCGGCTCCGGCTCCTCGGGCGCTCGCGGGAGGGCGGGGGCGAGGAGCGCGAGGAAGAAGAATCCGACCAGCGCGCCGGGGATCGCCGGGAACCGCCTGGAGAGAAGCCGCCTCATCTGCTACAATCCTACCCGTTCGCGCGACGGTGGCGCAGGTCCGGCTCTCGCGCCGGATCGGTGGTTGCCGGAGATTCTCGCGCGAGAGGAGGGGGCGTACTGGGTTCGACGAAGGGACATGAAGCAGCGACTGCATGCCGGGGTTCCATCTTCCGTAAACGGTGGAGAACACACAAAAGCCAACAACGAACTGGCACTGGCTGCTTGAAGCCACGTCCTTCCTGGCCATGCCTGCCGGGACGGGAAAGGGCGTAGATCAGGCGGGCTCTGCTGGCGGCTCTCCCGCGCCGTCGGTGAGCATCAGGGATAGTTTCCGCGGCGCGATTCGCCGGGTCGATGCGCTACGGAAGCGAAACGGGGAAAGGCGCCCTCGGGCGCGGGTTCCCGCCACGACGCGGCTAAGCATGTAGAGGTCGTTGTCGAAGACTTTCGGACGCGGGTTCGATTCCCGCCGCCTCCACCACTCTCTCGCCGCGCCCGTTCGGGCGCGCCGGGTCTTTTCGTCCGGTCGAGGCCTGACGAGCGGTGGAGAAAGCCCTCGTGTGCCGACGCGGCGCGAAGCACCGCCGGGGGGGTCTCCCTCCCCGCGAAAGCGGGCGGAACGGATCGCGTCAGCGATACGGGCCGCCACCCGGTGGGGAAAGCGCCCCGCATCCGTCCGGACGACGGGGTTCCTCGTCTCTCCGAGGACGGATTCTCATGCGGGGCGTTCTATCCACCGGCTGCTGACGGGTCAGAACCGGTACTTCAGGTGCAGGCCGAAGCCGTAGAGAGTGCGTTCGTTCGTCTCGAGCGTGACGGTGACCGGATTGCTCCCGTCGAGCCGGTTGCTCGCCGGGGTATGGCTGCGCAGGCGATCGATGGGGCCGGTCGTGTCGCGGAAGCTCTCGGAGGCCGTCCGCCGACCGGCGACGCCGAGCGAGACCGAATCGTTGAGTGCGAAATCCACGCCGACGAGCACCTGGTAGCCGAGCAGGCGCGACTCCAGCTCCGTCTGGTTCGTGCTGGTCGTCGAGGCGAGGTTCTGCTGGACGGTTCGCAGATCGTCGTGGCGGTCCTCCGGAAAGTACCGGGAGATCGAGGTGATGAGCGCCGGGTCGTCGTTTCGCACCCAGGAGAGGCCGTGGTCCAGGTTCGTGAAGCCGACGCCGACGCCGAGCCCGATCCAGGGGGTGGCGCGGCTCCGGTTTGTGAAGTCGTAGTACAGGTTCCCGAACAGGTTGCGCGAGGTGGCGCTCCCGATGCGGTCGTCGGCGGCCACGACCTCGCCGTCGAGCTTCGCAACGGCCACCCCGCCGCTGCTCTCGATCCCGGAGGTCTGGTTGTACACAGACTCCCGGTAGAAGTACTCGATCTCGACCCGCAGCCGTTCCGAGCCGGGGAACCGGTAGCCGAGCGCTCCGCCGGCCAGGATGCCGCTCGCGCCATCGAAAGCGTTGGTCCAGGCCGTCTGCGGCGCGTCCGGGTCCCCGCAGAACGCCGGCATCAGGTCGGTGAACGGATTCAGGTGCTCGTCGCAGATGCTGCCGGGCGTGTTCGCCGCCGAGCCGCTCAGCTCGAGGGCGGACGAGGAGTTCGTCCCGAGTCCCTGGCGCAGATAGAAGCCGCCCCGGGACTGGGCGCGGCCCTCGCCGGGGGCGAGGGTGGAGAGCAGGGCGCCGAGCCCGACGAGCGCCGCGAGATGTCTCATTCCGGATCCTCCTGTTCGCCGCCCGGAGGAGCTCCGGGGGCGTCCCGGAATGTTGGCACGCCGGCGCGCCCCGCCGGGCTCGGGGGACGATCCTCACGGTTCCGGCGCTCGCCAGCGCATCGACCAGAGGAGTCCCGAGACCGCGATCGTGACCGCGGGAACCAGCCTGCCCCGGGGGGCGGCGGATCGTTCCGGTGGCGCCTGCGGGCCTCCGGTGATTTCGGGATCGGTCCCGCGGGACGAGGGTTGCTGACGGTGATGACCGATGTCGGCCAGGTGATTCGGCAACCCGGGTGAACCGGAAAGATCGCAATGGACCCGAATGGATCCGAATTGACCTGAATTAACCCGAATTAGCCCGAATTGACCTGATTTGGCCCGAATTAGCCTGAATTGACCCGAATTGACCTGATTTGGCCCGAATCGGTCCGTCATGGGTCCGAACGCGGCTCGGATCGGTGGATCCGCGCCCATCGCGCGCCTCGGCCGCGGCCGGACGGGGCGATCAGCCCCCTGGCCCGCAACCCTTCGAAAAGTTCGGCGGTCAACCGATCCTGCCAGCCCGTCACGGGTGGGTTCGCCGCCGAGGCGGGCGCTGGCGTCAGGTCGCACTGATCCAGCCCGATCGGGGCGTCGATCAGGCTGGCGCCGATGGGCTCGTCCACCGGCGCGGGGGAGGCGCCCCCGCGCGGCGCTTCAGTCAGGATACCGGGCGGGAAGCGGGCAGAGTGAACCGGGAGGGGCCAGCGCGGCGCGGCGGTTCCGGGCGGGAGGCGTCGTCGCTTCCCCGGCCGGCGAGTGGATCCCGACTCGGCGGGTGGCGGGGGAGGGGCTGATGTTCCACGACCTCCGAATCCAACGGTTCCGCCTCTTCGAGGACCTCCGGATCGACCGGCTGAGCCGCGTCAACCTGATAGCCGGGAAGAACAACACGGGCAAGACCACGGTTCTGGAAGCGCTGTTCCTGCTTTCGGGCGGGGGAGCGCCCCAACTCCTGGACCGGACCCTCGGCTTCCGAGGCATCGGCCAGGCCCTCGGTCAGATCGACCGGGTGCCCGAAACGCACTGGGAACCGCTCTTCTTCGGGTTCGAGGCCGGAGAGCCCATCGCGATCCGGGCCGAGACGGCGCGCCACGGCCCGCTGAACCTGACGCTGAGGATCGAGCGGCGAGATTCGGTGGAGGTCCGCTCGTCGCCTTCGGGCATCGCCGGGGCCACCGTCGTGGAAGGGGAACCGGCAGGGCTCGACCTGGGCCCGTCCGATCCCCGGTCGCTTCGGCTGGTCTGGCAACAGCGGGAGGAACAGCCAGCCGAGGGACGAATCGAACTGTTCGCCAAGGGCCTGCGACTTCAAAACCCCCTGGGGGCGCCGTTCCCGGCGTTCTTCGTCTCCAGCCGAACCCACGACCTGGCGACGGATGCGATGCGGCTGGGTCAGTTGCGGACGAAGAAGATGGGTGGTCGTCTGACCGAGGCGCTGCAGGCGATCGAACCCCGACTCCGGAGCGTCGAGGACAGTGTCGCGGGCGGCAGTCCCATGATCTGGGGAGACATCGGGCTGCCCCGCCTGCTGCCCCTGGCGGCGATGGGAGAAGGAATGGCGGCGGTCACCAGCCTGGTCCTGGCGATGGCCGCTGCCGAGAAGGGGGTCGTGCTGGTGGACGAGATCGAACGCGGGATACACCACTCGGTGATGGAGGACCTGTGGCGGGTCGTGGACCGGAGTTCACGGGAGTTCGACACTCAGGTCATCGCCACCACGCACAGCTACGAATGCCTGATGGCGGCGCAGCGGGCCTTCTCGCAGGACGGCGAGTCGGAGGCGGGGGACTTCCGGTTCCAACGGCTCGAACGGGCGCGGGACGGCGGCATGCGCTCCGTGGGACTCGATCCGGACGATCTGGCGGCGGTCGCTCGCCACGGTCTTGAAGTGCGCTAAAGAGGATGGGCAGGGAGCCCCGAGAGATCACCTCGCCGGCGCAGATTCTCGTCGAGGGGCGAGATGGCGAGCTGTTCTTGAACGTACTGATCGAGGCTCTGGCAGCGGAGGGGCGACTGACCGAGAAGCGCGCGGACCGCTCCGGGATTTCGTGCGGCAGGTCTCGGAGGGGCCAGGGGAACTTCGAGGCCCTTGATCGCCCTGTTCGCCGCCCGGACGAGCTCCGGGCGGTCCCGGACCGTTGGCACGCCGGCGCGTCCGCCGGGTCGGCTGGGTGCGGCTCGGGGGACGACCCTCACGGTCCCAGCGCTCGCCAGCTTCCGGCGGCGCCTGCGGGCCTCCGGTGATTTCAGGACGGTTCGCGGACGAGGGCTGCTGACGATGACGACCGATGCCGGACCGGGGATTCGGCAACCGGGTGAACCGGAAAGATCGCAATTGACCCGAATTGACCCGAATTGAGCTGATATTGGCCCGAATCGACCTGAATCAATCCGAATCGGCCGGCAATGGGTCCGAACGCCGGTCGGCGCGCCGGATCCGCGCCCAGGTCGCGCCCCGGCCGCGCCCGGACGGGGCGATCGAGCCCCTGGCCCGCAGCGCTTCCAGGTCCTTCTGGAGACGCCGGAGGTCAACCGGTTGCGAAAGCCCGGCCCGGATATCCCGGAGCGCCAGCGGATGCCCTTCGCGATCCAGCAGCGCCAGAATCGCCTTTTGCCGGTCTTCGCTCGGCTCCTTCTCCGCGATGGGGTCGGCGCTGCGTTTCGCCGCCCCGGGCTCGGGATCCGGTCGCGTCTCCGTCCCGGCGCGCCGGAACCGGACGGTCACGTTGCCCGCATCGTCCTCGATCTCGGGGCGGGGGAGGCCGGCCCGTTCCGTTTCTTCCGCGATCTTGACCGTCCCTCGACCCCACTCCTCGATCACGCCCCGCCGGTAGAAGGTCCGGGCGATGAGCGGATTCCACGGCCGCGACGGGTGCGGCCCGAAGAGCTTTTCGGGGGTCAACCCGAAGTGGAGGGTTCCGGGCGAGGTGACCTCCAGCCGGTCGTCGTAAACGGCGATTCCCGGCGAACCGCCGCCGACGGAGTAATCGCGGTGGCAGAGCGCGTTCGCCAGAGCCTCGCGAGTGGCCAGCGTCGGGTAGAGCGGCTCGTCGATGCGATCCATGCGACCCGGTTCGAACCGGCTGGCGATCGGCAGCGTGTCCCGCAGGAAACGCTCGCCGGCGCGGAGCAGCGCGAAGGCGTTTCCGTAGAACTGCCGGTTGTCGAGGAACTCCATGCGGTCGAGGCCCCGGAACCGGGCGACCCGAAGCCGGCACTGCGGCAACTCGACCTCGAGCCGTCGTTCGTTGCCGAACACCACCGCCGCCGCCCGCAAGGGGACGCCGTCCCGGCAGAGACCCAGACCGGTCAACAACTCCCCGGGATCGCGGGTGCCGGGATCCTCGAGTCGGCCGCGTCGAATCGCCTCTTCCACCGTGCGTCGAATCTCGGTCGCGTCCAGATCCCCGACCGACCAGCCGGCCGCCGGCTGATTCTCCCAACGCTGGTCACCATGTAGGCGCTCCAACAGTACGCGGTGGTACTCGTCGGTCGGCATGACGCGCGTCGTGTTGCCGACCCGGCGGTAGGCAGAGCCACGATACTCGTACGGCTTCGCCGTTCCCGGAGTCACGGAAACGACCACGATCTTCAGCCCTTCGGCGACGGGCACCCGCTCGACGGCCGGGGACGCCGGCGGGTCGATCCGCGCGAGCTCCTCGCTCAGCTGCTCGATGGTCCGTTCGCTCACCTGCTGCCCCACGGGCTTGCCCTCCGGCGTCACCCCGAGGAGCACCCGGCCGCCCTGCTGATTCAACATGGCGCAGACCGTCTTGGCGGCCTCGCGGCGCATCCCCGTCATTTTCTTCAGCTCCAGCGTTTCCGATTCGCCGGCTGCGACCAGCGCCGCGATCCCGGCTGCGGTGATCATGCCCGCCCAGTACCCCGGTCGCCGTCCGGCTCGGGGAAGGGTTCGGGAAGCCCCCTGACGATCTTCACGGTCTCGACGCTCACATGGACGATCCGCCGGAACGCGGTCACCAGGTCTTCGGGCTTCTCGAACCACCCGTTCGGGTCGTTCAGTATCCCGCTCCGCTTGTCGCGCGTCACCCGGTAGCGGTCCATGAACCACTCGACCGGCGACCTGCCGTTCACCACGTACTCGTGCGCCTCCGGCGGAATCCCGGCCAGACGAACGAACTCGTTCAGTATCAGCACGCTCCGGTCCTCCTTGTCGGCGAACCGCATCCTGCGGGTGCCGATACGGAAGTGCCTGGACTCCAGCCCCAGGAGCTTCGACGGTACGACCCGGAGCGGGTATTCGGCGCAGGTCTCATAGCCCAGATGGAGTTTCCCCAACGCTCGTCCGGCCTCCACGAAGGCGTCGAAGTCGGGAGCCATCGGAATCCGGGGAAGGCCCTTGGCCAGGTCGTTCGCGAAACGCTTGCCGTAGGCAGGCGCGTGGAGAACCCCGTACACATAGTCGAAGATGTCGTCCTTCGTGATCGTGTCGCGCCCGTAGTGATCCCGAAAGAGGTGCAGCGCCCAGTCCGTGATGTTGTCCACCGGACCCATATCCGCCCTGAAGAGTTCGTCGTCGTCAAAGACACCCCCGTGGGTACTTGGGGTAGGTCCATCTGGGGAAGCACTGCCCGAACTCGAGGAAGTGGAAGTCGGGCATTCGGTCGGCGAGGAGGACCGAGAATGGTTTCGTCGCGCCCCTCCCAGGCACGCAGATGACGCGATTCTCCGCTCGTACTGGTAACGCGGGAAACACTGGCCCTTCGACACCAGCTCGAAGTCGGGCATCGTGTCGGCCATGAGCGCCGCTCCTCCCCGAGAGCGGCTTCGATCTTCGCCGGGTCGGTGGTCACCGGGAGCTCCAGCTCCTGGAGCGAGGCGTCCTCGTCGTTCCGCCCGGCGCGGGTGTCCGAGCAGATCCCGATGTATCGGTGCTCCACTGTCTGCTGTTCGGCGAAGGCGCGCATGGACTGCTGCAGCAGCGAGATCGAGGGGACCAGGTAGAGGACCCGCCCGCCGATCCCGACCATCTCCTCGGCGATCCGCATCGCGGTGAAGGTCTTGCCCGTGCCGCAGGCCATGACCAGCTTCCCGCGGTCGGCGCTCCCGAACCCGGCCCGCACCGCCTCGATCGCCTGTTGCTGGTGCTTCCGCGCGGTGAACGGCTCGGTCCGCCAGCGGAGCGCCTCCGGCGCCTCCTCGAGCAGGTTCGGCCAGTCCACGGGCCGTTTCGCCAGGTCGGCGAACTGGAGCACCTGGACCTCGGGCCGCTGCCCCCGGATCATGGCGAGCGCGTTCGGCCCCCATCCGCGCCCGGTGTCCACGACCATGCGGGCGGTGAAGTGCTTCTTCCCGGAGGCGGCGAGGAACGAGTCGAGGTCGCCCTTCGAGATCCGGGTGTTCGGCCGGTAGCACTTGCACTGGATGGCGCAGAAGCCGCCGTCGCGCTCTTCGGCGACGAGATCCACCCCGGTGTCCCGGGCCGAGCGCCCGAACCTGACGGCCCAGTCGGCCCACCGCGAGACCGAGGCGAACCGGTCCCGGTAGAGCGGATCCTCCAGGAGGTATCTCCGGATCAGCCGCTCGAAGAGCGCCCCCTGCTCGGCCGGCGAGCCGGACCGCTCGAAGATCTGGTCCAGGACTGTCCGCAGGTCGTGCATCGGCCGCCGCTCCCCCATCCCGATCCGGGCGGAGCGGATTATCCCCGGCGGGCCGGCGCGCCGGGGGCTTGAATCGCCGGGGCGTCCCCGAATATGCTCCGCGCGCTTCCGGGCGCCGTCGCGCAGGGTCGGCGGCGGCCCCGGTGTCTCGGAGGGTGCCGCCCGGCGGGGTGGAAGGAAGGTTGCTGATGCTCAGGCGAATCCGGTGGATCGCGCCGACGGTGCTCCTGTCCGCGCTCCTGTGGGCCGAGCCGGCTCTCGCCCAGGACGGGGACGCGATGAGCACGGTCGGGCTCGACACGGTCTTCGTCCTCCTGTCGGCGTTCCTCGTGTTCCTGATGCAGGCAGGGTTCGGGATGCTCGAGGCCGGGTTCATCCGCGCGAAGAACACCTCGAACATCCTGACGAAGAACTTCCTCGACTACTGCTTCGCCTCGCTCGGATTCTTCATCTTCGGCTACGCGATCATGTTCTCCGAGGGGAACGGGCTCTTCGGGACGAGCGGCTTCCTGATGCTCGGAGCCGAATCTCCGGCGGATGTGCCGCTGTGGGCGTTCTGGCTGTTCCAGGCGGCGTTCTGCGGCGCGGCGGCGACGATCGTCGCCGGCGGGATGGCCGAGCGGATGAAGTTCACCGCCTACCTGGCCTACTCCTTCATCATCTCGGCGTTCGTGTATCCGGTCGTCGGACACTGGACCTGGGGCGGCGGCTGGCTCGCCGGACTCGACTTCTTCGACTTCGCCGGCTCGACGGTCGTGCACCTGACGGGCGGGGCCACCGCGCTCGTGGGCGCGTGGATCCTCGGCCCCCGGCTCGGGAGGTTCAACGCCGACGGCACGGTGAACTTCATCGCCGGGCACTCGGTGCCGCTCGCCACGCTCGGGACCTTCATCCTCTGGTTCGGGTGGTTCGGCTTCAACGCCGGATCGAATCTGGCGGTCGGAGACGGCGAGGCGATTTCGCTGATCGCGATCAACACGAACCTCGCCGCCGCCGCCGGGGCGCTCGTGACCACCTTCATCTCCTGGATCATCTGGGGGAAGCCGGACCTGTTCTTCACCATGAACGGCGCCCTCGCCGGGCTCGTCTCCGTCACCGCTCCGTGCGCGGTGGTGAGTCCGTTCGCGGCGATCTGGATCGGCGTCGTCGGAGGGTTCGTGGTCGTCTTCGCCACCACCGCGCTCACGAAGATCCGGATAGACGACCCCTGCGGCGCCTTCCCGGTGCACGGGGCCTGCGGGTTCTGGGGCACGCTCGCGGTCGGCCTCTGGGGTCGCGAGCCGCTCGGCCTCGCCCGGGAAGGCCTCTTCTACGGCGGCGGTTTCGAGCAACTCGGGATCCAGGCGCTCGGCAGCCTCGCCACCGCCGCCTTCATCATGGTGGCGATGGGGCTCGTCTTCCTCACGATCAAGGCGCTCTTCGGCCTCCGGGTCTCCCGCGCCGAGGAGATCCGCGGCCTCGACGAGAACGAACACGGCATGGAGTCCTACACCGGGTTCCAGATCCTGAGCTCCTGATGTCCTCACCGCCCACGGGGCACCCCCGCACATGAAACTGGTCACCGCGCTCATCCAGCCTGAAGTCCTGCCGAATGTGCAGAACGAACTCTTCGCCGTCCAGATTCGCAAATTCTCGGTGAGCGCCGGCGTCGGACACGGCACCCAGAAGGGCTGGGAAGCCACCTTCGGCGGCGTCCAGACCCAGGTGAACGTACTGAAGCGCGTCCGGGTGGAGATCGCCGTGAACGACGACTTCGTCGAACGGGCGGTGAACGCGGTGATGCGCGGCGCCCAGACCGGAGAAGCCGGCGACGGGAAGATCTTCATCACCGAGATCCAGGACTGCGTCCGCATCCGCACCGGCGAACGCGGCTCGCAGGCCATCGGCTGAGGCCGTCCCGTGTCGCTGCGCCAGGTCCGCCGGCTGATCGCCGACAAGGACATCCGCCATGTGGACTTCCGTTTCGCCGACCTCCTCGGCGGCTGGCGGCACATCACCTATGCGGTCGAGGCCTTCGAGGAGGACATGTTCGTCGGGGGCGTCGGCTTCGACGGCTCCTCGGTCCGGGGCTTCCAGGGGATCGAGGACTCGGACATGCTGCTCCGCCCCGATCCGGAGAGCGTCTTCGTGGATCCGTTCTACAAGGATCCGACGCTCGTATTCATCTGCAATGTCAAGGATCCGGTGACGCTGCGCCTCTATTCGCGCGACCCGCGTTACATCGCCGAGAAGGCGACCCGGTTCCTGAACAGCTCCGCGCTCGCGGACACCTGCTACATCGGGCCCGAGGCCGAGTTCTACATCTTCGACGATGTCCGGTTCGACCAGACGGTGAACGAGGCGTTCTACCGGGTGGATTCGGCCTGGGGCGGATGGAACACCGGACGCGAGGAAGGGCCGAATCTCGGCCACAAGCCGGGGCTGAAGCAGGGCTACTTCCGGATGCCGCCGACCGACCCCTACCAGGATGTGCGCTCGCAGATGGTCACGAACCTCCGGAGCTGCGGCGTGGACGCCGAACTCCACCACCAGGAGGTCGGTAGTGGCGGACAGGCCGAGATCGGCATCCGCTACAAGCCGCTCATCGAGATGTCCGACGCGGTGATGAAGTTCAAGTACACGATCAAGAACACCGCCCATCAGCACGGGAAGACGGCGACCTTCATGCCGAAGCCGCTGCTCGGCGACAACGGCTCCGGCATGCACTGCCATGTGAGCCTCTGGCGCGACGGCAAGAACCTGTTCCACGACCAGGACGGCTATGCCGGGCTCAGCGACACCGGGCGCTTCTTCATCGGCGGCGTCCTGAAGCACGCCGGTTCGCTCCTCGCGTTCACCTGTCCCACGGCGAACTCCTACCGGCGCCTCGTCCCGGGTTTCGAGGCGCCGGTGAAGCTCGTCTATTCGCAGCGGAACCGCTCGGCGGCGGTGCGGATCCCGATGTATTCGGCAGCCGCGGCGGCGAAGCGGATCGAGTTCCGCTGCCCCGATCCGAGCGCGAACCCCTACCTCGCGTTCTCGGCGCTGCTGATGGCCGGGGTGGACGGCATCCTGGAGCGGACCGAGCCGCCCGCTCCCGTGGACAAGGACATCTACGAGCTGCCGGAGGCCGAACAGCGAAAGATCGGCGACACCCCGCCGACGCTCAAGGCGGCGCTTCGTTCGCTCGAAGACGACAACGAGTACCTGTTGCGTGGCGGCGTGTTCACGCCGGATGTCGTGGACACCTGGATTCGCTACAAGCGCGCGAACGAGCTGGCCTACATGGACCAGCGCCCGCACCCGGCGGAGTTCGCGCTCTACTACGACTGCTAGCAGCCCGTGGACAAGACGCCCCGCAAGGGAATCCGTCCTCGAAGAGGTGGGGAACCCCTTCGTCCGGGCGGATGCGGGGCGCTTTCCCCACCGGATGGCGGCCCGAATCGCTGGCGCGATCCGTTCCGCTCTCTTTCGCGGGGAGGGAGGACCCTCCCCGGCGGCGCTTCGCGCCGCGTCGGCGCACCAGGGACTTTCTCCACAGCCTGCTGGCGCCGCATGAGCCAAGCGTCCCCGATCGAACCGACTCCCGGAGGCCGGACGCAGGAAACCCCGACCCCCGCCAACGGAGGCCCGCTTACATGACTCCCGGAACCATCGGAATCGCCATCGTCCTCGGGGCCACCGCGATCATGGCGATCATCATCTTCATCAAGGCCCATGTCGTCGTCTGTGCGCCGAACGAGGCGGTGATCTTCTCGGGCCGGAAGCGGGGATTCCGGGTGATCCGCGGCGGGCGCGGCTTCCGCCGGCCGCTCATCGAGACCGTCTCCCGCATCTCGCTGAACACGATCCCGATCGAGGTGAAGGTCCAGAAGGCGCTCTCCGCCGGAATGATCTCGCTGAACGTCGAGGGGCTGGCGACGGTGAAGGTCTCGGGCGATACCGAGGGCGGACTGAACCAGGCTGTGGAACGCTTCCTCGGCAAGAGTCAGCACGAGATCCAGGCGGTGGCCCGCCAGACGGTCGAGGGCAGCCTGCGCGGCGTCCTCGCCACGAGGACCCCCGAGGAGGCGAACTCTCAGCGGCTCGGCGTGGCCGCCGCCGCCGCCGAGGCGGTGCGCGAGGACTTCGACCGGCTCGGGCTCGTGCTCGACACCTTCAAGATCCAGCACCTCTCGGATTCCGAGGGGTATCTCGACGCGATCGGGCGCCAGCAGAGCGCCAGGGTGCGCCGCGACGCGCTCGTCGCCGAGGCCCGCGCCGAAGCGGAGGCGCGCGATGTGGCCGCCGAGGCGAAGCGCGATGCGGTGAAGGCGGAGTCCGCCGCCGAGCAGGAGATCGTGGACGCCGAGCACGCGGTGCGGATCCGCCGCGCCGAACGGGCCGCGAAGGCGAATCAGGCCGAGGAGGTCGCCGAGATCGCGCGCCGGATCGCCCGGGTCGAGGAAGAGCGCCGGCTCGAGGACATCCGCGTCGAGCGCAACCGCCTCCGGGAGCAGGCGAACACGGTCGTTCCCGCCGAGGCGAAGGGCCGGGCCAGCGCGCTCGAGGCCGAGGGAGAGGCTGCCCGGATCCGCGAGAACGGCAAGGCCACCGCCGCCGCGCTGGCCGAGATCGAGGCGCAGTGGACCGACGAGAAGACGCGCGAGATCATGCTGCTGCAGATGCTTCCGCAGCTCGTCGACAAGGTGACCCATGTGCTCCACGACAACCTCCATGTGGAGCGGCTGACCGTCGTGGACTCCGGAGACGGCAGCGCGCTCCCGACGCATGTGAGGGGGCTGACGGGTTCGATCGCGGCCTTCCTCGAGCAGCTGAAGACCTCGACCGGCGTGGACATCCCGGCGGTGCTCCACGGCAAGGGGCCGGACGGCGAGGGCGCCGGCGCGAAGCGGAGCTCCGCCCGCGGGCCGCTCGGACACAAGGGCCACTGACCTTCCGGCGGGCGGGAGTCCGGTCGCCGGCGTTCGGCGCCGGTTGCAACCCGGGGCCGCCCCGCCCCGGCGTCTGATCGGGGCCTACGGTCGCCCCGCGGCGCGGGCGACGCCCGCTGCGAGTTCGGCTTCGGGGGCCAGGTAGCGCGACCCGATCACTCCGAGTCCCTCGTCGAGCCGGTAGGCGAGCGGGATCCCCGTCGGGATGTGACAGCGCTCGATGTCTTCCGGCGCGATCCCGTCGAGGTGCATGACGAGCGCCCGGAGGCTGTTCCCGTGCGCGACGACGAGCGTCGGACCCGACCGGAGATCCGGGACGATCGCGCGTTCCCAGTAGGGGACTACGCGCCGCCTGGTGTCCGCGAGCGACTCGGCGAGCGGGAGGCGGTCCGGGGGCACTTCGGCGTAACGCGGGTCGCGCTTCGGGCTCCTCGGGTCGTCGGGCGCGACTTCGGGCGGCCTTCGGTCGAAGCCGCGCCGCCAGGCGAGGGTCGTCGCCGCGCCGAAGCGCTGCTCGACCGCGGCCTTGTCCTTCCCCTGAAGGGCTCCGTAGTGGCGCTCGTTCAGTTCCCAGGCCTGGCGAACCGCGATCTCGGGGCAGTCCATCCGGGACAGCGCCTCTTCGAGCGTGCGGATCGCCCGCACGAGCACCGAAGTGTGCGCGGCGGTCGGAACGATTCCCACCGCCCGGAGCCGGGCGCCGGCGCGGCGCGCCTGTTCGCGCCCGGTGTCCGTGAGCGGGACATCGGTCCAGCCGGTGAACCGGTTCTCCCGGTTCCAGACGCTCTCGCCGTGACGCAGCAGGACGAGCGTCCGCTCCGCGCCTGACACCGTTTCAGGCGCCGGCCGGTCGGATTCCGGAACGCTGGCCGGCGGCGCGCGGCGCCGAACGAGCCGGTCGTGAGGCGTTCATGGATTCGGTGTCAGGCGACGGGGAATTCGACGGCCTCCCGTGAGCCCGGTCGGGTTCGGCCATTACGGTTTCGTCCGGCGACACCCCCATCTCGGGCGCCTCGCAACGAGCGCCTCCGCCTGCCGATCGCCGCCGCCGCCGTCTTTCCGGCCGCGGCGCGGATCCAGCGCGAAAGGCGGAACCTCGGGGCATCGGCGCGGAAGCGCTTCGATCCATCGTCCTCGCTCCGGCTCGTCGTGCTCGCTGGCAACGGCGGGCGGCTCGGGGGGGCGGAAGCGCTCCGATCCATCGTCCTCGCTCCGTCTCGTCGTGCTCGCCGGCAACGGTGGGCGGCTCGGGGGGGCGGAAGCGCTCCGATCCATCGTCCTCGCTCCGTCTCGTCGTGCTCGCCGGCAACGGTGGGCGGCTCGGGGGGCGAAATCGAGCACGCCGATCCATCGTCCTCGATCCGGCTGCCGCGGAGCCGGGCGTATCGGCGGGTCATGAACGGCGCGGTGGCCGGTGGTTCGGAGGCGCCGGCCATGCTCGCGGCGCCGACGCGAGGAACTGCCGATCGTGCGGCCCCCACCACACCTCGGGGTTCGCATCCGTCCTTCGGCGAACGCCCGGTGATCCTGCCGGTGTGCGCCGCGATCTGGCGGCGGCCTCTTCCCGGAAGGCGGCCTCTCGCGTGGGCACTGGGTTCGACAGGTTCCACAAGACCGGCGGGGACGGCGGATACCCGGGCGGCTCGGGCCGTCTTCGGTCCGGGTGAAGCGGAGGCGCCCGGGATCGAAGCGCGTCGAGGCGGCACTCCTGCGGGACCTGCAGTGGTAGCGCGCGCGGAGGAATTTCGAGGGTCGGATCGGCCGCCGGGAGGTCCCGCTCGGTGGGCGAAACGAGCATTCTAGTTTCCGGGAGGTGAAGAACCGTTCCGCAGGTGGCTCCGGAAGTTCTGTTGCTGGCGAGTCCGCCGGTGCGGGTGAAGATCGGCCCGGGCTCATTTCCCGCCGGGCGCGTGCCCGAATCCTGCCCGCAGCCTTGCCGTCGGCGACCACGCGGGGTTCCGGCCCTGCGGGGGCCTGCTTCGGATCGTGCCGGGGTCCGACGAATCGCTTCCGCGATTCGCCCCACCGTCTTTCGCGGGGAGGGGGACCCTCCCCGGCGGCGCTGCGCGCCGCGCCTGTACCCGAGGGACTTTCACTGCAGCCTGTCAGGTGACCTTTCGGGGGGTCCACTCTTCACCGAGGGCTGCTTCGAAGACTGCCCGGACCCTCGCCATGAGTTCGCTGACCTGCTCCCGGTCGTCCGGGTCCACTCCCGCCGTTTCGACGGGTTCGTGGTAGCGGACGCGCATCACGCCCGGATGGATCAGGAAAGAGCCTCGCGGCATGACCTTCGCCGCTCCGCGCACGGTGATCGGAGCGACCGGAACGCCTGCCCGGATCGCGAGGCGGAACCCGCCGGCCTTGAAGGGCCCGAGTCTTCCGGTGCGGCTCCGGGTGCCCTCCGGGGCGATCACCAGCGATCGTCCGGCGCGAAGCGCCTCGCCCGCGGCCTCGAGGCTCGCGCGCGCGGCGACCGGGTTCCGGCGGTCCACCGGGATGAACCCCACCGCGCGGAACGCCCAGCCGACCAGGGGCACCCGGAACGCCTCCTTCTTGATCAGGGTGGTGTGCACCCCCGGCAGCAGGTAGAGCACCAGCGGCATGTCGAGCAGGGATACATGGTTCACCAGGTAAACCCGGGTGCGCCGCGGTTCGAGCCGGTTCCGGTCGCGCTCCTCGAACCGGATGCCGGTGATCCCCCAGCACACCCGGACGATGACGCGCCCGAGTTCGTAGCCGAGGCGGTGGCGGCCGCTGAACAGATCTCCGAGCGGGATCAGGACGAGGCCGAGGATCAGGAGGACCGGCAGCGCGAGAGCGATTCCGGCCGTGCCGATGACCGCGCGGATGGTTCGCGGGGCGCCGAGCCCTTCTCCGGACAAGGTGTCGGGGCGGTCAGGCTCCGGGCCGACCGGTAAGCAGGAACGACCCCCGGTGTATCGACAGGAGAGCCACGGGCGAGCGACGGGAGCCGTCGGGCCCTCGGCGGACGACGGGGTCTTCGGCGCATCCGCTGACGAGCCCCGCCGACCGGAGCGGCGCCGCCGGGATGGGCCGGCAGGAACGCCGCGTGACCCGGTCCACCGGCGATTCGGGCCGACCCATCGCGCAGTCCCCGGGAGGCGGGCGCGCCGGGACTCAGTAGCGGTTGATCGAGATCGAGACCGGCCGCCGTCCGCGGTCCGTCTTCTTCCGGCGCCGCTTCACCTGCTTCGGCAGGGTGAGACTCGCCGCCCCGCCGGAGCTCGCATCCGCTTCGCCGTCGGCGCCGTTCTCCTCGAGCTTCCCGGTCCGGCTGCGACGGAGCGCCTCGCGAACCTTGCGCTCGACGGCCTCGACGGTCTCCTCGGCGACTTCGGCGAGCTCGGTCACGGTGAGCTGGTGCGCGCGGTCGAGCATTCGCTTCTCCCGGAAGGACAACGCCTTGCGCTCGCTCAGGTAGTAGAGGCCCTTGAGCACGCCGGCGACCTCGACGGGAGAACCGCTCCGCATCCGGTCCGAGTTGTCCTTGTAGCGCGTCTTCCAGTTCAGCTGCTCGTTCACGGCGCCGTGTTCGAGCTCGTCGAGCACCTCTTCCACATCGCTCTCGGTCATGATCGGGCGCAGCCCGACCTCATCCACCTTTTCGACCGGAACCATGACCAGAGTGGACTTCGTCAACAGGCGCAGCCGGTAGAAGCTGATTCCGCCAGCGCCCGCGTGGGACTCGATTCCCTCGACCACGCTGATCCCCTGATTCGGGTAGATGACCTTGTCTCCCACTTCGAACTGCATGAACTCTCAGCGACCCCTCCCGTGAGATTCAGGAAACGAACGGAACCCGGAATTCTACCATGAATGGTCATCCGGTCGGGGACGGGCGGATAGACTACGGACCGCGCAATCGGTCCCGGAGTGGCGCAGCAGGCCGGCCGGAGTGGCGGAATTGGCAGACGCACGGGACTCAAAATCCCGCGGTCCCCTGGACCATGAGGGTTCGAGCCCCTCCTCCGGCACCGGGGCAGCGCGATCGGTGGCCCTTCGATGATCCCTCCTGATCTGCTCGAGATCCTCTGCTGCCCCGAGACGCATCAGCGCGTCCTGGTGGCCCGGGCGCCGTTGCTGGCAGTCGTCGCCGAGGCGGCGCGGGGCGGCGGCCTGAAGACCGAGAACGGCGAACCGGTCACCGACCCGCCGAACAGCGGGCTGGTCCGGGAGGACGGGAAGTTCCTCTATCCGGTCCGGAACGGGATTCCGATCATGCTCGTCGAGGAGCGGATCCCGGTGCCCGAAGCCGCCGCGGCCACGCCTGACGAGCCCGCCCCGACCGCCGGCCGGGCCGAGCCGGACGACGATGTCGGGCCGTCCGCGGCGGGCGCCGGGTCAGCCGAGTCCGGGACGGAATCCGGGGCCGAATCGGGGGCGGGGTCCGGGGCGGGGTCCCGGGCGGGCCGCGGCGTCGCGCCGGGCGACACCCGCTCAGACGATGAAGTTCAGGACGATGGCCACCCCGACCATCATGAAGTGGAGCCCCGCGCCGGGTCCTGAGAGAAGCGCCCGGCGCATCGCCAGCGGCGGCCGGGCGAGCCTTCCCGCCACCGGCTCTTCGTCTCCGGGCAGTGGCGGCTCGGCGTCGCCGGAGAAGACGGCCTCGTAGAGGTGTTCGAGCCGGGCGTCGGCGCGGGTGAGCTGCGCATCGAACCACCACGCGGCGAGCGCGAACGGGACCGCGAGGAGCTGGAGGAACATCCAGCCCTGGAAGGCGCCGACCGCGACCGCGATCGTCACGCTCCCGACGCTCGCGCGCTTCATCCAGAGGGACTTTCCCGCGACGACGGCCCGGATCTCCTGGATGCGGTCGAGAGCGGCGTCCCGTTCCGTGCGGGGCGGGGCCGGGGTGTCCGCCGGGCGCGAACGCGCGCGCGACGAGATCGGCGGCACGGCTCGGGTCTCAGCAGCCTGTGGAGAAAGTCCCTCGCGGGCCGAGGCGGCGCGGAGCGCCGCCGGGGAGGGGTGCGGCGAGGGACCTCCCGCCCCGCGAAAGCGGGCGGAACAGATCGCGCGAGCGATTCGGGCCGCCAGCCGGTGGGTCCGGACGACGGGGTTGCCCATCTCTTCGAGGACGGATTCCCATGCGGGGCATTTTCTCCACCGGCTGTCAGTGGACGAGCGTGACCCCGGGGCTGCTCGGCTTCGGGGGCTCGTCGTTCTCCGCTTCCTCGACGGCGCGCAACTGCGTCTCGAGCATCTTGATCAGCGCCGGGACGAGCCGAAACGGCATCGTCACCCGCGCCTTCGGCTCGGCGTGCACGACCGCATCTTCGGTGATCTCGGTCGAGGCGAGGTCCTCCGGCTGGATTCCGGTGAGGCTGCAGAAGGTGAGCGTCAGGTCGAACGGCGAATGCGTGGCTTCGCAGAAGTTCGCGTACACCTCGGGGCAGGAGGCGTCCCGACGCGCCTTGATCTTGAAAGTCCGCTTCATGGCGTCGCGCCTCCTCGAACGGCCGCAGAATCCGGTAGCGGGGGGCGGACTTGAACCGCCGACCTAAGGGTTATGAGTCCTTCGCTCTGACCGGCTGAGCTACCCCGCCGACCCGATTTCCGCGGAACCCACCAAGTGTACCACCGGCGGCCGATGGCCTCGTGCTTGCTCGCCGGATCGTCGCGTCGCCCCGCTGCCGGCGGGCGGCAAGGAGTTTCGCTCATGCAGCAGAGAACGACCGTCTCGCCGGGTCCGAAGCACCTCGGACTCCTTCTCATCGCCCTCCCGTTCATGCTCACCGGCGCCGTTACGGCCGGGAGCGGACCCGCCGGAACCGTCCCGGCGGAGGGCGCCACGGCGCGGCCGCAGACCGAGAGGCGGGACCGCGCCCGGCGCCGCCCGCTGCGCGATGCCGCGTTCCGGCTCGAGCGATTCGCCGAGCGGCTCGAGCTGACCGAGGAGCAGCGCGACCAGTTGCGGGAAGTGCTGCGGGAGAACCGAGACGGGCGGCGGGAGAGCGCCCGGGAGATCGCCGCGGCGCGCCGTTCGCTCCAGGAGGCGGTGCGCGATCCGGAGCGGCCCGACACGGAGATCCGGGAGCTGGGCGAGGCGCTCGGAAGGGCCCGGGCGGACGGGATCCTGCGAGCGCGCGCCGGGCGGAAACGGATCGCGACGATCCTGACCGAGGAGCAGCGCGCGCGGATCGGGGCGCTTCGGGATCGGGGCCATCGGTCCCGGCGGTTCGACCGGGAGCGGCGCCGTTTCCCGAGGTGGCGCTTCGGGCGCGACCGGGCGCGTCCCCCGGGCGAAACCCGCTGACGACCGGCCTCGCCCCGGCCGGCCGCAGCGCTCAGGCCCGCGACTGCTCGCGTTCCTTCGCTTCTTCCTCTTCCAGTTCGAACCTGGTCACTTCCTCTTCCGTCAGGACGCCGGCGTGCTTCCAGATCGGCTCCTGCGGACCCGGAGTGATTCCGTCGAGGTCCGGGTCCGGCCCGCCGTGGGGAGCCTGCCGAGCGTCGGCGGCCTTCTCGTGGGCCCGCTCGCGACGGCGGAGCTCCTTCGCCCGCTGCTTCGCGACGCGCTCCTTTTCCTTGCGCCGTTTCAGAAAGGTCTGGCGCGAGCGATTGGGCATGGCGGAAATCCTAGCAGGTCGTGGAGAAAGTCCCTCGCGCGCCGACGCGGCGCGAAGCGCCGCCGGGGAGGGGCC
>CAYGAO010000015.1:0-21483 GCA_964347715.1 uncultured Acidobacteriota bacterium
GGGCGGGGGGGGGGCAGGCGGGGGTGGGGGCCGGGGGGGGTGGTGTCGGGTCGAGGGGCTGTCCGGTCGGGAGCGTGTCTGGCCGGGAGGCCTTGCTGCCCGGGCGCGGCGCGACCCGGGGAACCGGCAGCCGAGCGCGCGCCGGCGCTTCCCCTGGCGAGCCGCTACACTGTTTCCGGGAACGAGACTCCCGATTCGGTCGCTCGTGAGCAGAAAGAAGACCGCCCGGAAGAAGCGGCGGCTCCGCGGATCCGGCGCGCGTGGCGCCCATGCCTCCTCGGTGCCGGTGCTCGCCGAGAACCGGCGCGCGCGTCGGGATTTCTCGCTGCTCGAGACCTTCGAGGCCGGGCTCGCGCTGACCGGAGCCGAGGTGAAGTCCTGTCGCGGCGGTGGCGTGAACCTGAAGGACGCCTACGGCCGGGAGCGGAACGGCGAGCTCTTCCTGGTGAACTGCCACATCGCGCCCTACGCCCATGCTTCCCAGGAGGCCGACCCCGAGCGGACCCGCAAGCTGCTGCTCCACCGGGACGAGGTGCGGCGGATCGCCGGAAAGCTGAGCACGGCGGGGCTCACGCTGGTGCCGCTCCGGGTCCATGTGCGGAACGGCTGGATCAAGGTGCAGGTCGCGCTCGCCCGGGGAAAGAGCCGGCGGGACCGCCGCGAGACGATCCGCACCCGGGAAGCGGACCGCGAGGTCCGGGAAGCCCTCGGGTAGCGCCTCCGGGTCGAGCCCGGCGGACCGGCCCCGTCGCGGGGTCTTCGGAGCCCCGGACCCCGCGGCGGTTACTCCCCCACCAGGGCGTTGAAGAGCAGCTTGTAGGTGCCGTGCGTCTGGGCCCGGTGCTGGGCGCGGAAGCCGATCATCACGATCTGGCCCTCGCCGTGGGCCACGGACACCATCGCCGCCTTCCCGGTGATCGCCTCTTCGCCGAGCAGCCAGCCGCTCTCGAGGAGGTCCCGATCCCGGTAGGTGACCACCCGTCGCACATCGGCGCTCCGGGCTCCCGGGATCGTTTCGTACACCTGCCCCCCGGCGAGGTAGGTCGCGAGCGCGTCTTCCGGCATTCCCCAGGCGAACGGACTCGAGGTGTCCACCTCGACCCGAAGCGTCGAGCCCGGGGCCCAGAACTCGTTCCCCCACTTCCCGGCCACCGCGTCCCGCACCGGCACCTCGAAGAGGTCGAGCACCAGCTGCCCTGCCTGGGCGAAGGTCACGAGCGTGCCGCCGCTCTCGACGAACGCCTCGAGTGCGGCGGCGCCCTCCTCGCCGAAGCCGCTGCGGAATGCGGGCGGGGTCTCGTCCGGGTCCGGACCGGGCGAATCCCCGGACGGCCCGAGCATCATCTCCTTCGAGTCCGCCGGGAGGATGATCACCTCGAAGCGCTCCCCGAGCGTCCCCGAGAGGATCTCCTCGTCGAAGATGCTCGTGTAGGGGAAGCCGAAGTTCTCGAGGAGCAACCGCGTCCAGCCCTCGTCCATGTTCCCGCCGTAGAAGCGCTGGTACATCCCGATCCGCTGCCGGGAGAGGGGCTCTCCGGCGCCGGAGTCGCCGGCGGCGAGGGCCGGGAAACCGACCCCGGTGCTCTCGGCCACCTGTCGGAGCGCCTCCGGATCCGCGCCCGGAGGGACGACGAAGTCCCCGCGCCTCGTTCCCTCCGTGATGCGGCGGAGCGGCACCCCGGCGTCGAAGAGCAGGTTCGCCGCCCGGAAGGCGTCGTTCAGCGCGCCGTCCAGGCGGTAGCCCGAGGGCGCGGAGGAGGCGACGGGTCCGGGTGCGAGCTCTCGCTCGGCGACGACCTCCAGTTCCGCCTCGACCGGAGTCCGGGCTTCGTCCACGCGCACGCCCATGAACTCGGCGAGCACATCGCCCGACATGTCGTAGGGACGGATCGGATCCCCGTCGGCGGTGCGGGTGTAGCTGTTGTCCGGGTAGAGCGTGCGACCGAGGAGCCAGCGGACGACTCCCTGTTTCGGCTGCGCCCGCGAAACGACCCAGCTGCCCGGACCGTACACCCGGCCCTCGTGGGTGAAGCCGGCGGCGGAGCGTTCCACGGTGATCCCCTGGAGCAGCAGCTTGTCCACGAGCTTCCCGGCGGTGAGCGGGTCGTGCTGGTCCGCCGGGACGATCCAGGCCTTCACCTCGCTCTCGGCGCCGCGCCGGGTCTGCCGGCTGGCCTTGTTCCAGGCGTTCCGGAGGACGGTCTCGCGGTTTCTGGCGGCGATCTCGAGCGGAGAGAAGGTCGCCGAGATCTGCCGGTCCACGATGTCGCGCACCCGCCACCAGCCACCGGGCCAGGGGTTCGGAAAGGTCGTCTGCGCTTCGTACTCGGGAAGCTGCCGCGAGCCCCGGAGCTGGTCCGGATGGACATGGAGCGGGGTCGCGAGACGGGCGCTCGCCGCCTCGGTGAGCATCCCGGCGATGTTGTGGAAGGGGGTGATCCAGTGGAACCCGAAGTGGCCCCAGCCGGAGTAGATCGCCGAGGTCACCGTTCCCTCGAAGCCCTCTTCCTCCATCCGGTAGGCCATGTGGGCGCCGTACCAGGACATCTCCCGCCAGACGAGCGGATCGGCGCCGGGCCGGATCGGTTCGGCGTAGGGGGGCAGGTAGATCCGCGCGGTGTAGGCGCCCATCTGGTGGTGGTCGATGAACCCTTGCGGGATCCACTCGCGGAAGAGGATCTCGGCTCCGTAGCGCGACTCCACCGTGTTCTGCATGAAGGCGTCGCGGTTGTTGTCGTGCCCGATGTAGTGGTGGTAGAGCCCGGGCGGGCGCGCGCCCTCGTATTCGGTGCCGACCCAGCGGTCGTACCACTCGTTCACCAGGTCCACCCCGTCGGGGTTGAAGGCGGGGATCAGGATCGAGATCGTGTTGTCGAGGATCTCGTGGATCCCGGGGTCGTCGCGGGTGGCGAAGAGCCAGGCGATCTCGGCCGCCGACTGGCTCGCCGCGACCTCGGTCGAATGGAGCGCGTAGGCCTGGACGAAGACCACCTTCCCCTCGGCAACGGCCCGCTCGAGGTCCGCCTCGGAATGCCCGCGCGGGTCCTGCAGCGCCCGGTTCAGGCGCTGGTAGTCGGCGAGCCGGTCGAGGGTCTCCGGCGCGGAGTCCAGAGAACGAGGAACGGGCGCCCGAGCGTCGAGGGGCCCACTTCCACGACCCGGACGCGGTCGCTCTCCCGGCCGATGAGCTCGTAGTACTCGACGAGCCGGTCCCAGCGGGCGAGCTTGCGGTCGGCGCCCATGCGGTGGCCGAAGAACTCCTCGGGGGAAGGAATCTGCGCCAGGGCCCCGGCGGGCGAGAGCGCGACGGCGCTACCGGAAAGGATCCCGGCGAGGGCGAGCGAGCGAAGGCGACGGAGCGCGGGCGGGAGGAGTGGTCGGGTCATGGGGCGGAACTCGGCGATCTGCTGGCGGGAGGGAGAGCGGCGCCGACCGGGGCCCCGCCCGGAGCAAAGCGTACCGTTCCGCCCCGGCGGCGCTCCTCGAGTGGTCGGCCAGGCAGGCCACGGAGAAAGTCCCTCGCGCGCCGAGGCGGCGCGAAGCGCCCCGCATCCGCCCGGACGACGGGGGCTCCCCGGCTCTTCGAGGACGGATTCCCATGCCGGGCGTCTTGTCCGCAGGCTGTCAGGCCGCGCCGGCCGGTTCCGCCCCGCAGCACCCCCCGGCGCCTTGCTCTTCGGGTGCGGGAAGGTCCTCGAGGACGCGGTACCACTCCCAGCGGATGCCGTCGGGTTCCCGCGTCCACGCCTTGTTCGACCGGGCGTGGCAGCAGTCCACGCTCCGTTCGACCTCGAGCGGCAGCGCGTTCTCGTCGAACCGCTTCTCGGCGCTCTCGACGGCCGACTCCGCGAACGCTTCCACGCCGAGGTGGTCGATCCGTTCGGCGGCCCCCGGATTCTCGAACAGGACGAGTTTCAGCGGCGGGTCCGAGATCGCGAAGTTCGCGTATCCGGGCCGCCGCTTGTTCGGCTCGGCGCCGAACATCCGCGAATAGAAGTCCACCGCGGCGTCGAGGTCCTTCACATTCAGGGCGAGTTGCAGTCGCATCGTCGTTACTCCTCCGGTTCCTCTTCCAGGGAACAGCAGTGCCGGGTCAGGTAGTCCAGCAGGGATCGGATCGCGCGGAAGTCCGCGCCGTAGATCAGGGACCGGCCGTCGCGGCAGCAGCTCGCGACGCCGGACTGCCGCAGCTCCTTCAGATGGAACGAGCAGGTCGCGGCGGGAAGGTCGAGCCGTTCGGCGATGGCGCCCGCCCGGAGCCCGCTTCGTCCAGCCCGGACGAGGAGCCGGAAGATCGAGAGGCGGGTGTCCTGGGCGAGCGCGGCGAGCATCGCCACGGCAGCTCGTGATTCCACTGTTCCAATATTATCGAACTGCAAGGGCCGGCGCAACCCCGGGCCCGGAGAGGGTGGGTCGGCGGGGGTTCAGCAGGCTGTGGCGAAAGTCGCCCGGGCACAGACACGGTGCGTAGCGCCGCCGGGGAGGGTTCTCCCTCCCCGCGAAAGACGGTGGAGCGGATCGCGGAAGCGATTCGGGCCACCTGCCTGTGGGAAAAGTGCCCCGCATCCCCGGATCGAGGCGGATTCCTGTTTCCTTCCCGGAGGGGTGCGGATGCGGGGGACTTTTTCCACGGGCTGTCTGTCAGGCGCCGCGTCTCTTCCGGAGACGCGCGAGGACGAGGGGGCGGGCGATCTCGTTGAAGGCGAGCAGCAGCCCGTCGAGCTGCATCTTCCGGTTTCCGTGGCGGCGATGGATCCGGTCGTCCGCCGCCTCGACGAGCAGGAACGCCTCGGCGAAGGCCCGGCCGGGAGCGCGGTTCGCCAGCTTCCGGAGGCTCTCGCGCGAAGCGCCGCCGGCGGTCTCCGGGTCGAGCGGCTCCGCTCCCGCCGCGAGCGCCGCGAGATCGCGGAGCTTCGCCCGGAGCAGCCTCAGGAAGACCGGGAGCTCGTCGACCCGGCCCTCCCCGCGGCGGGGGCGCGGCGCCCGGGTGAGCTTCTCGGTCAGCGTCCTTCTCCCCGCCGGCGGTATGCCCCGTGTCACCACCGCCGCCACCTGCTCGCAGGTCTCGGCGAGCGGCGCGAGGCCGCTCCGGGGGAGGGCGAGGGCCCGCGCGAGGTCGCCGCCGGATGCGGCGGCGGCCAGCGCCGCCTCCCCGGCCGCGTACCCGTGCGCGGAGCGGAGTTCCGCCGCCACCTCCGGCCCGGTCGGGGCCCGGAATCGCCACCGCTGGCAGCGCGAGACGATCGTCGGCAGGAGCGCCGCCTCCCGCGTCGTGCACAGGATCAGGCCGAGCCATTCGTGGGGCTCCTCGAGCGTCTTGAGGAGGGCGTTCGACGCCGACGGCGTCATCGAATCGGCCCCGACGAGGATCACGAGGCGGCGGCGCCCCTCGAAGGGCCGGGAGCGCGAGGCGGCGACCGCTCCCCGGATCTCCCGGACCTGGAGGGTCTTTCCGGTCTCGGGCCGGAGGATCCGGACATCGGGGTACGGTTCGAGTCCGGGCCGCTCCCGCTCTTCCTTCGCGGCGTTCCCCGCCCGCGACAGCTCGTCGGCGCGCCGGATGCGGGCCTCGACGGCGCGCGTCGCCGCCGAACCGGGAGTGGCGTCCGGGCTGTTCAGGATCGCCGCGAGCGCGACTGCCGCGGCCTCGGTCGGGGCTCCGGGCGGGCCGGAGAGGAGCAGCCCGGGCGGCAGGCGGCCGGCGGCGGCGAGGCGGGCGAGGTGCGGGAAGGGCGGTCCGGCGAGGAGCTCCGGGACGCTCACGCGAGCCTCCCGGCGACGGCCTCCCAGACCGCCGCGAACACCTCGTCGGGCGGGCCGGCCGCCGGGATCACCGCGACCCGGCCCGGGTGCTCCCTGGCGATCTCGAGGAATCCGCGCCGCACGCGGTCGTGGAAGTCCTCCGCCTCGCTCTCGATCCGGTCGCGGCCGGCGATCCGCGCGAGCCCGTCGCTCGCCGGCAGGTCGAGGAGGAGCGTCAGATCGGGACGGATCCCGTTCGTGATCGCCCGGTCCACGGCGAGGATCCGCTCGCGGGAGAGGCCCCGGCCAGCGCCCTGGTAGGCGATCGTGGAGTCGGTGAACCGGTCCGCGATCACCGTGTCGCCGCGCGCGAGCGCCGGGCGGATCACCTCGGCCAGGTTCTGCGCCCGGTCGGCGAAGAAGAGGGCGAGTTCGGCCTCGGCGCAGAGCGGGCCGCGCTCGTGGAGCAGCAGCTGCCGGATCACCCTGCCGGCATCGGTGCCGCCGGGGTCGTGGGTGCGGGTGACGCTCCGGCCGAGCCCGCGCAGCTTCCGGGCGAGTCGTTCGGCGACGAGGGTCTTGCCGGCCCCCTCGATCCCTTCGACCGCGAGGAACCGCGCGGACGGCGGGCGCCCGGCCGCGCCCATGGCCGCCGGGGGGTCAGCCCGCCGCGACCGGGGCCCGCCGATCCCGCCTCACGAGATGTTGACCGGCTCCGTCGCGCGACCCGGGTCGAAACGCGGAATGCTCGATCCGCAGATCCGGGCGCTCGCGGTCCGCTCCCAGACCTCGCGCGGAACCGAGGGCCCGGAGGCCCGGCAGTGCGCGTCGAACGCGGCGGCGAGGTCGCCCGCGATCCGGTCCGGCGGCATCCGCTCGATCTGCCACCGCTCGAGCAGGTGGATCAGCTCGCCGTCGCGGAACAGCGCGACCGACGGGGACGACGGCGGCGCCCCGGTCATGTGGGCGCGCGCCCGCTCGGTGGCGTTCCGGTCCACGCCGGCGAAGACGGTGCCGAGGTGGTCCGGAATCCGCGGGTGCTGGAGCGCCAGCGTCACCCCCGGACGAGCGGAGCCGGCGGCGCAGCCGCAGACCGAATTCACGACCACGAGCGCGGTGCCGGGGCGCCCCAGGAGTTCGTCCACTTCCTCCGGGCTCCGCAGCGGTTCGACGCCGCACTCGGAGAGCTCCTCCCACATCGGGCGGACGGAATCGGGGTCGTAGAGCGGGGGAAGGTAGGCGTGGCGCGGTGGCTGGTTCATCGAAGACTCCTCGGATCGGCGTTCGCCGCAGCCGGCGAACCCGGGAGGATACCGCCGGACCGGGCGTCGGTCCGGGTCAGCGATCGCCGGCGACGATCGGCCGCTGTTTCGCGGGGCGTCCGAAGTCGTCGGTCGTCACCGATCGTGGTCGGTGGCGTCCGTCAGGATGCCGCGCGCCAGCCGGTGGGCCCACGAGCAGTTCGGCGCCGTCAGCACGGCGGTCGCGGCGGATTCCGAGAGCCGCCGGGCCGGCGGCCGGCGCCGATCCAGGGAGCGGAGAACCCACAGGTAGATCGCCAGCGGGATGTCGTGAGGGTGGAGGTAGCGTCGGTCGATGGCCCGGGATGCGAGGTCGTCGATCCGCCTGGCGATGGCCCGATGATCCTCGGGGTCTTCGCAGCCGCGCCGCCGGGGGGCTTCGGTGACCGGGAGCCGGCGGAGCGCGGTCTCGAAGATCGCCGAGCCGCTGGCGATCCCGAGCTCGGCGGCGGTCTCGTGGCTTTCCGCTTGCCGAAACAGTTCGATCATGGCGCGGGTGTCCGGTGGGTCCGGAATTCGGGTCCGGCCGGGGCATCGTCCGGCGCGCAGGCCTGGGGTGAAGTCCGCGCGTCGGGAGGCGGCGCCGCGCGGTCCGGCCACCGGGGCTATCTCCCGCCCGGCCCGCCGTCGAGCGAGAACGCGACCAGCCGGTTCCCCTCGCCGCGACCGACGGCGACGACCACGAACTGGACTCCCTCCGGGGACTCGTAGGTCATCGGGTTCGCGTAGGAACTGGCGCCGAGCGGATGCGCCCAGAGTTCCTCGCCGGTGGTCTTGTCGAGCGCGAACAGGTGGTCGGCGCCGCCGGTGAAGAAGACGAGGCCCCCCGCGGTGACCATCGGCCCCGGAGCGCCCACGATCCCGAGCCGGGCCTCGCCGAGGTCCACGCCCGCGAGGGCCGGATGGTCGCGGACGAGCGGGTTGTTTCCGGCGGGGACCTGGAAGAGGTGTTCGCCGGTGTTCAGGTCGATCGCCGTCAGGGTCCCGTAGGGTGGCCGGTTGATCGGCAGCCCGTTCGGGAGGTTCAGCGACCGCCGCTCCCGGTCGAGGCCGTAGCGCCCCTCGATCACCTCGGGGTCCGCCTCGGTGAGCGCGAGCAGCGAGGGGAACTCGTTCGCCTTCACATAGACCACCCCGGTCTCCGGATCGGCCGCCGCGCCGCCCCAGTTCGCCCCGCCGAGGATCCCCGGGTTCGTGATCGTTCCCTCGAGCGACGGCGGCGCGAAGAGGCCGCCCATGCGGTACTGCCGGACCTTCGCGAGCGCCTCCTCGCGGAGTTCCGGAGTGAACGCGATCACCTCCGCCTCGGTGAAGCCCTGCTTCGCGAACGGCGGGGGCCGGGTGGGGAAGGGCTGCGTCGCCGCGGCGCGCTCGCCGGGGACATCGCTCGCGGGGACCGGACGGTCCTCGATGGGCCAGACCGGCTCGCCGGTGACCCGGTCGAAGACATAGAGGAACCCCGTCTTCGCCGGGGCCGCCACCACATCCACGGACTCGCCCCCGACCTCGATCGTGAGCAGCGTCGGCGCCGCCGGCAGGTCGTAGTCCCAGAGTCCGTGCTTCACCGTCTGGAAGTGCCAGACCCGCTCGCCCGTCCGGGCGTCGAGGCAGACGACCGCCTCGGCGAACAGGTTGTCGCCCAGGCGATCCCCGCCGTAGTAGTCGTTGCTCGGCGTCCCCACCGGGAGGTAGAGGAGCCCCCGCTCCTCGTCGAGCGCCATCGGCGCCCAGACGTTCGTGTGGCCCACCCGGTCCCACGCCCCGTCCTCCCAGGTGTCGTTCCCGAACTCGCCCGGTTGCGGAATCAGGTTGAACGACCAGACGAGCTCGCCGGTCCGCGCGTGGAACGCCTGGATGTTGCCGGGCGGGTCGCGCTCGTACACGAAGAGATCCCAGACGCCGTTCCCGAGGATCACCAGGTCCTCGAAGACGACCGGCGGCGAGGTCTGGGTGTAGTGGAGGCGGTTGATCGGCCAGAGGAGCTGCGCGGTCAGGTCGATCTCGCCGCCGCTGCCGAAGGACGGGTCCGGCTCGCCGGTGACCGCGTCGATCGAGATCAGGCGCCAGCGGCTGTTCAGGAACACCCGGCCGGCGCCCTCGTCGCCCTCCCAGAACGCGACTCCCCGGTGGACGAACCCGGTCCCGTTCGGGACCTGCCCCCACTCGGTGATCCGCGGGTCGTAGATCCACTTCGGCGCGCCGGTGTCGGGGTCGAGCGCCGCCACCCGGTTGTAGGAGGTGCTCACATACATGACCCCGTCCCGGACGATCGGGGTGTTCTCGAAGCTGCCCGGGCGCACCGGGTTCCGGGGCACCGGCAGGCGCGGGCCGGTCAGCGGCGCCTCTCCGGTGTCCCACTCCCAGGCGACCCGCAGGTCGCCCACATTCTCCCGGCGGATCTGGTCGAGCGGGGAGTAGTGCATCGAGCCGGGATCCCCACCCCAGTGGGGCCACTCGGCGCCCGCCTCCGGCTGGCCGGTGACGAGCGCCGGCGAGCTCAGGACGAAGGCGACAGCGATGGGGAGGGGCAGAGGGCGCATGGAGAGGCGATTATCCCGGGCCGACGCCCCGGCGTCTCTCCGCCCGGCGCGAACCCGACGAGGTTCGCGTGGTCGGTCGGCTTTCGGGGGGGCCCTCGGCGTTCGGCAGGAGCCGACGCGGTTCGTCAGCGTCGGCGTGAGGGTCGGGGTTCGGGCGGAGCCGTCGCGGGTCGTCGGCGTCGGTGTGAGTTTCGGGGTTCGGCCTGCGCCGGCGCGGGGCGTCAGCTTCGGGGTGGGTCCTCGGGGTTCGGCAGGAGCCGACGCGGGCCTCCTTCGCCTTCGAGGATCTCCCGGACCCAACCGAGGGAGTTCGTCGTCGTGAGGCGCTCCACCGTCTCTTCGTAGATATCGGCCTTCTCCCCGAGGATGCGTTCCAGGTTCTCCTCCACCGTGTTCCGGCAGCGGAACCCGACGACCCGAACCTCGCGATGCTGTCCGATCCGCGCCACCCGGTCCCGCGCCTGCCGGTTCGTCGAAGGGTTCCACCATCGGTTCAGCAGCAGGACATGGTTCGCCTCGGTCAGGGTGAGCCCCTCGCCACCGACCCCGGTCGAGGCGAGGAGCGCCACCGCCGCCTCGTCGCGGCGAAAGCGGCCGACCTCGCGGTCCCGCTCCCGCGCGTCCATCGCGCCGGTGAGCAGCGGGGAAGCCCCGCGTCCGAACCGCTCGCTGGCGCGCCGTTCGAGTTCCCGGAGGGGCGCCAGCCGATGGGCGAACACCACCGCCTTCTCCCCCGCCTTCCGGACTTCGGCGAGGTAGTCCAGGATCCAGTCGATCTTGACGCTGGCCCCGCTCTCGGGATCGAAGTCGCAGATGTCGAGCAGTCTGCCGATCCCGGGCAGCGGCTCGATGTCTCCCCGGAGGTACGCCGCTTCCACGCTCCGATAGGCCTGCTGCTGCGCCGCAGTCAGATCCAGGATCTCGGAGCGTTCGTGGACTCTCGGAAGGTCGCGGAGTGCGTCTTCCTTCTTCCGCCGCAGCACGAAGCGTCGGGCGCGGCTCCGGAACGAGGCCGGCTGTTTCCCGTCCGAAGGCGCGAACCAGCCCGGAGCCACGAGCGAAAGGAGTGTGGCCAGGTCGGGCGCGTCCCGTTCCACCGGGGTCCCGGTCAGCGCCCAGAACCTCCCCGGCCGAAGCCGGAACGCCGCGGCGGTCACCCGGGAGCCGGGTTTCCGCAGGTGGTGCGCCTCGTCGGCGACGACCGCATCGGGCGGGTCTTCCACCAGGAACCCGGGCAGGTCGAGCAGCTGCTCGAAGTTCGTCAGCAGCACATGTCGGCGTCGGTACACCGCCTTCCACGCTTCGGAGCGGATGGCGGCCGGCGGAGCCATCTCGGCCACTCCCAGCTCGGGCGCCCAGCGGCCGAACTCGCGGCCCCAGGTGGAGACCATCCCCTTCGGGCACAGCACCAGCGCGTCCCGGATCTCCCCGCGCTGGAAGAGCGCCCGCAGCGCGAAGATCACCTGGACCGTCTTCCCGAGGCCCATGTCGTCGGCGAGGATGCCGCCCTCCCGCTCCTGCAGCCACGCCACGCCCCGGCGCTGGAAGTCGTGGAGCGGCGACTCGTCCGGCGGGTCGAGGAGCACCGGCCGGACCAGATCGCCGACCGGCAGCCGCAGGTGGCGGTAGTCGGCCGCCGTCTGTCCCGCCGGGCGCGCGGAACCCCTCGGGCCGCGAGGCGGGACCCGGATCGAGGGCTGCCGGCCGCGGACGAGCGGGGGATCGAGGACCGCCGCCCAATCGGCGGCCCGGCTCAGCCGGTCCGGCACCGGATCGGGCGAACCGCCGTCCGTCGCCGCGAACCGGAAGGTCAGGCCCCCGGCCACCGCGGAAACCGGAGCGTCCCCCGAGTCGGGCGACGGCGCGTCAGCCGCCACCGGCGGCGACGGTGGCTCGCCGCTCTTCGACCGCCTTCCACATCGCCTCGGCCGTCTCGGCTTCCGGCGTCTCCTCCGAAGCGCCCCGGTACAAGAGCTCCGCCCACCGCCCGCGGAGGTCTTCGACATCCTCGTCGTTCAGCGGGTCGAGGCTCGCGATCCACCGGAGCAGCTCCAAGGCGACGCCCACCGCCTTCTTGCGATCCTCGCTCCGCATGCGGAAGCCGCCTTGCCTCTTCGAGTCCGGGACCAGCAGCAAGTGCCTCCAGGGCGGGGCGTGGAGGGCCCAGGGGAGCTCGGCGAGCACGGAGAGCGTCTCCGTCATTTCCTCGACCGTCCCGGCCGGCTCGAACCCGCCGAGGTCGAGGAGGGCGCGCGCCAGCCGGGCGAGCACCTCCTGCCCGATGGGCCAGAAGGCGAGGTGGTCCTGGCGCGGGTCGTCGTCCGCGAGTTCCTCGTGGCAGCGCATGTGCCCGGGGTCCTTCCGAAGGTCGGGCAACGCAGCGAGGAGGGCGTCCCAGATGCGGTTCAGGTCGGCGTAGGTCTTCTCGATCACCGCATCGGCGGGCCGGTAGCTGAGAAACGACTTCCACTCCCTCGGCGTGCCGCGCTGCCGCAGCGTTTCGCGGTCCTTGAGCAGCTCCGTGTTCATGTCGTAGAGCGTTTGCAGGCTGGTGAAGTGGGGAGCGCCCGATTTCAGGTTCTTCCCCTTGGTCAGCACGCGGAACGACTCGCTCTCGTCGGCGGGCGCCTTGAAGAAAGGGTGTTCCGAGATGAGCTGCCGGGTCACGATCGCGAACCGGTCGTCCTCGTCCATGATGATGTTCGTGTCGCGGTCGGTGGGCTTCGCGTACCGGTTCAGGCTGGTGAACAGGCGGCGGTAGCGGCGCACCCAGATGCGGTCGGCGACGCCCTTCGGGGGCAGGACGACGATCACGGACAGCTGTTCGTTGGCAAACCCCTTCGGTGCGGAGCCCGGATCGTCGAGCAGCTCCTTCACCGCGCGCAGCCGGTGTTGCCCGTCGAGGGCGTAGTAATCGGGGTCCGATTCGAACGCGAGCTCGCCGAAGGCGTTGTCCTTCCCGTGTCGGGACGGGATCGGCGTCCAGCTCGGCTCGCCCCCAACAGCCGCAACCACCAGCGACGAGAAGAACCGGTCGTCTCGCCTCGCCAGGAAGTGCACCAGCTCGTGCTTCACCCGCGATTCGTTCACCTCGCGCTGCATCGCGTCGCTCAGGGTCCGGTCGGTCCACAGGTCGCTGGCGATGGAGATCTCGTTGGCGACATCCCTCATCCGCATCCGGGTGATGTAGTAGTGGTGGTCGCCCATGCGGGCGCGTATCGCTGGGTAGATCTGCATGCTTCGCTCCGATGCCCGGCCTAACAGCCTCCGAATCGCGCGACCGCGCCGTCGAGTGACTTGTGGAGGCGCAGGATGTGCTTTCGCGCCGCGGCCGTCGCTTTCCTGTTGACGGCGACCGTGAGCGGCCTGCCTCCGCCAGGGTATTTCTCCTTGAGTTCGGGTCGGTACTCCCTTCTGTAGCCTCGGCGCACGGTCCCCTCGAGTTGGTCGAGGAGTTCTTCCCGGCGGCTGAGCCAGATCCCGGTCCATTCCTTCGGCCAGCCGTTGCCGTGAGCGGCGACGAGGAGCTGGAGATACGCGCCGAGTCCCCGGGGAACCGCCTCCAGTCGGTAGTTGACGACGGTGTCGTTGTGGTCTCTCGCGATGTGACGCAGCTCCTTGCCCTTTCGGTCGCGGTCGAGCCAGCCCTCATCGAGCAGCGTGTTCAGCGCGTCGGTAAAACGTTTGGAGAACTCGACCCAGTCGGGGTGGCCGAAGGCAGCGCGCAGGGAACCGAACGCCGAGAGAATCCCCCGCATTCCGATGTCGTGATCGACAAGCCACGGCAGAGTGTCGACGCGGAGTCTTCGCATCCTCTCTTCGATCTCCCGGCGGGCGTATTCCACGGCGTCCTTGGTTGTATTGTCGGCCGTGTGCATCCCGAAGCGGATCTCGTCGAAGGCGTGCCGACCGATGTCGGTACCAGACTCACCGCAATACCTGTCCTCGATCTGGCGGAGTGTCTCCACATACGAGCGATACGGGCCGAAGGACTCGAGCAGATGGGATAGCGCGGGCAGGAGGCTCTGCCGCAGCCTCCGACGGAGGAGCTCGGTGCCCTCGTGGTCGAGCTGCCCGCGCTTGAACGCAGCGTGTAGCGAGTGTGGCGGGGTGAGGTCGAGCGCCGTGCAGGCCTCGGGCGTGAATTCGTTTTCGCCAGCGACCGCCTTGTGTACCTCGCACTTGAGGATGTAGTGGAATATCCAGTCCCGGATCTCCTGAATTCCATTCACCGCCCCCGGTGCGTACGCCTGGCCGAGCCGCTCCTCGCCGCGCCAGTCGAAGAAGAGCAGTGGCAGGCGGCGGGGGTCTCGTTCTGCGACCGGTCTGAGGTCGTTCTGGTGAAGGGTCTCCAGCAGTTCCTGGGTGCAGACAGAGGATGGACTCTCGTCCGACAGGAGGATCGCCCGCGCGGGGTTCACTCGCTGCGCCGTAGTGTTGATGTATACGAACAATTTGCGAATGACTTCGACCAACCCCGGAAGAGCCGCTTGGGTTCCGTCGGCCCGAAAGAGAACGACCACCGCCGGTATCCGCCATTCCTCGACCGTTCCCTGTGGTCCCTGAGGGTCGTCCAACAACCGCTTCAGCGCCGCCAGACGGTGCTGTCCGTCGATGGCGACGACCCGGACGCGGCGCTTGTTCCAACGGACCTCTCCGAAGTGCGTTTCCGTGAACTCGCGTACCTTGTAAAAGTTCTTGCGGTGGAATTCACGGAAGTCCTGGCCTCCGGATTCTCCTTCACATGCGTCCAAGTAGGGTATGTCGGCCACGATGTGCGCTCGTTTCTTCTTCTCTTCCATGGGAAGGAGCGTCAGTGTCAGGGGATTGAAGAACTTCACCTTGTCCGCCGACTTCAGGTAGGGAAGAAGCGAACTCGTGATGCGCCCCTCGTCCACTTCGCGCTGGAACAGATCGGGTACGGACCAACGCTGCGACCCTGGAATGTCACAGACCATCTTGATCTCGTCCAGCATCTCCGGATCGATCGTGGTCTGGAGGTACAAGGCCTGTACTCCGGCGCCGGCTCCGAATTCACCGTATGCGCCGGTGAGTTTCAGGTTCAGAGGGTCGTTCTGGATGGGAGGCGGTTGGGACATGGTTCGTCCTTAGCTGACGCTAAAGGCGGCTGAACGGTGGGCGGCAGGGCTCCATCAGCAGGTGTTCGATGAGTTCGTTCAGGTCCTCTTGACGGTCGGGGAACAATCGTCCAAGGGTTTCGCGGTCCCGGGGCGACGTCTCGAGACATGCGAAGAGAAGATCCGAAATGGCGATGTTGAAGTCGTTTTTCCCCTTCGCGATGTCGTGTACGCACTGCACAAAGCGACGGGGGAAGCCGCTGCCCGTCACGTGTTGGCGGTACCGGTGACGCAGGTTCTTTGTGCGCCCGATGTAGAGCGGAGGCATCAGCGGGCTGGACTCGAGTAGCAGCCGTTGTAGGGCCGCTTTCCCCTCGGGTACGGTGATCACACGGTCCCAGACCTTCACGAACCTGTCCTCGTTGAGGGTGCGCGGCTCACGCCTGACGCGGAAAGTGACATGGTCCCAGTTGAAGGCGGCGACGCCCGGCTTGGGCTCTCCCCGAGGTTCCCAGGTGTGGACGGCGAGCAGGATGCACTTCAGGCGGGGGAGGTCGTCGGCATAGAGCCACAGGGGCAAGAACCAGGCGTAACACCCTGGGCCGTCAGGAATCCACTCCGCAGTCTTCTGGGTGTGGAATGTGAGGCGACCTCGGGCACCCGACAGGTGGCGGAACACATCGAGATCTGTCATGGGCGCGCCCTTGAGCTGCGGTCGCCGACGCGATCCGCCGCTTCGAGGATCCGTTTGGCGGCCCGCTCCGCCACTTCGGCCGTGGCGTCGCGGGGGAGGGCGAGGCGGAGAGTGGATTGGGCTTCCGCGGCGGTGAGGCCGATGGCGCGGAGGACATGCGAGGGTTCGGGGGTGCCGGCGTGGCAGGCGGAGGCGGCGGAGAGGTCGAGGTCGGGGAGGTTCGCGACGATGGCGTCGGCGTCGGCGCCGGGGAAGGTGATCGAGGTGGCGTGCGGGACGCGGTGATTTCGGGCGCCGTTGATGCGGGTGTCGGGAATGGCGGTGAGGATTCGGGTTTCGAGGTCGTCGCGGAGCGCGCCGAGGCGCGCGGCGTCGGTGTCGAGGCGGGCGACCGCCCGGTGTGCCGCTTCCCCGAAACCGACGATGCCGGGGGTGTTCTGGGTGCCGGGGCGGAGGCCGCGTTCGTGGCCGCCGCCGTGGGTGATCGGGGCCAGCGGAGCGGTGCGCGCGCCGCCGCGAACCCAGAGCGCGCCGACGCCCTTCGGGCCGTGGCACTTGTGGGCGCTGAGCGAGGCGAGATCGAGGTCGAGGGCCTCGACATCGAACGGCGTCTTTCCGAGCGCCTGCGCGGCGTCGCAGTGGACGATCACGCCCTGCTCGTGGGCGAGCCGGGCGGCTTCGGCGACCGGCTGGATCGTCCCGATCTCGTTGTTCGCCGCCTGGATGCCGAGCAGCAGCACGCCGTCGTCGAGCAGCGATTCGAGCGCATCGAGGCGGACCCGGCCGTCGGGTCCGACCGGGGCGAGGCGGAGCTCGAACCCGAGCGATTCGAGGTGGCGCGCCGGGGCGAGTACCGAGGGGTGTTCGACGGGAAGGGTGACGACGGCGCGGCGGCCCGCGCCGCGCGCGAGAGCGAAGCGGGCGACGCCGAGGATCGCGAGGTTGTTGCTCTCGGTGGCCCCGCTGGTGAAGACGATCTCCTCGGGGAGGGCCGAGATGGCGCGCGCGACCTGCTCTCGGGCCCGCTCGACGGCGGCGGCGGCGCGCTGGCCCGACCGGTGCGGGCTCGACGGGTTCGCCCAGAGGGTTCGGGCGGCTTCGGCCATCGCCCGGAACGCCGTCTCGTCCATCGGCGTCGAGGCCTGGTTGTCGAGGTAGATCGGGGCGGATCCGGTCCCGCTGCTCCCGGCGGAGCGGGCCGTGGTCACTTGTGGCAGACGAGACACATGTCGTCCTCGGCCTCGTCGGGAGCCTCGAACCCGAACGCCTGGCCCAGCGTCCGCGGTCGGCGGCGGGCGGCGCGGCGCTCGCGTTCCTTCGCTTCCCGGTCGAGGATCTGCTTCGTGCGCTTCGGGTCCTCGATCTGGGTCAGGCTCTCCTGGCGCACCCAGGTGTAACCCTCGTCCTCCCTTTCGTATGCCTTGGCTTTTTCATAGAGATCGGGGTGGCGCTCCCGGAGCCGCACCCACTCCCCGCGCTGCTGGAAGAAGCAGAAGTAACAGCCGGAGCGGCTCCTCCATTCGTAGTAGCGCGGGATGCCGACGCCGCTCCGCTCCAGGATCCGCATCACCTCGGTGCGCCCGAGGCCGTCCTCGCGGAACGGGAACACCGCCTCGATGTTCGGCTTCGTCGAGATGTAGCCGCCGCGGTTCTCGTCGGCGCGGATCCCCACATAGAGACGGGTGGGGTCGTCGCCGACATACCGCTCGAACGGCTCGATCTTGAGCAGGCGGGTGCACCAGCGGGCGCTCGGGGACGGCAGGTAGCCCCCGTAGAGCTTCAGGAAGTGGTCGAACCCCCGGTCGCCGAGCTGGTTCTGGAGCCGGACGATCGGCTTCCCGAGCCGCGCCTCGATCCGGTCGAGGTACTCGTAGGTCTCGGGCAGCTCCTTGTGGGTGTCGCAGAACAGGTACTCGTACTCCACATCCGGGTTCTTCTCGCGGAGGTAGAGCGCGAGGGCGGTGGAGTCCTTGCCCCCGGAGAGCGTGACCAGGTGGCGCACCGACTCCGCGCTCACGGCAACACGCCGCTCGCGACCAGGTACTCGCGGAAGAACTCCGTCGCCTTCTTCTGCTCCGCCGGCGAGAAACCTTCCGCTGCCTCCTTCCAGGAAAGAACCAGCGTCTCGACGCGAGAGGTCGGGACACCTCCGTTTGTCCGGGTTCCGAGACCCAGCGTACGGAGCCGCGCCACCTCCCGATCGGCGATACGCAAGCGACGGCGGGCGGACTCCGCCCGGTCGTCGCTCCACCTGTCCGGAGGCAGTCCCTCCGCGAGCGAGGTTGCGATCGTTCGCAGCCAGTCGCCCCCGGTGCCCGCCTGTTTCGCGGCCTCGAGCAGGAGCTGAAGCCGGGGATCCGGAGCCTGGCCGGCGAATTCAATCCCGACGTGGGCGAGATGTCGCCCCAGCTCTTCGCCCTGCAGCGGCGCGCCGAACCCTTCGCCAGCGGCGATCTCCTTCTCCAGTGACGCGAGCATCTGGGGAAACGCCCCTTCCACCTCCGCAACCGCGTCCCGGAGGCTCCGGGCGAACGGCTTCTTGACCTCCTCGACCGTCCGCCGGAAGCCCCGCTTCGGCCGGAACGCCGGGTCGATGACTTCGAATCCGGTTGCCCGTGGCAGGTCCCGGAAGAACAGGTCCTTCGGATCGCGGGCCGTGAGGAGGGCGTCGCGCACCCGGCGGGCCGGTTCGCCGAGTTGCGCGGTCTGGCGGGCGAAAGGTGGGAGGCGGACCGCCCAGCCCACGAGGTGCTGCGCGCCGCGGATCAGGAGCTTTCCGAAGTTGTCTGTCCGCTTCGTCGGGATCTCGAACTCGGCGCAGACGGCTTCGATCAATCCCTTCTCACCGTGTTTCTTCGCGTGGAACGAGCGGAGGGCGAAGGTCTCCGGCCGGCGGAGCAGCCGTTCGAACGCGGCGGTGTCCGGGTCGGGGAGGAACACGCCGTCCTCGTAGAGCGCCGTCTTCCCCGCCTCCACCCGGAGGAAGAGCGCCAGCAGGACCGGGAACGGCCCCGGTCGGAGACCAAACGGCGGGGCCTCCAGGAGGGCGGCGAGCTCGGCGACCGACCGCGGCGCGTCGTCCGCCTTCCGGACGAACGCTGCGACCTCGTCCCACGCGGGCCTCCAGGTGCTGGCCCTCGGGGGCTTTCGCAAACGGAACTCCGGCTTCCGGAAGACGAACCCGCCCCGGTCCACGAGCGACCGGAACATGCTGAACTCGGGCGGGAATCCCTCGATGCCCAGCCGCTCGCTCTCGGCGTCCTCCAGGATCCGGGCGATCAGGTTCCGCCTCCCCGCGGCCGCGGCGGAGGAGAGGGTTCGCCGGTTCAGCAGCTCGTTCTCGAGCCGGGGCGCCTTCGAGCAGGTCTCGTTGCAGATCCGCGACAGGAGCGCCTGCAGTTCTCGCGGGTTCTTCGGTTGCCGTTTCTCCCCCCGGTAGTACCAGTCGGCCTGGCTGGGGTCGAGGACATGGCCCGCGAGGCCGAGCGCCGGGCCGGCGGCGGACTCGAAGCGGCGGCGCGCCGCTTCCTCGCGCCCCACGGCCTCCTTGCGGGCGGCGGCGTCGCCGGCAAGGTCCGGGGTGGTTTCCCACACCCGCCGCCACCCCTCCACCTCGGCGAGCCCCTCGGCGAGCCGGGGTCCGTCCGCGAGCAGCGCCGTCAGGAGCGGCTTCGATGGCGCCGGTCGCCCGGGCCCGCTCCGCAGGTCGCCGGGCCCGGAGTTCCCGAGCCCCCGGCGGCTCGCGCTCGCCGCGGTCCGGGCCGCGCGCTCGGGGTCGCCCTCGGGAACCACGAACAGCACCACGCCGTCCGCCTCGGTGGGGGCGGCGAGCTCCTCCCGAACTTCGTCGTCCGAGCCCCCGGCGAGCCGGGGCTCGAACCAGCGCAGCGTGCCCGTCTCCATGCTGTGCGCCCGCGCGGCGAGGGGCCGCGGGGCGGCGGCGCGGGCCAGCCGGTGGGCCAGCGGTTCCGGACCCCGTTCCCCGAGGGCGCGGCGGAGCGCTGCGTCGAGGTCGAGATCCGACCCCTCCCAGAGCGCGTAGGCGCCCCGGTGGCGGCGCCAGACGAGGATCGAGCGCTCCTCGAGGTGGTCGATCGCCTCTCCGACCTCGCCGGTTCCGGCGTCGTCGAGCGCCGCTTCCAGCGTCTCCCGGTCGGCGGCGAGGCCCGGGCGGTCCCCGAAGAGGCCGAGCAGGGCGGTCGCCTTCACCACTTCCGCGGCGAGTGGGGGCGAGCTGTCGTTCAGGCGGTCGAGCGCCTCCGCGGCGAGGCTCCACTTCCGGCCGTCGGCGCCGGCGAAGGCCGCCGAACCCAGCGACCCGGCGGCGTAGTCCCAGAGCTCCGGGAGGCGGAAGAGCGGGGGCGCCGATCCGTTCGCGGGGATCGTCTCCCGTTCGAGGAAGTCCCGGAACCCGTGCGGCTCGTGGCTCGTGAGGAACGAGAACAGGGAGCGCTCGTTCTGGGCCGCCCGGCTGCGGAACAGCGGCCACAGGAGGAGCGCCGTCAGGGGGTGGAGCGGGGCGCACGCGGCGAGCCGGTCCGCCTCTCCGGGGAGCCGCCCGGCGTCTTCCGCCACTTTCCGGGCGCGCTCGCGCCAACGCTGCTCCGACGGCTCGTTCCATCGGACCGCGCGGCCGAGGAGGTCGAGCGCCTGCTGGTCGGGGAGCGCGAACGGGAGGTCGTGGAAGCGGCCCTCCACCTTCTGCCATTCGGCCCGCCGTTCCGGGGCGCCGCCGCCGGCTTCGCCCAGATAGCGCGAGAACCCCGAGTGGAGCGCCCCGAGGAACACGATGGGGGCTTCGCTGCGGGCGGCGGCCTCGGCGAGCTGGTGGAGCAGGAACGGGTCTTCCCCGCTCCTCGCGGCGTGTTCGAGGAACTTGCCGAGCTCGTCCACGAGGAGGAGCAGCCCCCCGGCCTTCTCCGCCGCCCGCAACAGCAGCCTGGCGCAGTCGCCGCCCGAGAAGTCCGCATCGCCCCCGGACACCTGCGAGAGCGCCGCCCGGAGCGCCGGCAGGAGCGGACCCGCCTCGGCCTGGAGCGTCACCGGGCGCAGAACCGCGAGCGGTCGTCCCTTCCGGAGCCGCCGCGCCTCGGGATGCTTCGGATTCTCTCCGCCGAGCAGGTCGGCGAGGAAGAGCAGGAAGGCCGACTTCCCCGAGCCCCAGGGACCGGTGAGCGTCCAGGCGCGGACGCCCTTCGGCGTTTCGAGTTCGTCGAGGATCTGCGTGGCGGCTTCGCGGACGGCCCCGGTCACCAGGTAGGAGTCGCCGGGGCCGTCGCCCCGGGCGTGGTCCGCGGGGAGGTGGACCGACCGGTGGAAGCGCGCCGGCACCCGGACCAGGTCCGAGAGCCGTGCGCTCATCGTGGATACCCCGCGCGAAGGAAGTCCATCGGCGTCGGGGCGTGGCCGGTCCGGCGGATCTGGCGGAGGCCCGCGGTCTCGTCGTAGGCGATCCCGGCCCCGTCCTGCGACAGCCGCTCCAGCGCCGCGACCAGGCTGCGGTCGTCGAGGCGGAACGCGCCTCCGGGGCTGCCGGGCTGGAAGAGGAGCTGTTCGAGGGTGAGGGTCTTCCGGGAGCCGCCGCTCGTCTCCCAGAATTCCAGGATCGCGAAGCCGAGGACGCGGTCCGGGAGGCTCGGTCGGAGCCCGCGGGGCATCTCCCAGGCGCCCCGTTCGAGCGGACGGAGGAGCCCGAGCTCCGCGAGCGGGCAGTCGAGGGCGTCCTCGGCGGTCCGTCGCCGGCCTCCCCGGGGCGGCAGGTAGGTGCGGAGGAAGACCTCCACATCGCGCTTCAGCGAAGAGACCGCCGGCGGTCGGCGGCGCGCCCCGTTCGCGCGCCCGGCCCGGCGCGACAGCCAGCGGATCAGGTCGGGGCCGGTCGCCCGGACCTCCGGGTAGCAGGTGAGGGCGAGGTGCCAGGTGGAGGCTGGCGCCGCCCGCCCGGCGAGGCGCCAGTGGAGCAGCCACAGGGTGGCCGGATCCTCGAGGTGAGGGTCCGCCCCCGTCCGGCCGGCGGGCGCCTCCGGGTCTAGCCCGCCGCGGGAACTACCTGGCCCGGATTTTCGGGGGGGGGGGGGGGGGGGGCCGGCCCCCCCCCCCCCCGCACCCCGGGGGGGGTCAACCGGGCG
>CAYGAO010000015.1:21493-24359 GCA_964347715.1 uncultured Acidobacteriota bacterium
GAGTCCAATCCTTTGGTTCTTTGTCATCTGATGATACAAATATGGGGGGGTAGGAGGGATGCCCGATCAGCAGCTCACCGAGGTCGGTCATCCGGGCGCTCCGGCTGCGGGCGCCGAACTCCATCACGCCCGTCGCTTCGCACCAGTGGCGCATCGAGGCCACCATGTTCTTTCCCACGCCGAGCCGCGCGAGCGCGTCCTCTCTCGCGAACAGGTCCGGATCCTCGGCGATTCCCCGCGCGGCCTTGGCCAGCCAGCCGTGGCGGAAGGGGAAGCTCTGATGCCCGGAGAACCGGTACCGTGGAAAGGCGGGCCGCGAGGGGCCGAGCGGCAGCAGCGGGCGGGCGAGACCGGCCCCGCCTTCCGAACGAGGTTTCCGCGGGCGCTTGGGCAAGGCCGATCGGGAAAGGATTGTGCCACAGGCGTTGCGAGGAGCCGGGGACGGGGGTGTCGCGGATCTACGGACGACCGGCTGTTCGCTGGCGAGAACGGGGTGGATTCCGACGGTCATGGCTCGTCTGCCGCAGGGCGGGCGCGAGGGGCGAAGCATTGTGCCGCAGAAAGGTGTCAAAACTCATCACCCCCCGGGAGGAAGGAGGATGTCTCCGGGGTGCGCCTCCGGTGGCGCGGGGCCGTGCGCTCAACGGCGGGGATCGCCGCGGAACACCTCCCGCTGGTGCCAGGCGACGAACGCCGGGTCGGGTTGGTCGCACCCGGACTGGGCCGGGCGGAGGGGGCGCCCGCTGCTCTCCACCAGCCGGCGGAACGCCTCGCTCCGTCCGGTGAGCTCCCGGGACACGAGGAGCGCGTAGCCCGAGGGGCCACGCGGCTCCAGGCCGATCGCGCCCCGGTCGAGGGCGCGGTGGTCCTCGGTGCAGAGCGCGAGGCCGTTCTGCACCTCGTCGGGGCCGCCCGCGGCGCGCCACTTGATGTGCGCCGCCTCGAGGCCCAGGAGGTCGTCTCCGAGTCGCAGGTCGAAATCGCAGACCGCGCACCGCCGCTCGTAGGCGACGAGGACCGCTTCCCGGAACCCGGGATCGCGGGGGCGGGTCTTCCAGACGCCGGTCCGTTCCGCCGCCGCGGGCGGTTCGGCAAGCCCGACCGCCGCCCGGATCGCCGCGTGGTACGACTCGGGGAAGTGCGCCGCGAGGAGGCGCGACGCGGCCTCCTCCACGAGTTCCGGCTCGCTCCGGAGGAGGGCATCCACGCCCTCGGGCAGTCCTCCTCGGACCTGTCGCTGCCTCAGGTCACTGACGAGCAGGTCGCCCCAACTGGTCCGGCGCAGGTCCTCCGACCCCGGGATGTCCCAGAGGCCGTCGTTGACCAGCCGCCCGAACGGATGATCCGGGTGGTGCGCCTTCCGTGGCGGCCCGAAGCGGCGCAACAGGTTCTCGAGGGGTCCGGCGATGGCGTGTTCGTAGCTGGCGAGCCTCGCCGCCCCCTGCTGGCGTCGCCCCAGAGCGAGCAGGAGCAGCAGGGGCTTGTGCGGGGCGCGCTGGCCGCCCCGGCGCCACACAGCGATGTCCGCCAGCCGGTCGAGGAACTCCTCCCGGCGCATCGGCGCTACCAGCCCGTGGATAGAGCGCCCCGCCTGGGAATCCGTCCTCGAAGCGATGGGGAACGCCATCGTCCGGGGGGATGCGGGGCGCTTTCCCCACCGGATGGCGGCCCGAATCGCTGGCGCGATCCGTTCCGCCCGCTTTCGCGGGGAGGGAGGACCCGCTCCGGCGGCGCTTCGCGCCGCGTCGGCGCACGAGGGGCCTTCTCCACCGCCTGCTACGACGGCCGGGGCCGCACCACGCACCGGACCAGGCTCGGGGTCACCTCGAACTCGGGCTCGGGCTGGTCGTTCTCGCCGAGCGCCCGCCGGGCCGCCGGGATCCCGTAGCCGTAGCGCTGGACGAGGCCCAGCACCCGCATCGCCTCGGCCAGGTTCGGGTTCCGGTAGTCGGCCACCCCCGGATCCCCGAAGTTCTCCGCGGTCACCGCGCCGTACGGACCTCCGGGGCTCAGGATCTCGATCCGGTCGTCGAACCAGTACACCCGCACCGGGGCGTTCGTCCCCTCGTAGGAGCGGTGGAGCACCGCGTTCCGGGTGAGCTGGCGCAGCGCCTCGGCGGCGTGGGTGGACACGCGGCGTTCCACCGGCCCCTCGAGGAAGTGGACGGCGGTCCGGTTGTGGGCGAGCAGCTTGTCGTCGAGCCGACCGATCATCTTGGAGAGGGGTCCCTCGCACACGGTCTCGTCCCGGACCGGCCCGCCCCACTCGACGCCCTCGGTGCGGAGGAACTGGATGTAGGCGCCGGGGAGGAAACTCCGGGGGGCCTGCCCCAGTACCAGGATCCCGGTTACGGTCGGCGCCGGGTCGTCCGGCGAGCCGACCATCTTGGTCGCGGCGAGCCGCTCCTCGAGGGTTCGGTCGTTCCTCGCCAGGGTCTCGGCGTCGAAGGCCGCCGGGAGGTAGTCGTGCTCGAAGTCTCCGATCCGGAGGTCGGCGAGCGTGGCGCCGGCGACCGGCCGCGCGTCGTGGTGCGGGTCGCGGTGACGGCGTTTCTCGCTCAGGATCCGTTCGTCCTCGGCGGACGCCACCGCTCGGCGGGGGCCGATGCGGATCCAGGTCCGGCCCCGGTAGCGGACCGGCGGCGACGCCGAAGGCCTGACCACCACCACGGCCACCTCGGCCCCGAGGAGGCGGCGTTTGCCGACGGCGAGGCTCGGGGGAGGGACGATGTTCCCGTCGGTTCCCATGTCCGCCAGCTGTTTCAGCAGCCTGTGGATAAAGCGCCCCGCATGGGATCCGTCCTCGAAGAAATGGGGAACCCCATCGTCCGGGCGGATGCGGGGCGCTTTCCCCACAGGATGGCGG
>CAYGAO010000016.1:0-23674 GCA_964347715.1 uncultured Acidobacteriota bacterium
GTTCGACCGGAGCTACACCGAGGCCGGCGCCACCGGGATGAACGCCTTCACCTCGCACGACCAGACCGTTTACTTCATCACCGTGCCCCGGAACCGGCTCGAGCTCTGGTTCTGGATGGAATCGGAGCGGCTGCTGCGGCCGGTGCTGCGCGAGTTCTATTCGGAGCGCGATGTGGTCCACGAGGAGCGTCGTCTGCGCACCGAATCCACGCCCACCGGGGAGTTCGACGAGGCGTTCGACGCCCTGTTCTGGCAGTCGCACCCCTATTCGTGGCCGGTCATCGGCTGGCCCTCGGACCTCCGCGTCTTCACGCTCGCCCAGGCCGAGGAGTTCTACGCCACCCACTACGCCCCCGGGAACCTCACCGGGGCGCTCGTCGGGAACTTCGACCTCGAGGAGGCGAAGGAGCTCGCCGAGCGCTACTTCGGCCGCCTCGAACCCGGCCCCGAGCCCCCCGATGTGGTGACCCTCGAGATGGAGTCGAACGCCGAAAAGCGACTCGACGCCGCTTGCGACTGCCAGCCGCAGGTACGCCTCCGGTACCACACGGTGCCCTTCGCCCACCGCGACCAGTACGCGCTCGATGTGCTCGCCGGCCTGCTGAACGGGCGCACCGGCCGCCTCTACCGGAGCATGGTCCTCGGCGACGAGATCGCGAGCGTCGCCGCCGCCTTCCAGCAGAACCGCAAGTGGGCCGGGTTCCTCGAGATCACGGCGGAAGCTCGCGGAGACACGACCCCCGCCGAGCTCGCGCGAGCGGTCGAGCGCGAGCTCCGGCGGCTCCGGGATGAACCGATTCCCGCCGAGGAGATCCAGAAGGTCAAGAACCAGGTCGCCGCGGCGGCGTGGGAGCAGCTCGACAGTGGGTTCTTCCTGCTGCTGCAGCTCCTGGTGTACGACTCGCTCGGGGACTGGCGCTACCTGAACGAGTGGGCGGATCGGACCCTCGCGGTGACCGAGAGCGACATCGCGCGGGTCGCCGGGCAGTACCTCGATCCGACGAACCGCGCGGTCGCCCACTACACCCGCGCCGAGGGTTCGGCTGCTGCGCCCGCGCCCCCGGAGTTCGAGGCGCTTCCGGCGCCGGTGCGCGGCCAGTTCGTGGCGCAGCTGCGGGAGATTCGGGCGAACGAGAACCGCGGCGAACTCGATACCGCGCTCGCGCAGCTCACCGCGATGCGCGAGCAGGCGCCGCCCGAGGCGCGCGCGGCGGTGGACCTCCTGCTGCGGGCGATCGAGGAGCGGCTGGCCGAACTCCCGGAGGAGGAAGGATGATGCGGTTTCGGGTCACGGCGATCACGCTGCTCGGAGGGACCCTGGGCCTCGGGCTCGCGGCGGCGCAGGAGATTCCCGACCGCCCGGAAGGGCTCGTCTTCCCCGATTTCGTCTTCGAGACGCCGGACGGCAACGACTATCGGCACGAACTCGCGAACGGGACTCCGGCGATCGTCGTCGAAGACCACACGCTGCCCCTGATCCGCATCGGCGTCTCGCTCCGGATCGGGAACTTCCTCGACCCCGCCGACCGCGTGGGGCTCGCTTCCCTGACCGCGACGATGATGCGCGACGGCGGGGCGGGGGAGCGGACTCCCGAGGAACTCGATGAGCGAATCGAGTTCCTCGCGGCCACGATCTCGACCAGCTCGCGGGACACCGAAGCGCGGGCTTCGCTGCGCACGATCACCCCGGTGTTCGAAGAGAGCCTCGATCTCTTCTTCGAGGTGTTGCGACGCCCGCGCTTCGACGCCGGGCGCTTCGGGGTGCAGAAGGAGAACCTGCGCGAAGCGCTGAAGCAGCGGAACGACGATGCGGACGACCTGCTCGCCCGCGAGTGGGACTTCCTGATGTACGGCGAGGACCACTTTCTCGGCCGGCGGATGACGACCGCGCATCTCGACGCGCTCACCCCCGAGGACCTCCGGGAGTTCCACCGCCGGTACTGGCGCCCCGAGCACATGGTCTGGTCCGTCTCCGGCGATGTGGAGACCGCCCGGATCCTCGAGACGCTCGAGGCGAAGCTCGCCGACTGGCCGCCGGGCGACCCCGCTCCGGTGAGCTGGCCGCCCGAAGGCGAGGTCGCCACCCGGTCCCCCGGCATCTACCACCTCGAGAAGGACATCCCCCAGGGGAAGGTGCGCATCGGCAGCCTCGCGCCGCGCTGGGACGACTGGGACGACCCCGAGCGCGCGGCGATCCAGGTGATGGACCACATCCTCGGGGCCAGCGGCTTCACCTCCCGGATCATGCGCCGGGTGCGCTCGGACGAGGGCCTCGCCTACGGCGCCGGGGGACGCTTCCGGTTCGACCCGCTCGGGCCGAGCGCCTACTCGATCGGCTACCAGTCGAAGAGTCCCACGGTCGCGCTCGCCGCCCGGATCGTCCTCGAGGAAGTGCACCGGATGCGCGACGAGCCGGTCTCGGCGGAGGAACTCGAGCTGGCGAAGCGGGCGCTCACGGACAGCTTCCCGCGCCGGTTCGAGAGCGCCGCGGCGCGCGCGAGCATCTTCGCGAACGACGCCTTCCTGGGCCGAGACCACGCCTACTGGACCCGCTGGCGGGAGCAGGTCGAGGCGGTGACCGCGGCGGATGTCACCCGGGCCGCCCGGCGAGTGCTCCGCCCGGACCGGTTCCTGATGCTCGTCGTCGGGACCTGGGGGGACATCGGGCCCGGCGACCCGGAAGGGCGCGCGACGATGGCGGACCTGCTGAACGGCGAAGTCACCCACCTGCCCGCGCGGGATCCGCTCACGCTCGAGGTCGTCTCCGAACCCTGACGGGCTTGTGGAGAAAGTCCCTCGCGCGCCGACGCGGTCCTCCCTCCCCGCGAAAGGGGGCGGAACGGATCGCGCCAGCGATTCGGGCCGCCATCCGGTGGGGAAAGCGCCCCGCCTCCGCCCGGACGATGGGGGTCCCCAGCTCTTCGAGGACGGATTCCCATGCGGGGCGTTCTGTCCACCGCTGCTTACGGGCGGGCCGGGCAGCCGGTAGCGGTTCCCCGCGCGGGCGGGTAATCTCGCGTCCGGGGCAACCGTGGAGATCCGGAGCGAACCGACCCTGAAACGGGCGCTGGCCCTCGCGCTCGCGCTCGCGGCCGGGGCGGCGGCCCAGGAGGACCCGGGCACCTCGCTCCGGGAGGCCGCCCGCGAAGGCGATCTGGCGCGCGTCGAGGCGTTGCTCGCCGCCGGGACTCCGGTGGACGATCCGAACCGCTACGGCGCCACCGCGCTCTTCTTCGCTGCGGACCGCGGTCATCTCGCCGTGGCGCGGCGGCTCCTGGACTCCGGCGCTTCGCTCGAGATCGCCGACGGGTTCTACCGGATGACTCCGCTCACCCGGGCGCTCGGTTCCGGCCACCTCGAGGTCGTCCGGCTCCTGCTCGCCCGCGGCGCCCCCGGCGCCGGGCCGGCGCTCCGGCACGCGGCCCGGACCGGGGATGCGGAACTCCTGCGCGCCGCCCTCGAGAACGGACGCTTCGACGAGGACGACCTGGCCGCGGCGCGGGAAGCGGCGGCTTCCGAAGCGATCCGCGAGGCGCTCCGGGGCCGGAGCGCCCGGGCGGTTCCCGAGCCGGACCTCGGCGAGGCGGCGCTCGCGCCGCTCGCCGGCCGCTACTGGAACGAGGTCCGCGCCGAAGGGGTGCTGATCACGCTGGAAGACGGAGCGCTCTCGGCGCGGGCGCTGGCCGCCGACGAGGAAGCGGGTGAACGCGCCGCCGGGTCCCCCGCGCGGCTGCGGGCGCGGGGCGGGCCGCGGTCCTTCGTCGCGGTTCGCGACGACGATGCGCGGTACCACTTCCCCGGCCGGGGCGGCATGGTCGAACGCCTCGTCGTCGAGCGGGGCGGCGAAGCGGTCGCCTACGAACCGGAAGGCGAAACCGAGAGCCGCGCCCGGGCGCGAGAGGCGGCCGAGGCCCGCGCCGATCTCGAATCCTCTCCCGAAACCCCGGCTGGAGCGCCGGTTCCGCTCCAGCCGGCCCCCTGGCCCCGCTTCCGCGGGCCGGGAGGCTCGGGGATCGCGGACGGGCAGGGGGTCCCGTTGCGCTGGGACGCCACGACCGGAGCCGGGATCGCCTGGGAGACGCCGCTCCCGGGCATCGGAGTCTCGAGTCCGGTCATCTGGGGGGAGCGCGTGTTCGCGGTGACCGCGGCGAGCCTCATCGGCGACACCGAGTTCCGGATCGGCCTCTACGGGGATGTGGCGCCGGTCGAGAACGACACCGAGCATGTCTTCCACCTGCGGGCGTTCGATCTCGCCACCGGCGCCCCGGGGTGGAGCGCCGAGCTGCGCCGCGGAAGGCCCGAGACCCGGCGCCACACGAAATCCAGCCAGGCGAACGCGACCCCCGCGACCGACGGCGAGCGCATCGTGACCCTGCTCGGCAGCATGGGCGCGCTCCTCGCACACGATCTCGACGGCAACCTGCTCTGGGAACGCGAGGTCGGGGCGCTGAACAGCGGCTGGTTCTACGACCCCGACTACCAGTGGGGACACGCCTCGTCGCCGGTGATCCACCGGGACTCGGTGATCGTCCTCGCCGATGTCCACGGCGACGCCTTCCTGGGCGCGTTCGACCTCGAAACCGGCGAGCCGGTCTGGCGCACCCCCCGCGACGAGGTCTCCACCTTCTCGACCCCCCTCGTGCACGACGCCGGGGGCGCCTTCGAGATCGTGGTGAACGGCACCACGATCCGCGGTTACGACGCGGAGAGCGGCATCGAGCGCTGGCGGCTCGGTCCGAACTCGGAGATCCCGATCGGCGTGCCCCTCCTCGGAGACGGGCTGCTGTTCGTCCAGGCCGGCTACCCGCCGATCCGGCCGATCTACGCGATCCGCCCGGGGAAGGAGGGAGACCTGAGCCTCGCGCCGGGGGAGGATGCGAACGACGGAGTCGCCTGGAGTCATCCGCGCGGCGGGGTGTACATCCCCTCGCCGCTGTTCTATCGGGGCGTCCTCTACCTGAACGCGAACAACGGGCGCCTGGCCGCCTACGACGGCGAGACCGGAGAGCGGCTCTACCGCGCCCGGATCGGCGGGGTCGGCGCCTCCTACGCCGCATCCCCGATCGCCGCCGACGGGCGGCTCTACTTCACTTCGGAGGAGGGGGACACCTTCGTGGTGCGGGCCGGGCGGGACTACGAGCTCCTCGCCCGGAACGGCGTGGACCGGATCGTGATGGCCACCCCGGCGGCGAGCGCCGGCGTTCTCGTGATCCGAACGATCGACGCCCTCCTCGGCATCGTCCGCTGACCCGTTCCGGGGCCGCACCCCGCGGTACGACCCGCCAGAATCCGGTTGGCCGGGGCGGATCACGGCCCGGCCGCTCTTCCTCGGTTCCGACGCCTCGGAATCTGCGACCGATTCGCCAGGAGCCCACCGGAACCCCGATTCCGTGAGCCCGCGATCCACCGAGCACCGGGCGGGGAGAACCCCTCCCACGCTCGCGCTCGCGCTCGGGGCGGCACTCGGCGCCTCCGGCCCGCCCGCCGAGGCCTACCGGCTCTATTCGAACGGCGACCATCCGCAGTTGCCGCCACTCCGCGCCACGGACGCCCTGCGCTGGGATCCGGAGATCTGGGGTCCGGGCGCCGAACTCCCGTTCTTCGTGGCCGACGACCCGGAGTGGGACGAGGCCGGGCGCCGGGCCGAGACGGCGGTCCCCTTCGTGGAGCGAGCCCTCGCGGCGTGGTCCGCCGTCCCGAGCGCCGACATCCGCTGGAGCGGCGTCGGCGTCGCTCCGGGACCCGGCGATTTCGTGGACGGCGGAAACGCCGTCACGGTGAACCCCGATCCGGAAGTGACCTACTCGTTCGCAAACATCTGGTCGGAATGGCGGCTCCTCGGGGAGGAGGCGCCCTGGCGCATCGTCGAGTGCGACATCGTCCTCTCGCAGGAGACGGCGCGGAATCTCGACGACTGGGGCCTCTCCGTGCTGATCCACGAATTCGGGCACTGCCTCGGGCTCGCTCACGCCGGGGCCCATCCGGGAACCCGTTCGCCGGCCTCCTTCCCCGACCGGGCGTCTCCCCCTTCCGTCTGGGAGACCGACCCGCAGATGTCCTACGGCCGGGCCCCGGAGGAGGGCATCACCGAGGACGATCGCACCGGAGCGTCGCTCCTCCGTCCGGCGACGGACTGGATCGAGACGACGGGGGTGGTTCGGGGAGAGGTCGGGCTCGAGGGCGCCGGGGCGCGCCATGTCCTGGTCCTCGCGCTGCCGGTCCGGGACGAGACCGCAGGCGGCGGGATCGCCGCCTTCACGGACGACGCCGGCCGTTTCCGGATCGAGGGGCTCTCCCCCGACAGGTATCTCCTCTGGATCCACCCCGCCCGGTATCTCGCCGCCCACGAGGGCCTGATGCTGAACGGCGCCTCGCTCGAGGTGAGAGATCGGTTCGATCCGGTCCCGATCGTGGTCCGCGCCGGGGCGGAAGAGGAGACCCTGCTAGAGGTCCGCAGCGGGAGAACACCGTGAGGGACCGCACCCGGTGGCGTTTCGTGGTGACCGCCGCCGCGCTCGCTGCCGGCTGCGCCGACCACCCGGCGCCGGTGGCGCCGGGCGCGCTCCGGCAGTTGCCGCCGTTCACCGTGGTCTTCGTGGCTCCCGAACTCGCCGTGGAGGAAGGGGAGACTGCCCGGATCAGGATCCGTTACCGGGTCCTGGATCTCGACGAGGCGGCGCGCGTCGGGATCCGGGCGCTCGCCGACACGGCGGCCGAGGAGGACTTCTCGCTGCTCGAGGATTCGGTGGAGCTACCGGCGGGGCGGGGGATCGAAGGCGAGGTGTCCGTGGAGCTCCGGGCGGTGGCGGACAGCGCCTTCGCCGAGGGCGAGGAAACCCTGACGCTTCGCTTCGAAGCGGACCCGGGCGCCCCGGGCGGCACTCTCGGCGACGGCCTCCGGGTGGAGATCCGGGACGCCGGCGTCGAACCGTGTCCGGGGATCCGGCTGCTGGCCGCTCGGCCCGTCTGGCTCGACGAGCCGGATCGGTATCTGACCACGACGCTGGACCTGACCTGGCCCGAGGACGGGGGCGGGTCCAGGATCGAGTTCCTGGGCCCCTATGCGGCCCCCCGCTCCGAGGATGCAAACGCCCGCTTCCGGGTGGACTTCGTCTCCTGGAACGTGCGCGAGAGCGAGGCCGGGATCCTCCACTCGCTGGAGATCGAGTGGGCGGGCGGGGAAGGGGCCCTCGACTTCGCGCTCACCGGCGCCGACGGCTGCCCCGAGACGGAGGCGAGCTGTTCCGCCGAGGGGTGCGCGACGCAGATTCCGCCCTGAGCCCGGCTGCGGCGGGGCCTCTCGGCCGCTAGTCCCGGGGGCGGAGGGCGCCGGGGAAGTGGTTCAGCCCCAGCCGTGATGCGGTGCGGTCCGTCTGATCCACGATCGCCGCCGCGTTGATCCCGATCGCGATCACGACCGCTTCGCTGATCTCCTCTCGGGTGGCGCCGAATTTCAGCGCCTTCTTCACATGGCCGTCGAGGCAGCCCTCGCACTTCGCGATCAGCGAGCAGGCGAGGGCGATCAGTTCCTGGACCTTCGGGTCGAGGCGCCGGTTCTCCGAGAAGTAGGTCTCCTTGTAGAACTGGCCGTAGATCGCCTTCATCCGCGGCTCGAGCATCGAGTAGGAAGCCGGCCCCCGATCCTGACCGCCGGCCCGGCCCGCGCCGTTCGGATCGGCGTCGACGCCGGGAATCTGGATCTTCTCTGCCGTAGCGCTGTCTTCGGCCATACCGGATGTTGCCTCGTGCCCGCCGGCCCTCGGGCCGGGTCGTCGTTTCGGGCGCGACCGGGAGATGGTGCCGGGCCCTTCTGCCCGGCCAGCGATTCGCTCCGCGCCGGCCTAGGCCGCCCCGGGCCAGCCGGCCTCGGAGAGTTCGGGATGGTACCAGAAGAACGGGCGGGATCCGCCCGGGTTCCGTCGCCGACGACCGGTCCGAGGAGCCCGGGTCGCAAGCCCGTCGCGACCTCCGGGTGGGCGGTTCCGCTCCGGGGCGCCGTCCGGATCGGCTCGTAGTGGCGTCCGGGACTGCAGCCCCGGACTGCCGATAAGGTGTCTTATGTAAAGTAGAATCCCAAACCGAAGCGAGCGACCACGGCGGCGGGCGGCTACCGGGCGTCCCGGAACTCGCTCACTTCGCGGTGGAACACGAAGAGCGCGTCCAGGTCTTCGTCGGGCGACTCGAAGTTGTAGGTCCTGCCGCCTCGCACCTCGAGGCGCAGGTTGTTCGCCAGGTAGTCGAGCTCGAACCGTTCGACCTGTTCGAAGCGCAACCGGAAGGCGTCCCGGTGCTCGGTGCGGTAGTCGAACCCCTCGGGGCCGGCCACCAGGACCCCGGCGCAGGAACCGAAGCGGTGCTTGTGGACCACCCGAACCTCCGCCCCGAACGGAGCGGCGCGCTCCCCGAAGACGATCCGCACCGGAACCGGAACGCGTCCGACCTCGACCCGCCGCCGCTGGACCTCGTGGCCCTCGGCGGACACCGTCAGACCGTACTCGCCCGGCGCCAGATCCGGGATCGTGACCGGCGTGTTCCCCCGGAACGCCCGATCCAGGAAGACCATCGCTCCCGGGAGATCGCTCTCGACCACGATCGAACCGAGCACCTCCGCGAGTTCCGCCTCCACGATCCGGGTTCCGCCCGCAGGGATCTCGATCTCGACCTCGAAGGGATGGAAACCCTCCTTCTCCACCCGCAGCACATGCGCGCCGGCGGCGATGTCCTCCCACCGGGCGGGGGCGATTCCGAGGCGCTCCCGGTCGAGCGTGACGACGGCCTCCGGGGTCCCCTGGACCGCGAGCGCCCCCGTCGTCGGCCGCGCCGGTTCGGGTGGTGGTGGCGGCGGGGGGGATTCGGGTGGCGGCGCCGCTGGCTCCGGAACGGCCTCCTCCTGCGGCGGCGGGGGCTCTTCCTCGCCGCCGCAGCCGAACGAGAGGGCGATCGTCAGGCCGAGGAGTGCCCCGGAGAGTGATCGCCTCCCGCTGTCCGGGGCCTCAGGCATCCGGGTCATCGGCAGCCCCGCCCACCTGCCGGTAGCCGCGCTGGTGGTAGAGGAGCGGCATCGCTTCCGCGCGCTCGACCGCCGCAGCGAGAACCCGCCCGACGAACAGGGTGTGATCTCCCTCCCCGTGGGCCGCGGCCGTCCGGCACTCGGCCCAGCCGATCACGCCCCCGATCCGAGGCGGGCTCCCCGTCCCGGCCTCGCCGACTCCCCTCTCGAACTCGCCGTCGAACTGCTCGGTGGACCCGAGACCGGGCCGGGCGAAGTGGCTTGCCACCGCGGCCTGGTCCGCGGCGAGGAGATGGACCCGGAAACGCCCGGCGGCGATCGCTCCGTGCGCCCGGGCAGCGTTCGCGATCGAGACGAGGACCAGCGGGGGCGCGAGGGAAACCGGGATGAAGGAGCTGACCGTGATTCCCCGCGGCCCGTCGCTCCCCGTCGCGGTCACCACCGTGACCAGCTGCGGAGCCGAGCGCATGAGCTCGCGAAGCGCCGCCGCGGCGGAGGCCTCGCTCATGCCGGGGGTTGCGGTTCGTCCAGCTCCCGGAAGTCGGCGCGCCAGGAGATATCCACCGCGCCGCGCAGCGTGTTCGCGAGTGGGCAGCCGCGCTCGTGGAAGCGGAGCGCGCGCTCGGCTCGCTCCCGTTTGCCGGGAGGGAGCGCGACACGGTAGCGGATCCGGATCGCGCGCAGCGCCATCACCCCGTCCTCGTCCACGATGTCCCCCTCGACCTCGGCGGAGAGCCGGTCGGGCTGGCTCGGGATTCCGCGGGCCTCGAGCGACCGCCCGAGCGTGCCCACCATTCAACCGCCGGTCGCGGCCACCACATAGTCGAGCGTCGCCGGGAGTTCCTCTTCGGGACGGACCCCGTAGAAGGCGGCGATGCCGCTGTGGACGCCGAACCGGACCGGGCGCTCGTCCGGCTCGAGGAAGGCCTGCCGCACCGGGCCGGCCCGTTTCTCGATCCGGGCGCGACAGGTGTGGACGACTCGACTCACCGCGGGTTCACCGGTTCCTCCCCGAACACATCCGGGCGCAGCCGTTCGACCGGGGAGCCCTGCCCCGCGACCGGAAGCGCGAGCTCGAGCGTCGTGCTCGTGGGGGCGCTGCAGGCGTTGTCGGTACAGAGCTGGTAGCGCACCAGGACGCCGAGCTGCGCTGCCTCACCCTTCCCGGGTTCGACCGTCGAGGTCACCGGAATCCGGATCGCCACCGAGCCCTCGTACAGGTCGTACTCGCCGAGCCCGGAAAGATCCCGCCGGATCGGCTCGGGATAGCGCGGTTCCTCCCCCTCGAACGGGCCACCGACGAGTTCGACCGCCGTGGCCGTCGGTGGCGCTTCCTCGGGGCCGTAGAGGTGGTATCCGGCCTCGAGCTCGGCGAGCACCGCGACCTCGAGCCGGTCGCCGGGGCGAACCGGGGACTGCGAGGCGAGGAGCTCGAACTTCGCCGCGTTCTCCCAGTCGGGAATCTCCGGGATGTGGGAGCCCTGGGCGGCGGCGGTTGCGACGAGGGCGACGGAAGCGAACGGGGCGAGGATGAGATGGCGACGCCTCATGGCAGCGGAGCTCCTTTCGGCAGGTGTGTCTTTCGGCAGGGGTCCTTCGACAAGGATCGATCGGCAGGGTGTCCGGGAACCGGGTCTCGATCCGTCAGGGCGCGCCGAGACGGCCGATCTCGGCGAGGATCTCTTCGGGCGAGGTCCGGTCGCGGTAGTTCACCCAGACGTTCACGAAGCGGATCACGCCGTCGCGATCCACGATGACCGTGGCCGGGTGCGGAATCCCCTCGCGTTCGGTACCGGCGTGATCCGGGTTCGGGACGCCGTAGTCGCGGATCACCTCGCCACCCTCGACGAGGATCGGGAAGGTCCACTCGTTCTCCGCGATCCAGGCGCGGGTCTCCCCCGCCCCGTACTTCGAGATGCCGAGCAGCGTGGCGCCGGCGGCATCGAAACGCTCGAGCGACTGTTGCAACTCGCCGAGTTGCGCGATGCAGAACGGTCACCAACCGCCGCTGCGGAAGAATTCCAGGACGACCGGACCCCGCTCCACGAGCTCGGAGAGCCGGTACGAGTTCCCGTCGGCGTCGCTGAGGGAGAAATCGGGGGCGGGATCCCCGACCCGGACCGTGGTCGTGGTCCGGTCCTGGCCGGACACCGGGGCCACGGACAGGGCCGCCACGGCGGCGATCGTCAGGAAGGGCACGAAGGGTTCGGGTCGGCGCATGAAACCGGATTCTAGCCGGGGTCGGGCGGAGCCGGAATCGTCCCCGCCTTTCGACCCCGACGATGGCCGCCGCCCGGTGGCCGCCCCTCCGGGCGAACTCCGCCGGGCATCGCCTCCGGCGTACGCCTCGTCAGCCGGCCACGCGAGCGCTCCGGGTGTTCGGGCCACGGCGCGTCTTTCCGTCCGAGGCTATGATTCACTTGTAGTTATGCCCGATGTCGGCACGCCGACATCGCCTCTCGACCCGTAGGCGGAACCATCCCCAACGGGCGCCCCGGGGCCGGGATCGAGCGCCGAAACGTCGCCCGCTTCCAGTTGGCGGAGCAGCTCTCGCAGCGCTTCCACGATCTCGCGTTCCTCGACTTTGCTCCGACGGAAGGTCATCTGCAGGCGAAACGGCCCACCCTTCGGGGCGTAGCGGAACACCCGCGGGCGCACTCGCTTGCGCCCGCTCTTCGCCCGCCCGCGGTTCGGCGGTTCTGGCTCCATCCCCTTGGAGAGGCGCTGAATGCAGGTGGTCATCGCCTGGGGCGTCGTCTCCCGCGCCACTCGCAGGAGCTGACGCCGGGAGCGAACTCCCGACGCCCAGGCGAGTTCGCGGAGTTCCTCGGGGATGCCGAGCAGCGCCAGCGTCTCGGTGATCGAGGTCCGCGACTTTCCCACCCGGCGCGCGAGCGTCTCGTGGGTGTGGCCCCAGGCGCGGATCAGGCCCTCGTAGGCGGCCGCCTCCTCGAAGGGAGAGAGGTCGTCGCGCAGGATGTTCTCGACGAGCGCCAGCTCGAGCGACTCCCCTTCCCCGGCCTCGCGCACGACGCACGGCACTTTCCGAAGCCCGGCGAGGACGGCGGCCCGGTAGCGCCGTTCGCCGACGATGATCTGGTAATCCTTCGCCGCGAGTCGCCGCACCAGGATCGGCTGCAGGACGCCCTGGTCGCGGATCGAGGTGGCGAGTGGCTCGAGCGCGCCGATCCGCTGGCGCGGCTGGTCCGGATTCGGATGGATCTGCTCGGCGGGAAGCAGCTGCGGGCTGGCATCGGGAAGACCAGCGACAGGGTGCGCGTCGCGCTGCCGCTGACCGGCTCCCTCAGGCGGGCCGGTTCGCTTGGACACGGGACAGAACCTCCTCGGACAGGCGGCGGCAATCGTCGCCGCCCAGAGGGGACGGTGCGAAGGCGCGGGTGGACTCCTCGAAGCCGGGGCTCTGCTCGACATTCCGGTGGATGCTGGTCCAGAACCCGGCGAGTCCGAAGTGCTCGCGGATCCGCCGCATCCCCTCCCGGGCGATTCGGGCGCGGAAGCCCACCATCGCGATCAGGACTCCGAGCAGGGATCGGTCGGGGTCAGCAGCCCGTGGACAAGGCGCCCCGCATGGGAATCCGTCCTCGAAGAGATGGGGAACCCCGTCGTCCGGGCGGATGCGGGGCGTTTTCCCCACCGGATGGCGGCCCGAATCGCTTGCGCGATCCGTTCCGCCCTCTCTCGCGGGGAGGGAGGACCCTCCCCGGCGGCGCTTCGCGCCGCGTAGGCGCGCGAGGGACTTTCTCCACAGCCTGTCAGCCCGCCCCCGGATCTGCTCCAGCGAGTCCGGGAGATCGTCCGCTCGCCCCGGGGAGGAGCAGCCGGGCGGCAGCGGCGCGAGCAGGCAGTCCCTCGCCACGAGCATGTTCACGCTGATGAGCCCGGAGGTCGGCGAGGTGTCGATCCGGACGAACCCGAACGATTCCCGGAGGCACCGGATGCGGTCGCGCAGACGGTAGTACGCATCGAGATCCCCGAGGAGCTGCCGCGCGAGCGTGGCGAGCGCGATGCGCGAGGGGGCAGCCGCGAGGAGGGCGAACTTCGGGGAAGCGGTGATCTCGGCAGATCGTGCTTCACCGGTCACCCAGGTCAGACCGTCGAACATCGAAGCCAGCCCGGAATCCGGCTCCGGGAGGGTCACCGAAGCGTTCGCCCGCGGGTCCACCTCCCCGAGGAGCGTCTCGAGGTCGGCGACGGCGAGAGCCGCGGACCGATTCACCGCAGCGGTCGTCCTGGCGACCCCGTCCTCCTGGTTCGCTACCGTGATCGTGGGGCCCGCCCCACGCCGCCGCCCGAGCCTCAATGCGCCTCGCCGAGATCTTCCTCGTCGAGGGCCTCGAGCCAGTCCCCGAGGGCTTCCCCGTCCTCCGGCGGTTCGACGTCTTCCGCGGCGAGGTTCTCGGTGCTCCGGGCGTCGATCACCCGCGATTGCACGTAGATCGGCGCCCGGGTGCGGAGAGCGAGCGCGATCGCGTCGCTCGGTCGGGAATCGACGACGAGCCGTTCGCGCTTCCGTTCGATGTAGATGTGGGCGAAGAAGGTGTTCTCCCGGACATCGTGGATCACGACCTTGGTGACCCTCGCGTCCAGCTCCCGCAGGATCTCCCGGATCAGGTCGTGGGTGAAAGGCCTCGGCGGCTCGTAGTTCTCGATCTGGAGCCCAATCGCGCGAACCTCGGTCGGGCCGACCCAGATCGGGATCTCTCGATCTCCGGCCTCCTCCTTGAGCATCACGACTCCGGCTCCCGTTTTCGGCACCATCCCGATGGCCTGGATACTGACCTCGATTTCCATACTCGCCTCCCGGTCGGTCAGGAAGGGGCTCCGCCGGGCATCGCCAGCCCGGTTCCCGTCGGTCCGATGCCGTTCGACTGGATCCCGGGTCCCGGGACGGCGTTCGGCTGGATCACCGGCAACGGGGTCTCCGGTTCGCGCCGGCGGCGCGGCGCCGGCGGTTCGGGCCGTCCCTGTCCCACCCGCTCGCCGAACAGACTGTTCGGGCCGTAGCCGGTGATCCTCACCCTGGCGAAACCGCCGATGTCCCCGGAACTGCCGGCGAAGTTCACGACCCGGTTGTCGGGCGCGCGGCCCCGGAGCAGGTCGCCGCGCCGGCTCGGCCCCTCGACCAGGACCTCCGCGACGGTTCCGACGAGGGCGCTGTTCAGGTCCAGCTGGATCGCACGCTGGCGCGCCTGCAACTCGACCAGGCGAGCGCCCTTCTCTTCATCGGGCACATCGTCGGGGAGCCGCTTCGAGGCGAGCGTGTGGGGCCGCTCCGAGTACTTGAACGAATAGACGGACGAGAACCGCACCTCGTCGAGGAGCGTCAGCGTGTCCTCGAACTCGCGGCGGGTCTCGCCGCAGAATCCCACGATCAGGTCGGTCGAGAGCGCGAGCCCGGGAGCCCTCTCCCGCGCCCGTCCGACGAGATCGAGGAACTCCTCGCGGCCGTAACCTCGCCGCATCCGCTCGAGGACCCCGGTCGAGCCCGACTGCGCCGGAAGGTGCATGTGAGGCATGAGCGGCCCGCCGGCGGCGAATCGCTCCATGAGCGCTTCGCTGAAGTCCTTGGGGTGCGGGCTCGTGAAACGGATCCGCCGGATCCCGGGAACGGCTCCCACGGCGTCGGTCAGCTCGGCGAAGCCGCGTCCGTCGTGGGGGTCCCGGTAGGAATTCACATTCTGGCCGAGGAGCTGGATCTCCCGGAATCCGGACGCCGCGAGCGATTCCGCTTCCCGCACGATCCGGGACACCGGGCGACAGCGCTCGCGCCCCCGGGTGAACGGCACGACACAGAACGAGCAGAAGTTGTCACAGCCCTCCATGATCGTGATGTAGGCCTTGACGCCCGGAACCCGCTCGATCTGCTCGGGCGGGATGTCCAGGTTCTCCGGGTGGCGGCCGGTCTCGACGATCCGCGATTCACCGGCGAGGAGGCGCCGGACGATTTCGGGGAGCAGGACGATGCCCTGCGTCCCGAGCACGAAGTCCACCGCCGGCGCGCGGGCGAAGATCGCCGCCCCTTCCTGTTGCGCGACGCACCCGGCGACCCCGATCAGGCGCGGCCGGCGCGCGCCCTTGCGGGTGAGCTGCTCGACCCGCCGAAAGACCTTTTCCTGCGCCTTCTCGCGGACGGAACAGGTGTTCAGCACCACCACCTCGGCGTTCTCCTCGCTCGCCGGACGGCCGCCCAGCGAGCCGAGTCCGGCCGCCATCTTCTCCGAATCGTGGACATTCATCTGGCAGCCCCAGGTCTCGATGCGGAACCGGAGCCCGGGCTGCTCGCCGGGAAGCGGGAGCGGACCTCCAGGATTCACGGCGCGGCTCGACTCGGGCGCGTCCGCGCCGATGGCTGCTTCGCGCCGCCGAGCAGGGCGCGCGCGTGTTCGCGGGCGCTTTCGGTGATCTCGGGGCCGGCGAGCATACGGGCGACTTCTTCGATCCGAGCCGTCCCCCGGAGGCTGCGAACGCGAACCGAAGCGCCGGATTCTAGTTTCTCGACGACGAGGTGCGCGCTCCCGAGCGCGGCCACCTGCGGCAGATGGGTCACCGCCACCACCTGCCGGCTCCCCGCGAGGCGCGCGAGCCGGCGACCCACCGCATCCGCGATCCGGCCCGAGGTTCCGGCATCGGCCTCGTCGAAGACGAGCGTCGCCGAGCCGCCGCGCCGGGCCCCGGCCGCCTTGAGCGCGAGGAAGAAGCGCGACGATTCGCCCCCCGAAGCCACCTGCCCGATCGGCGCCGGAGGGAGCTCGCGGTTCGCGCTGAAGAGGAACTCGATGCGGTCGAGGCCGTGCTCGGAGAAGCGCCGGGTGTCGGACTCCGGGTTCCCGCACCCGGAGCCGGGGGGCCACGAGGGCGAGCCCGGCGCCGGGGCCCCGCCGGGCATCCGATCCCCGGACGCCGCATCGTCGGGCCTCGAGTCCCCGGAGGCCGGGTTCTCGAAGCGCACCGAGAACCGGGCTTCGGGAATCCCGAGTCCGGCCAGCTCGCGCTCGACGCGCTCGCCGAGCTCGGCCGCCGCGCCGCGCCGGATCTCCGAGAGCTCGGCGGCGAGGGCGAGGTAACGGCGGGTCTCGCGCGCCGCCGCCGCGCCGGCCTGCCGCTTCGCCTCGCTCTGGTCGGTCAGCTCGGCGAGCGACTTCCGGATCTCCGCCGCTCGGGCGAGGAGCGCCTCGGCGCCTCCCGCGCCTCCGGCGTGGCGGCGCTCGAGCCCCCGCAGCAGCGCTACCCGCTCCTCGATCTCGGCGAGCCGCTCGGGACCAGCCCGGATCGCGTCCCGTCGCCCGAGCACGGAAGCGGCGAGATCCTCGATCTCCACCAGGAGGTCGGCGCGCCCGTCTCGCAGCGACGCGACCTCGTCATCGAACCCGGCCGCTTCGTCGAGGGCCCGGGAGGCGGCGGCCAGCCGCGCGGCAGCCGAGGACTCCGCTCCCTGGAGGGCGTCGTAGGCCGTGTCGAGGAGGGCGGTGAGCCGCTCCGCCTCTCCGAGCACCCGGCGCTCGGCGCGAAGCGTCTCCGTCTCCCCGGGCTGCGGGTCCGCCGCCTCGATCTCCCGGAGCGCCGCCTCCATTCCCGCGCGCTGATCGCGGGTCTCCCGAAGCCGCGCGGCGAATGCGTCCCGTTGCGCTTCGGCCGCGCGCAGCCGCCGGAAGGCGCCTCTCACCTGCTCCCGCAGCTCGAGGCGCCCAGCGAGAAGGTCCAGCGTTTCCCGCGCCGCGTCGGGTCGGACCAGTGCGAGATGCTCCCCCTGGCTGTACACCTCGGCGAGCTCCATCCCGATGGCGCGGAGCGTCGCTACCGGGACCGCGGCGCCGTTCACCGTCGTCCGGTTCACGAGCGAACGCCCCGAAGCGCCGGAGCGAAGCTCCCGGAACACGACGACCTCTCCGTCTCCGATGGGGATTCCTGCGGCTTCGCACGCCTCGGGCTCGCCCTCCGGGAGCGAGAACCCCGCCTCGACGACGGCGCGTTCACCGTGAGGACCGATGAGCCGCCCGCTCGCGCGGCCGCCGAGCGCGAGTCCGAGCGCCTCGAACAGCAGGCTCTTCCCCGCGCCGGTCTCGCCGGAGATCACGTTCAATCCGCTCTCGAACCCGATCGAGACATCGCGGAGCAGGGCGATGTTGCGCGCCCGGAGCCAGTGGAGCATGTGACCTCGTGAGACGGAGCCGTGGACCTCCGGATCCCGCGTCAGGCCGGGCGGCCGAAGTCCTGCCGCGGCGAGAACCCCAACCCGTAGTGGTTCCCCGGGAGATCGGCTACCATATCTTGCGTACCAGGGTCGTCCGCCCCCATTCGTGCCCGTCCGGTCTCCGGCTCCCCTCCTGCGCCTCTTCCTGGTGGGAGTCCCGCTTCTCGCCGCCGCCCCGGCCCTCGCGGCGCAAGCCCCCGAAGAGCCGCCGGCGACCACCGTGGTCGATCTCGAACCCGCCGGGATGTTCGGCGCCGACAGCTTCGTCTCGCTGGTGATCGAGGCCGGCCCGGTCGCCTGGACGGTGCTCGCGACGCTGCTCTTCTTCAGCCTCGTCTCCTGGGCCATCATCCTGACGAAGTGGCGGCGGCTCGAGCGGGCCGAACGGGATTCGGACTCGTTCCTGCGCCAGTTCCGCGACTCCCAGCGCTTCGCCGAGGTGGTCGCCGCGGCGGCGAAGTACCCGGCGAGCCCGCTGGCCCGGCTCTTCGACGCCGGCTATCAGGAAGTGCACTACCAGTCCCGGACCGACGGCGAAGAGCCGCGGCGCCTGTCGGTCGAGAACATGGAAGCGGTGGCGCGCTCGCTCCTGCGGGCGTCTTCCGCCGAGACCGCCCGACTCGAGGAACGGATGACCTTCCTCGCGACCACCGGCGGCGCCACCCCGTTCATCGGTCTGTTCGGTACCGTCTGGGGGATCATGAACGCCTTCCAGGACATCGCCATGACCCAGGCGGCGAACATCAGCGTGGTCGCGCCGGGAGTCTCCGAGGCCCTCATCGCCACCGCGGCGGGGCTCGGCGCCGCGATCCCGGCGGTCATCGCCTACAACGCCTTCCTCGCCCGCATCCGCAGGCTCGGCGGGCGCATGGACGACTTCTCGCTCGAGTACGTGACCATGCTCGAACGGCATCTCCGGCGCTGAGCGGATGGGCCCATCGCTCTCCGGTGGGTCGGCAGGCGGTTCTGCGGGCGGTGGCGGCTCCGCGCTCGCGAATCTCGGGCGTCGGCGGGAGTCGGGAGGGGCCGGGGCGCTCTCGGAGATCAACGTCACCCCGTTCGTGGATGTCGTCCTCGTCCTGCTGATCATCTTCATGGTGACCGCGCCGCTGCTCGTCCGCTCGCTCGAGGTGAATCTGCCGACGGCGCGGATGCGTTCGGCGGAGGCGACGGAACGGATCATCGTGACCCTCGACCAGGCGGGCCGCACCTTCATCGGCGAGCAGGCGGTGAACCCGGCCCTGCTCGAGGACCGGCTGCGCGAGATCGTGGAGTTCCGGGGCGCGCGGGAGGGCTATCTGCAAGGGGACGCCTCGCTAGAATACGGGCAGGTCATCGAGATCATCGACACGATGAAGAGGGCGGGATTCGACCGCGTCGGTCTCGTGTACGCCTACCCCGGCGAGCAGCGCGGGAGATAACCGGTGACCCGTTCGGCTCCCGCCCGGGTCCGGCCCGGGCGACCGCCTCGCCGGGGACCGGCCGTTGCCGCGGACGGTTTCCGCCGGAACCTGGTCTGGTCGGGAACGGCCCACGGGTTCCTGCTCGGCGGGGTCTTCCTCGCCGTCGCCCTCGAGCGGGACCCCGGCTTCGCGCCTCCCTCGGCCGCGTTCATCGAACTCGGGATGTCGGGGCCGAACCCGAACCCGAGCCTCGGGTCCCCTGCCCCCGCGCCGCCCCCGGCGCCGCCCCCGGTCGAGGAGCCCGCACCGGAGGAAGCGCCGCCGCCTCCGGCGCCGGAACCGGCCCCGCCGGAGGAGCGTCCGGGGCTCGTTCGTCCGACGGTCGAGGACCGGGACCGCATGCCGGTTCCCGACGCGCGGGAGCGCCGCTCGGACCCGGTCGAACGTCCGGAATCGGGCCTCCGGGGAGCGGATGCGGCCTGGGCCGAGTCGGCCCCGCTCGCTCCGCCGCCGGAGACGGAAACCGAGCCTCCTCCTCCCGCGGTGGACACGAAGTCTCGACCGGCGCGGCGGTCGGCGGCGGCCCGAACGGGCTCCGGCGCGGGCGGAATCGGGCTCGGCGGCGCTCCCGGCGGAGCCCGCTTCGACCAGGACTTCGAGTATTCGTTCTATCAGCGGCAGATGATCGCGCGCATCCAGGCGAACTGGCAGCAGATTCCGGTTCGGGGGCAGACGCGGGTGGTGATCCGGTTCACGATCTTCCGCGACGGGACGATCTCCGGAGCCGAGGTCGAGGACTCGAGCGGTCAGGATCTGCTCGACCGCGCGGCGCTCCGCGCGGTCGTCCTCGCCGAACCCTTCCCCCGCCTTCCCGAGAGCTACCCGCGTGACCGGGTCGGGGTCCATCTGCTCTTCACCTACGGCGAGACCGCGGGAGACATCCGGTGAGGCGCCCCGGCGGATCCCGCGCGGCTCCCCGCTGGCTCGCCCGGTTCCTGTTCGCCCTCCCGGGCGCGGCGCTCGCCACCGGACTCGCTGGCGCCGTGGGATCCTCCGGCTCGGCGAGGCTCTCCGGCGCTGCCGGACCCACCGTCGCGAGCGAGCCGGTCGCCCTGCCCGGAACCCAGGTGGCCGGCGACTGGTACCTCGACATCACCCGCCCCGGGGCTCCGGTGCGGATGGCGATCCCCGACTTCGAGACCCCGGATCCCGGGGCGGACGCTCCGGGGCCCGAAGATCCCGAAGCGGCGGAACCGGCCCCTCCGGAAGCAGCGGTTTCGACGCTCGGCCCCCTCGTCGGCGCCGTCGTGTGGGACGACATCGCCTACGCCGGGGTGTACCGGATGCTGCCGAAGCGCTACTACCGGATCGCCGAGGCCGGCTCCGCCGAGGGGGTTCTCGATTACTACCAGTGGGAGTCCGTCGGCGCCGACATCCTCGTGAAGGGGAGCCTGACCGCGGAGAACGGGGTGCTCGTCGCCGAGGTGCGCATGCATGCGGTGCGGGCGCAGGAGACGGTGTTCGCGCGGCGCTACACGGCGGACGCCGAGGCGCCCCGGGCGCTCGCCCACCGGATCGCCGACGACATCCTGCTCCAGGCCGGGAACTACGAGGGCGTCGCCCAGCCCCGCATCGCCTTCTCGACGAGCCGCACCCGGGAGCGCGCCAAGGAGATCTACCTGATGGATTACGACGGTCACGCGCAGCGGCCCGTGACCGCGAACGGTTCGCTGAACCTCACCCCGAGCTGGTCCCCCGACGGCCGCGCCATCAGCTACATCTCCTATCGGGAAGGCGCCCCGGCCCTCTACCTGGCATTCCTCTATCAGGGCCGCGGCGAGAAGCTCGTGGGGGACTTCCAGTCCTTCACCCCGGCCTGGTCTCCCGACGGGCGCTGGATCGCCTTCACCTCGAACCGCGACGGTCAGTCCGAGATCTACCTCGCCGCGGTGGACGGGGGCGAGATCCGCCGGCTCACCGACCATCGGGCGATCGATGTCGCACCCACCTGGTCGCCGAACGGCCGGACGATCGCGTTCACCTCGGACCGGACCGGCTCGCCGCAGATCTACGCGATGGACCGGGACGGCCTGAATCTGCGGCGGGTCTCCTTCGAGGGCTCCTACAACGATTCGCCCGCGTGGTCGCCGTCGCGGCAATACAGCGAGATCGCCTACGCCTCCCGGATCGAACGCCGCCCGTTCGACATCGTGGTGCACGATTTCGAGACCCGGCAGACGCGCCAGATCACGACCGGCCGGGGAAGCAACGAGAGTCCTTCGTGGGCCCCGAACGGGCTCCACCTCGCCTTCACCTCGAACCGTTCCGGGTCGGACCAGGTGTTCACGATGCACCGCGACGGCTCGAATCCGAAGCAGCTCACCCGCGAGGGCCGGAACACGACCCCGCGCTGGGGATCCCGTCCGGCCCCACCGCGTTGACCGCCTTTCCGAGACCCCACCGCGTTGACCGCCTTTCCGAGACCCCGCCGAGGTTCGATCCGATGACCACGATTCCGGCCCGCAGCCTCCTCCTCCGCCTCTCGATGAGTCACCGGTCTCTCGCTCCGGCCGCGGGGCTCGCCGGGGCGGCCCTGCTCCTCGGGTCGTGCTCCTCGGTGTCGCGCCGTCCGGCGACCGGGAACGATCCGGTCCCGGCGGCAGATACGGCCCCGGAACCGGCTCCCCGGACGGCCGACCGCGCGCCGCTCTCGCTCCCCGAGTCCGACGGGCTCACCGACGAAGAGATCCGCGCGTTGCCGCCGAGCGAAGTCGGGGAAACGGACATCCTCGACATCCGCACCATGAGCATCGAGGAGCTGAACCGGGCGAATCTCCTCCGCGACATCCGCTTCGACTACGACAGCGCCCGGTTGAGCGACGAGGCGCAGCGCACGCTCGCCGAGAACGCCGACTGGCTCCTCGACCATCCGAGCGTCCGCATCCTGGTCGAGGGACACTGCGACGAGCGGGGCACGGTCGAATACAACCTCGCCCTCGGAGAGGAGCGGGCGCGGGCCGTGCGCGACTACCTGGGCGAACTGGGGGTGGCGGCCGACCGGATGCGGATCATCAGCTACGGCAAGGAGTTCCCGCTCGACCCGGCCCACACCGAAGCAGCCTGGCGCCAGAACCGGCGCGCCCATCTGGAAGTCGTCGCCAGGTGATCCGGCTCCTTCTTCGTCCGTCCGCTCCGGCGCTGTTCGGCGCGTTCTTCGTCCTCGGTTCGGGAGCGGCCTCCGGGTTCGCCACCGTCGCGCCGGCTTCCGAAGCGCAGCGCAACCAGGACCGGATCCTCTCCGAGATCCGGCAGATCCAGTCGCAGCTGGCCACGCTCACCGAGACCCAGGCGACGCTGGTCGCCGCGGTCGAGACGCTCCTCGCCGACCGCGAGGAAACCGGCGCCGCCGACCGGCGGAGCCGGGCCGAGACCGGGAACGCGCTGGAAAGGCTGGAGCGCCAGGTCGCCACCCTGAGCGAGGCGCTCCGGGGCGCGAACGAACGCCTCTCGGAGCTGATGAGCGAGGTGGAATCCGTCCGGGAGGCGCAGCGACGGGCGGCCGTCGCCGACGCCGCGCTGGCGGCCGCGCCGGAGGGAGCCGGCGAGGGCGCCGAGGCGGGAGCGGACGCGGACGAGACCCCGGAGGAGGCGGACGCGGGCCGGGCCACGGTGCTCGACGAACCGAGCACCACCGAGATCTATCTCGAGGCGCAGGCGGACTACTACCAGGGGCGCTACGACCTTGCGATCCAGGGGTTCGAACAGGTCGCCGCCGGGGGCGGCGAGCTCGCCGACAATGCCCACTACCTGATCGGGGAATCCCTGCTCGCGCAGGACGAGTTGCTTCCCGCGCTCGAACAGTTCGAGATCGTGATCGAGAGGTTCGAGGACAGCGGCAAGATCGGCGAGGCCTGGTACAAGAAGGGCGTCATCCTGGCGCGGCTCGGACACGAGTCCGACGCCCGCGAGATCTTCGAGGACATCCTGGATGTTTTTGCCGGCACCCCGGCTGCGCGTCTCGCGAGACGGCAGCTCGAGGCGATGTCTCCCGGGGGTCCCGGCAGTCGGTAGCGCCCGCTCGACGCGGCCTGCGAGGAGTAGAGAGCCATGCGAGATCTGAACAAGGTCGTGCTGCGGGGGGTCGTTTCCGACGCTCCCCGGGTCACGGAGTTCGACGGCGGGGGAAGAGCCGTCAACCTGACGGTGAAGACGGTCACGCTGGAGAACGACGAGACCGGCGCGATGCGCGAGCGCCCGGCCTGGCACCGGGTCGCGGTGCGTGGGGAGCGGAATTGCGAGACCGCCGCCGCGATGGCGCCCGACAGCCCGGTGTATGTGGAAGGGCGGCTGCGAACGCGGAGGTACCAGCGCGACGGTGAGGAGATGTACTTCACCGAAGTGCGGGCCGACATCGTGCGCGCGGTCAGAGACGCCGAACCGCATGTGAACCGCTCGCTGGTGCTGGGGAATCTGGGCCGGACCCCCGAACTCCGGAAGTTCGACACCTTCAAGGTCATGAAACTCCGGGTGGCGACGAGCGAGACCTGGTCGCGCCGGGACGGGGAGCAGGGAGAGGAGACCGAGTGGCACCAGGTCGCCGCATTCGGAGATCTGGCCACGCGCCTGGACGGCCAGCTCGAAAAGGGCCACCGCGTGCTCGTGGAGGGGATGCTCCAGAACCGCAAGTACACGGACCGGAACGGCCGGGACCGGCGGGTCGTCGAAACCCGCGCTCGCTCGGTCGTCGGCAGCGGCGGTTCGCCGGCGGGCGACGCCCGCCGGTCGCCGAGCGGCTCGCGGAAGAGATCGGCGAGCCTCGACGACCACGATGCCTGGGGCCCGAGCGGAGTGGACACGAAGGACGACGAAGAGGACCCCCTGCCCTTCTGATCCCGAGTCATCGGTCCTCGCGCCCCGGGTCCGGACAAGCGGGCCTGCGCGAGCGGGCCGGCCACACGGGGCCCGATGCAGGGGGCCTGATACGGAACGCCAGCCCCCCCGCTACCGAGTAGAACCCCGCCCCGGGCCGGCCTGACGCCCACCCCCCGG
>CAYGAO010000017.1:0-23651 GCA_964347715.1 uncultured Acidobacteriota bacterium
CCGGCGGCGCTTCGCGCCGCGTCGGCGCGCGAGGGACTTTGTCCACAGCCTGTCATGACCCCTCCGGGAGTGGACTGTTCGCTCCGCGACCTCGCCGGCATGGAGGACATGCGCGAATGCGAGACGATCCAGAAGGAGGTCTGGGGGTTCTTCGAACTCGATGTGGTGCCTGCCGGTCTCTTCGCCGTCATGGTCCACTACGGGGCGGTCTCGATCGGCGCCTTCGTCGGCGGCCGGATGGCGGCGTTCGTCAGCGGCTTTCCGGGGTACGGCGAAGAGGGGCCGTTCCACCACTCGCACATGCTCGCGGTGCGGCCCGGGTTCCAGGGCCGGGGGATCGGGCTCGCCCTGAAGTGGGCGCAGGCCGAGCGGGTGCGGGCGCGGGGGATCTCCCGGATCAACTGGACCTTCGACCCGCTCCAGGCGCCAAACGCCAACCTGAACATCAACCACCTCGGCTGCGTCGTCTCGGTGTACCGGGTGAACGTGTACGGGGAGAGCCAGAGCCCGCTCCACGCCGGAATCCCGACCGACCGACTCGAACCGGAGTGGTGGCTCGACTCCGAACGGGTCGTCCGCGCCCGCCGCGGCGACCTGATGCCGGCCCCCGGGATCCCCGAGCTGCCCGCGGTGAACCGGGTCCGGGTCCGCCCCGACGGCCTGCCCGAGAGCAGCGACCCCGGCGAGCCGCAGGACCGCGAGATCCTCTTCCACATCCCGCCCGACCTGCTCCGGATCATCGCTCGGGACCCGGGCCTCGCGATGGACTGGCGGCTGAAGTCGCGCGCCGGCTTCCAGGCCCTCTTCGAACGCGGCTACGAGGTCCGCGGCTTCCACCGCGCGAAGAACGAAGCCGCCTACCGCCTCCGCCTCCGCGCCTGACCCCCGTCCCGACCCGCCCCCGGTCGCCGACTCCGCCGACCCACCGCGGCGAACCTGGCGAAACCGCTGCTGTCTGCGGCGATCTCGCCCGGTACCCGCCCTCGTCGCCTCGACGGAACCGATCCTCGTCAGTCCCGAGACATCACCCCACCACAACGCGCGGTGGCAACGCCTTCCCTCGTCGCTCTGCTTCGGGAAAGAGCGACCGGTATTTCTCCAGGAGCTGCGCTTCCGCCTCATCATCGAGTTCCTCGCCGGCCATGTACGCGATCAGCCGTGCCGAAATTTCGCGGTTCTTGGTGATCACCTTTCCGTCGATACCGCCCGACCACAGTACGCGCTGCCACACTCCCCCCATGTTTTCTTCAGTTATTTCCCACGGCACCTCGTTCAGCCGCTTGCACGCCTCTTTCCACGGCATCACACTGATCTCGTTCCACGCTGACACCATCTTGCCATTCGTACCGATGTCGTGGCCCCGAATGATCTGCGTATAGACCGACCTGTCCTGTCGCGGCGGCGAGATGCGGGGGCTGTCTTTGGTCGTGTCGTCCATACTCGTTACTGCATGGGGCGACCGGTCGAAGAGCAGGCGCAGTGCCAGGGCCTCCCGGGAGGTTTCTTCGGGCCGGCGCTGCGCGAATCGGCGGCCGAGGGCGGCGGCCACGAGCGAGAGAGTGATCATGCGCTGCTGGCCATCGTTGATCTGCCAGATAGCCCCCGTGTTGACGAGCATCACGGAGCCGAGGAAGTAGCTGCTTCGGCCCTCCTCGATGGCTTCGCTCAGATCGACGAGGAGTTCCTTGACTTCCTCGGTGGACCAGTCGTAGTAGCGCTGATGCCACGGAACGGCGAACCTGCCCTTGGCGAGGAGTTCGGCTACGGGAAGGACTTCCGCCGTGAACCTGGTCACGCGTCTGCGACGGCCTTCTGCAATGCCAGACGACCGGCCTCGGCGATTTCGTCTCGCCACCAGACATCCTCTATGGATTCGATCTCCGCCTGGGTGATGAGAGGGGTACCGACTGCCTCCTGAAGTGCCTGCAAGCGCCTGAGGATCGAGCGCCGCACGGGCAGGGTGAACGGCCCGAGGACTGGGGAGCCGTCGGCGCGCTGGCGCGTGTTTCCGTCGCGCCGGACGGGAAGCCGATTGTCGTCGTCCTCCCGAAGCTCGATGAGCCACTCCCGGAAGTCGTAGAGGCGGGTCAGGGATTCGGCCTGTTCGTGTCCCGATTCGATCACCCCGCGAAGGCTGCGGTCCTTCGCCACGACGGTGCAGGTCCAGCAGCCGAATCGCGGGGAGGAACTGCCGCACGATGGCGCGTCGTCGTTGGACAGCACCAGGGGACATTCGCCGCCACCGGCTCGCCGGTAGAGGGAGATCAGGTCGCGGTGGGTGCCGCCCCATGGGGGACGGCGCTGCATGAGGACCATCCAGACCTCTTCGTCGTGGAGATCCGCGAGCGGAGCGAACATCCAGCACCCCTGGACCGAGGAGTGGGCGTTGAGTCGGGTGCCCGACACCTGGCGCCGATCCATGCCGCGCCTGCGGTTCAGCGATTCGCTGCGGCGGGTCCCCACCAGCAGCACGGCGCCGCCGGTCTCGCGAACGAGGCCCGTGAGCAGGCGGCTCGTCGGGCGGATCTTCATCCGGTCGGTGCACCAGCGGAAATTCCGGGTGGGCGGGATGTAACCGCGCCCGATCACGCTCACCCAGAAGGTCTGGTCCACCGCCGGCTCGGTGACCCGGATCGACAACGGCAGGCCTTCAGATGCCGCCGCCTTTCCGACCGCGCGAAGGGAGTCGCGGAGGTGGCGGATGACCAGCGGAGATTCGACGAGCGTGTCGTTTCCCAGGACTGTGATCGGCCGCCGGCGCTCGTCTTTCGGGAGGCCGGCGATCACCTCCCAGACCAGCTGGAGCAGCAGGGTGGAGTCCTTTCCTCCGGAATAGGCGATGACCCACGGATGGTCGTGCTCCCGTCGGTATTCGTTCTCGAGGGCGGTCCTGACGAGTGCGAGTCGGGTCGGAAGGGTGCGGAGTGTGGTTACGGACCGGGATTCCGTCATCGGGTTCGGGACCGGGGTGCGCAATCAAGCGGCGATGCTTCGAAGTGCCTGGACGGCTTCTCGAAGACGAGAACCAAAAAGGTCTATCTCGGCCGCTGTGGTGTACCTGCCGGTACTCAGTCGGATCGAAGACAGGGCCACCGACGGCGACAGCCCGAGCCCCCGGAGCACGTGCGATGGCGCGATCCGGGTGGTCGTGCAGGCGGAACCGATGGATACGGCGATATCGCCGAGCGCGAGCATCAGCGATTCGGCCTCGACATCGCGGAACGCGACGCTGAGGATCCCCGGGGCGCGGGCCTCCTGGTTCCCGTTCGGTTCGGCGGCGTCTATCTCCCGGATCCAGCGGAGGAGGCGGCTCTCCATGGACGCGATGTGCTCTCGGTCCGAGCGGAGGCGTCCACGGGCCAATCGGGCGGCTTCGCCGAATCCGACGATCTGGTGGGTGGGAAGGGTGCCGGGCCGGAGGCCGCCCTCCTGGCCGCCGCCGTGGGTCTGCGGCACTAGGAACGGACGCACTTCCCGGCGCGCGAAGAGCGCGCCGATCCCCTTCGGGCCATAGATCTTGTGGCCGCTCAGGGACAGGAGATCCACATCGAGGCCGCGGACATCCAGGGGGAGGCGCGCGGCACTCTGGGCGGCGTCCACATGGAACAGCGCGCCACTGCGGTGGACCACCCGCGCGATGGAGCCGATGTCGGTGATCGTGCCGACCTCGTTGTTCACATGCATGACGGAGACGAGCGCGGTATCCGGCCGGATTCCCGACTCCACGATGGAAGGGGTGATGAGCCCGTCTCGATCGGGAGCGAGGCGATCGACGCGGAAGCCGCACCGGGCCAGGAATTCGGCGGTGTCGAGGACCGCGTGGTGCTCGAGAGAGGAGACGAGGAGATGGCGGCCTCTCGCGCGCGGTGATCCCATCGCACCCTTGAGGGCCAGATTGATCGCTTCGGTCGCCCCGGAGGTCCAGACGATCTCGTCGTCATCGGCGCGGATCAGACGGGCCACTTCGTGGCGCGCCGCCTCGACGGCCTGATGGGCGGCGCGGCCGAAGGGATGGCTGGAGTGCGGGTTCGCGAAGGTTCCTTCCAGGGTCAGGAACCGGGCCATCGCGCGAGCCACCCTCGGCTCGACGGGGGTCGTCGCGGCGTAGTCGAGATAGATGCCGGCGGTAGCGCGGGACATCCTGACTGCGACTACGAGGGCGACGGGGCCGAGCGCATCGGGGACAGCAACGAGGTTGACGAGCCCGGGAGTCTATTCGGTGCGGTCGGAGCCTCGCTACTCGGAGCCTGGCCCCGGCTTCCGGTTCGCCCCGGCGACGGCGGCCGCGGTCGGCGTCTGGGTCCAGCGCGGCGAGCGCTTATCGAGGAAGGCGCGCATCCCCTCCCGGGCGTCCGGCTCGGCGGCGTTGCGGCACATGACCGCGGACATCTCCCGGTAGGCGGCGGCGAGCGGGAGGTCGGCCTGGCGGTAGAACGCGCGCTTCCCGAGGGCGACCACGAAGGGGCTAGCCGCCGCGATCCGCTCCGAGAGCTCGGCGGTGGCTTCCTCGAGCCGGTCTTCCGGGGCGATCCGGTTCAGGAGCCCCCAGGCGAGCGCGGTCTTCGCGTCCACGAAGTCGCCGGTGAGCAGCATCTCGAGCGCCCGCCGGCCGCCGACGGCGCGGCAGAGCGGGACCATCGGGGTGGAGCAGAAGAGGCCGATGCGAACCCCGGGGGTCGCGAACCGCGCCGTGTCGGCGGCGACCGCGAGGTCGCAGGCGGCGACGAGCTGACAACCGGCGGCGGTGGCGATCCCCCGGACTTCGGCGATCACCGGCTGGGGAAGCGCGCGGATCCGGTCCATGAGCGCGAGGCAGGCGTCGAAGACCCGGCGGCGCCCGTCCGGATCCCACCCGACCAGCTCGCGGAGGTCGTGGCCGGCGGAGAAGGCGGGTCCCGCGCTCGCCACGACGATGGTGCGGGCATCCCCGGAGCCCGCCTCGGCGAGGAGCGCGTCGAGCTGCTCCATCAGCCGGAGCGAGAGCGCGTTCCGCTTCTCGGGCCAGCGCATCTCGATCCGGGCGGCCGGCCCGCGGCGGACGAGGGCGAGCCGGTCCTCAGGCATCGGGAGCACCGGCGGCGCGGCTTCCCGCGGCGACGAAGGGCTCCACCTGCTCCGGGCGTGGCGGAGCGGTGGCGAGGCTCCCGAGGACGAGCCCGGTGATCGAGGCGACGGCCGCCGGATAGATCACATAGTCGTAGTCGGTCGGCAGGAAGAAGACCCGGTCGAGGCCGGCGGAGTTCAGCGCCCCGAAGACGAGGGTCGTCCCGATGCCCGCCGAAATGGAGATCACTCCTCCCATCGGGCTCGCCCGCCGCCAGAGGAAGGCCGCGAGGAGGGCCGGGGTCACCGCGGCGCCGACCATCGTGTAGGCGTAGAGCGCCATGTCGAGGATGCTCTCGAACCGCGTCGTGATCACGAGCGCGAGCGCCCCGAGTCCGACCATCGAGAGGCGCTGGAACCGGATGACCGTCGCCGAGCCCGCGCCCGGACGCAGGAACCGCTGATAGACATCGCGGGCGAGTCCGGTCGAGGGGACGAGCAGGAAGGTCGTCGCGGTCGAGAAGATGATCGCCACCGCGCCGGCGAGGAGCAGGCAGCCGGCGAGGGTGGGGAGACGGTGGCGGGCGAACTCGAGCAGGACGGTCTCGGTCGCGCCGGTGCGGAAGCCGCCGGCGGCGTCCCGGAACGCCGGATCCTCCCAGTAGCCCGCGGCGGCGAAGACCGCGGTGGAATCGATCAGGACCTCGACGAGGACGACCCCGACGATCATCCCGACGACCGCCTTCCGCGCCGCCGATTCCGAGCGCGCCGCGTAGAACTTCTGGTACATGCCGCTCTCGCCGAGGAGGAGCAGCATGGTGGGCAGGAAGAGGCCGATCGCGGCGGAGAGACCGAGCCGGCCGGTGAGGGTGAAGTGGGTCTCCGGGAGCGCCGCGGCGAGCCCGGCCACGCCCCCGGCGTCGGCGAAGGCGAGCGGGGCCGCGATCGCGATGCTCAGGAGGATGACGATCCCGTTCACCACATCGAGGCTGATCACCGAGATCATCCCCGCACTCACCGCGAAGAGGGTCACCAGCACCGCGACGATCGCCATCCCGAGGGTCGGGTCGAGACCGGGGAACAGGATCGCGAGGAGGCGTCCTCCCCCGACGAACTGGTACCCGGCGACCGTCAGGTAGGCGATCGCGATCGCCGTGGTACCGAGGAGGCGCGCCGCCGGGTGGTAGCGCCGCTCGAGGAGATCGGGAACGGTGTACTCGGCGATCCGACGCACCCGGGCGGCGAGCAGGAAGACGACCGCGATCCCCACCCAGGCGCCGGCGCTCATCCACAGCGCCGAGAACCCCTCGCGGAAGGCGCGCCCGGCGCCCCCGAAGAGGCTGCCGGAACCGATCCAGGTGCACACCAGCGTGCCGACGAGGACCTGCCAGGGGACCGAGCGCCCCGCGACCATGAAGTCGTCCTGGGTGGTGACGCGGCGCGCCCGCCAGAGCGCGATGCAGACGAGGAGGCCGAGGTAGCCGGCGACCGCCGCGATGTAGCTCATCTCCCGATCCTACTATCAGGATGTGGAGACAGTCCCTCGTGCGCCGACGCGGCGCGAAGCGCCGCCGGGGAGGGTTCTCCCCCTCGCGAAAGAGGGCGGAACGGATCGCGCAAGCGATTCGGGCTCGGCCTTCCCGGCGACCAGGACCCGGGGAATCCCGGCGAGGTCGGGGCGGGACTCCACGCCGCGAAGCCCCGCCGCCTCGAGGATCCGGGCGGCGGGCCCGGCCTGTCCGGCCCCGATCTCGACGAACAGCGCGCCGCCCTCCCGGAGGACGCGGGGCGCCATCCGCGCGAGCCGCCGCAGCGGATCGAGTCCGTCCGGCCCGCCGGCGAGCGCGTTCCGGGGTTCGTGGTCGCGGACCTCGGGCTCGAGGCGCGCGAGGTCGGCGTCGGGGATGTAGGGGAGGTTCGCGGCCACCGCGTCGAGCGAGCCGCTCCGGCAGGCGGTGAGCAGGTCGCCGGCCACGATCCGGACGCGCCCCGCGAGCCCGGTGGCGCGGGCGTTCTCGGCGGCGAGGGCGAGCGCCGGCGCGGCGAGGTCGCAGGCGAGGACCCGGGCCGAGGGCAGGTTGGCCGCGAGCGCGAGGGCGACGGGAGCCGCGCCGCAGCCGACATCGGCGATCCGGAGCCCGCTTCCGGACCCGGCGAACCGCGAGAGGACCGCCTCGACGAGGGTCTCGGTATCCGGGCGGGGAACGAGGGCTCCGGGGCCGACGACGAGGTTCAGGCCGAAGAACTCGACCGTCCCGGTGAGGTGCTGGAGCGGGCGCCGGGCGGCGCGCTCGCGGATCCAGCCCCGGAACACCTCGTTCGCTTCCGGCGGGAGGGGTTCTCCGGCCCGGGCGGCGAGCTCGGCTCGGGACCAGCCGGCGGCGGCGCGGAAGAGGAGCTCGGCGTCGAACTCCGGGGAGCGCACCCCGGCGGCGGCGAGGCGATCCGCCGCGCGCCGGAGCCCGGCCCGGACGGTGGGCCGCTCCCCGGGCGCGGGGCTCAGAGGCGGAGCGCCCGGAGGCGCTCCGACTGCTCGCGGGCCTGGAGCGGCTCGATCAGCGAGTCGAGCTCGCCGCCGAGCACCGCCGGCAGCGAATGGAGGGTGAGCCCGATCCGGTGGTCGGTGATCCGGTTCTCCCTGAAGTTGTAGGTGCGGATCTTCTCGCTGCGGTCGCCGCGGCCCACCTGACCCCGGCGCGCTGCGGCGACCTGCTCCTGCTGCTCGCGGCGCGCGAGGTCGAGCAGCCGCGACCGCAGCACGCGCAGCGCCTTCGTCCGGTTCTTCATCTGCGACTTCTCGTCCTGGCAGCTGACGGTCACTCCGGTGGGGAGGTGGATGATCCGGACCGCCGAGTAGGTCGTGTTCACACTCTGCCCGCCCGGGCCCGAGGAGCAGAAGGTATCCACCCGGAGCTCCTTCGGGTCGAGCTCGATCTCGATCTCTTCGGCTTCGGGGAGGACCGCCACGGTCACCGCCGAGGTGTGGATCCGCCCCGAAGCCTCGGTCTCGGGGACCCGCTGCACCCGGTGGACGCCGCTCTCGAACTTCAGCCGCCGGAACGCGCCCCGGCCCTCGATGACCGAGACGATCTCCCTGATCCCTCCCGCGGAAGACTCCTGCAACGAGACGACATCCACCCGGTAGCCGCGGGACCTGCCGTAGTGCTCGTACATCCGGAAGATCTCGCGGGCGAAGAGCGCCGCCTCCTCGCCGCCGATACCCGCCCGCACTTCGAGGAGGACGTTCCGCTCGTCGTCCGGATCCTTCGGCAGAAGCAGCCGGCGGATCTCGCCGGAGACCCGTTCGAGTTCGGCGCGCGTCGCCGCCGCCTCCTCGCCGGCGAGTTCGGCGAGCGCCTCGTCGGGATCGTTCTCGTGTTCGAGCGCGTCGGCGAGCCGTTCCCGGAGCGCGCGCCGGCGGCGGGCGGCGTCGAGGAGCGGCTCGAGTTCGGCGTGCTGGCGGGCGAGCCGTCGCCGCTCGGCGGGATCGGCGAGGACCGCCGGGCTCTGGAGCTGCTCGACGACCTCGCGGTAACGCTCCGCCGCCGCCCCGAGCGAGGCCTCGAGCCGTTCCTCGGCGGCGGCTTCGGTGCGGGAACTCACGGGGACCCGCGCGGGCCGGCGGGATGCCGGGTGCGGTCGGTTACGACGCGGCCGCGCGACGCGAACGCCGCGACCGGACTTCGCCGTACTTCTGCCGGAACCGCTCGACCCGCCCGGTCGAATCCACGATCCGCTGTTTTCCGGTGAAGAACGGGTGGCACCGGGAACAGATCTCGAGGCGCAGATCGCTGCTCCGGGTCGAACGGGTCACGAACGCCGCGCCGCAGGCGCAGGTCACCCGGATCTCGCGGTAGTCGGGGTGGATTCCGGGGCGCACGGGAACGGAGGATGATAGCAGGAACCGCTTCGGAGCCTCCCGTCGTGGTGGCCGGTTCCGCCGTCCGGGTGCGCCCTCCGACGGCTCCGGGGCGGGACGAATCGCCGGGGCTCAGCCCGACTCCGCCATCGCGTTCAGGAACTCGGCGTTCGACCCGGTCCCGGCCATCTGCTCGAGGACGAGCGCCATCGCTTCCACCGGATCGAGCGAGGCGAGCACCCGGCGGAGCACCGACATCCGCTGGAGCTCCTCGGGGGCGAGCAGCAGCTCCTCGCGACGGGTCCCGCTCTGGTGGAGGTCGATCGCGGGGAACAGGCGCTGTTCGAGGAGACGCTGGTCGAGATGGATCTCGAGGTTCCCGGTCCCCTTGAACTCCTCGTACACCAGGTCGTCGAGGCGGCTGCCGGTGTCCACGAGCGCGGTGGCGAGGATCGTGAGCGAGCCGCCGTTCTCGATGTTCCGGGCGGCGCCGAAGAACTTCTTCGGGTACTGGATCGCGGTCGCGTCCATCCCGCCCGAGAGCAGCCGGCCCTGCGCCGACGCCTTCTGGTGGTTGTAGGCGCGCGCGAGCCGCGTCAGCGAGTCGAGCAGGATCACCACATCGCTTCCCAGCTCGACCCGGCGCTTCGCGCGGTCGAGCGCCGCTTCGGCGACCTGGATGTGCCGGATCCCGCGCTCGTCGAAGGTCGAGCTCAACACCTCGCCCCGGACCTGGCGGACCATGTCCGAGACCTCCTCGGGCCGTTCGTCCACGAGCAGGACGAAGAGTTCGATGTCGGGGTGGTTCTTCCGGATCGCTCGCGCGATCGTCTGGAGGAGCACCGTCTTCCCCGCGCGTGGCGGCGCCACGATGAGCCCCCGCTGGCCGGCGCCGATCGGCGCCACGAGGTCCACCACCCGCGCCGCGAGGTCCCCGGAATCGTTCTCGAGCCGGATCATCCGGTCCGGGTGGAGCGGGGTGAGCGCTTCGAACTCCGGGCGCTCGGGGTTCTCCACGGGCGGCGACCCGTTCACGCTCTCGAGATCGCGGAGCCCGAAGTAGCGCTCGCCGCGGCGGGGCCGGCGGATGTCGCCCACGAGCATGTCCCCGTTTCGGAGGCGGAAGTGGCGGATCTGCGACGGCGACACGTACACATCGTTCGGCCCCGGCAGGTAGGAGTTGATCGGGGAGCGAAGGAAGCCGAACCCCTCCACGAGCCGGTGGAGAGTGCCCTGGGCGACGGCGCGACCGCCCTGGCCGGTGTGGGCGCCGAGGATCCGGTAGAGCAGGTCCTGGCGCGAGAGCGCGTCGGCGTCCTCGATCCCGAGGCGGGTCGCCACCTCCTGGAGCTCCGCCGGGGGCATCGCGGCGAGCTCCGCCGTCCGGAACACCGGGCCGGCCGGGGCCGGGGGTTCCTGGAGGACGCGGGGCCCGGCGCGGAAGACCTTCCGCGCGCGGCGCGAGATCGTTCCGGCCCCCGAACTCAGCGCCACTCGCGCACCTCCCGGGCGATCAGGCTCCGGACCCTGGCGATCCCGGCGCGGTCTCCCCCCGCGCCCGAGCAGGCGATCACCGGAACGCGCCCCCCGTCGCCGAACGCCGACGCGAGTTCCCGCATCCGGGCCGCCGCCTGCCCCCGCTTCAGCTTGTCCGCCTTCGTGGCGACGACCGCCACCGGGCGCGCCGTGTCCCGGAGCAGGCCGAGCACCCGGGTGTCGCTCGGCAGAGGATCACGCCGAGCGTCCACGAGCAGCAGGCCGAGCGCGAGGCTCCTGCCGCCGAGCACCCCGAACACCAGATCCTCCCAGCCGGCGCGGACCGAATCGGGCGCCCGGGCGAACCCGTAGCCGGGGAGGTCCACGAGGCGGTGGCTTCCCTCGATCTCGAAGAAGTTCACCGTGCGGGTGCGCCCCGGAGTGCGCGACACCCGCGCGAGCCCGCGCCGGCCGGCGAGCCGGTTCAGCAGGCTCGACTTCCCGACATTCGACCGGCCGAAGAAGGCCACTTCGGGGAGCCCCGGCGGCGGAAACCCGGCGGGAGTGGCGGCGCTCGTCACGAAGACGCCGCGATGCGGGCGCAGGGTCGGCATGGAGAGCGTTTCGTTGACGACGAGCGGGTCCGCGGCCCCGGCGCGGGCGGCCGCGGATCAGCCGGCTTTCTTCGAGAGCACCATCACCGGATCGGCGCGTCCGGTGACGAATTCCCTGGTTACGACGACCTCGCGCACCTCCTTGCGAGACGGCAGGTCGTACATGAGGTCGAGCATCAGGTCCTCGATGATCATCCTCAGGCCGCGCGCGCCCAGGTCCCGCGCGGCGGCCCGGGCGGCGACCTCCCGGAGGGCGTCGCCGGTGAAGCGGCACTCGACTTCCTCGTCGCGCAGCAGCGCCTGGTACTGCTTCACGATGGCGTTTCGCGGCTCCGTCATGATGCGGATCAGCTCTTCCTCGCCGAGCCGCTTCAGGGTGGCGACGACCGGCAACCGGCCGACGAACTCGGGAATGAGCCCGTAGCGGATCAGGTCGGTGGGCTGCTGCTGGTCGAGGGTGGCGTCGCGGCGCGCTTCGGCGCTCTCGGGGACCGCGGCCCCGAAGCCGAGCGCCTTCTTGCCGATCCGGCGCTCGATGATGGATTCGAGACCCACGAAGGCGCCGCCACAGATGAACAGGATGTTCGTCGTGTCCACCTGGTGGAACTCCTGGTGCGGGTGCTTCCGGCCCCCCTGGGGGGGCACGCTCGCCATCGTCCCCTCCACGATCTTGAGGAGCGCCTGCTGGACCCCCTCGCCGGAGACATCGCGGGTGATCGAGGGGTTTTCGTCCTTGCGGCACACCTTGTCGATCTCGTCCACATAGATGATGCCTTCCTGGGCGCGGGCGATGTCGCCGTCCGCCGCCTGGAGCAGCTTCAGGATGATGTTCTCGACATCCTCGCCGACATAGCCGGCCTCGGTGAGCGTGGTGGCGTCCACGATCGTGAACGGCACATCCAGGATCCGGGCGAGGGTCTGGGCGAGCAGGGTCTTGCCGGTCCCGGTGTCGCCGAGGAGGAGGACGTTGCTCTTGCTGAGCTCCACGCCGTCGGCGCCGGGCTTCCCCCGGCGGCTCAGCCGGATGCGCTTGTAGTGGTTGTAGACCGCGACCGCCAGCTTCTTCTTCGCCTCTGCCTGGCCGACCACATACTCGTCGAGCCGCTTCCGGATCTCTTCGGGGGTGAGATGGTGACGCTGGTCGGGCGGCGGCGGGCTCGCCTTCGCCTTGTCGGCGATGATGTCGTTGCAGATCGCGACGCACTCGTCGCAGATGAAGATCCGGTCGGGCCCGGCGATCAGCTTGCCGACCGACCCCTGATGCTTGTTGCAGAACGAGCAGGTCAGGGCGTCCGTGGGACCGCCGCTCTTCCCCTTTCCCCTGGTTGGCACGCGCTTCCCATTCTAGCGACAGGGGTCGCCCGCGTCCGTTCCCGAGCAGCGCGCGAACCGGGTCCCGCCGGGTTCCGGCGCCCCCGCCACCGCTCCGGATCCGTTCCTCGTCCTCGGGTCTCGTCCCCCCGGCGCCCGTGGCCCCGGGACCGCGGCGTCCGAAAGCCGTCCCCCGCAGTGCTTGCTCCCGGAGCCCGCCACCGGCTCACGCCGGGTTCCCGCGCCCCCGCCACCGCCCCGGATCCGTTCCTCGTCCTCGGGTCCCGTCCTCACCCGGCGCCCGTGGCCCCGGGACCGCGGCGTCCGAAAGCCGTCCCCCGCAGCGCTTGCCCCCCCGGAGCCGGCACCGGCTAGAGCTCGACGACGACGCCGAGTCCCCGCTCCTCGGCGCAACGGAGCGCCGCGCTCCCGGCGGCGACATCCTGGGCCGCGGTGCCCACCGTCTTGAAGAGCGTGGGGCGGGCGGCAGGCGCGGGGGCGGTCCCCGCGCAGATCTCGCCGAGCTCGGCGATCACATGGTCCTCGGTGATCGCGCCCCGGTCGCGCGGCCGGATCAGGTCGCCCGCCTCCTCCCAGCAGGACTCGCGATGGTCCACCACGACCTGCGAACGGACGACGGTCGCTTCGGGAATGATCTGCATCGCCGGGGTGAACGACCCCACCGCGTTCAGGTGCGCCTCGTCCCCGAGGGCCGCGTCGGAAAAGACCGGCGAGGTCGCGGTGGTCGCCTCGGCGATCACCTCCGCCCGCCTGACGACCGCATCGGCACTCACTTCGACCTCCACCGGAATTCCGAGCCTCCCGGTCATCTCGGCGGCGAACGCCCGGGCGGCTCCGGTGCGCGGGTCGTACACGAGGGCGCTCTCGATTCCTGGCCTCGCGGTCAGGATCGCCTCGAGCTGGGTGCGCGCCTGGACGCCGGCGCCGAGGATCCCCGCGGTCCGGGGATCCTCGGGGGCGAGCTCTTCGGTGGCGACGCCGGAGGCGGCCCCGGTCCGGATCGCCGTCAGCGAAGCGCCGTCGAGCACCCCGGCCGGCTCACCGGTGTCCGCATCGAGGACGACCACGAGCGCGCTGATCGTGGGGAGCGGCGGAGTCCGGTTCAGGTTCTCGGGAAAGATCGAGACGATCTTCGTGGCCAGTTCGTGGCCGTCCGCGAGGTAGGCCGGCATGTGGAGGCTGATCCCCCGGCGCCGCGGCACCTCGATCCCGGTACGCACCGGCATCGTCGCGCCGCCCCGGGAGAGTTCGATGAACGCCCGGCGGACCACGCGCATCGCTTCGGCCATCGGAAGCGCCGCGCGGACCTCGGCGGCGGAGAGGAGGCGGAGCTTCATGCGCCGGTTTGTACCAGAGCGGGGCGCGGCGGGCAGTCCGAGGACCGGCAGCGGAGTTCGCCCGGACCGGCGGCGAGCGCCGGGTCCCTGGGGGCGACGGAGGCGCGGGCGCCCGGCCTGTGGGAGAATCGCGGCGTGAACGGCGTCTATTCCGTCCTCCCGACCCCCTTCGCCCCCGACGGGTCCTTCGACTCCCCGAGCCTCGGCCGGGTGATCGACCGGTTCCTCGAGGACGGCGTCTCGGGGTTCACCGCGCTCGGGGTCACGAGCGAGGTCGCGCGCCTCGACGACCGGGAGCGCGACCGAATCCTCGACGCCAGCATGGACCATGTGGGCGGGCGGGTCCCGGTCATCGTGGGCGCCACCGGCCCCGGTCTCGACATCGCCCTCGCTCGCTGCCGCGCCGCCGAGCGGGCGGGCGCCGCCGGGGTCATGGTGTCTCCGCCACGGGCGCCGAAGTGCAACTCGGACGGCGTCTTCCGCCACTTCGCGCGGATCGCCGAGACGATCTCGATCCCGATCGTGATCCAGGACTTCCCCCCGATCTCGGGCTTCCACATGGAACCCGACCTGCTCGCCCGGCTCTGCCGCGAGATCCCGGCGGCGCGGACGATCAAGCTCGAGGACGCGCCGACGCCCTGGAAGGCGGCCCGCATCCGCGAGCGCACCGAGGGGATCCCGGTGGGCATCTTCGGCGGGCTCGGCGGCGCCTATCTGATCGAGGAACTGATCTCCGGCGCCACCGGGGCGATGACCGGTTTCGCCTACCCGAAGCTCCTCGTGGCGGTGGTCTCGCGCTGGGACGCCGGCGACCGGGACGGGGCGGCGGCCGAGTTCTACCGCTACGCCCCGGTGATGCGCTTCGAGTTCCAGGAAGGGATCGGCATGGCGATCCGCAAGGAGATGCTGCGGCGCCGGGGCGCGATCGCCCATCCGGGGGTCCGGGCGCCGGCCCCCGCGCTCGACCCGCCGACCGTCGAGGCGCTCGACCGCATCCTCGCGCACTTCGGGCTCTGACGCCGGGCCCGGCCGGTTCTTCGGAGGGTTCCCCTGAGGCTCCTCCACCGCGCGGTCGCGGGGGCGCTGCCGCTCCTGCCGCGGCCCCTCGTCCGCGTCTTCGCGCGCCCCTACATCGCGGGCGAAACGGTCCCGGAACTCTTCGCCGCCGCCGAGGACCTCGCCCGGCGCGACTACCTGATCGCGATCAGCCAGCTCGGCGAATTCGTCGAGGACCGGGCCGAGGCCGAAGCCGCGACCGCGGTGTACCGCGAAGTCCTCGCCGGCATCGAGTCGCGCTCGCTCCCGGCCTACATCCATGTGAAGGTGACGCAGCTCGGGCTCCTCCTGGACTACGGCCTCTGCCGCGACCAGATCGTCTCGCTGCTCGACTGCGCCCGGCGACGCGGCGGGACCTTCCTGCGCCTCGACATGGAAGACAGCCCGCGCATCGATGACACGCTCGCGCTCTACCGGGAGCTCCGGCCCGAGTTCGAGGACTTCGGCGTCGTGATCCAGGCCCGGATGCGGCGCAGCCTCGACGATGTCCGCGAGCTCGCGGCGATGAAGGCGAACGTGCGGCTCTGCAAGGGGGTCTATCTGGAGCCGCCGGACATCGCCTGGACCGGTCATCAGGAGATCCGCGAGAACTACCTGGCGCTGCTGCGCGAGCTGCTCGCCGCCGGGTGCTACGTCGGCATCGCGACCCACGACGAATGGCTGATCGCGCGGGCGTACCGGATGCTCGCGGAATTCGGGATCGCTCCGGACGGTTACGAGTTCCAGATGCTCCACGGGGTTCGCCCGCAGCTGCGGGAGAGCGTGAGGCGCGCCGGGCACCGGGTGCGGGTGGGGGTGCCCTTCGGGGCCGACTGGCTCCCGTACTCGCTCCGGCGCCTGAAGAAGAACCCCGAGATCGCCTGGCTCGTGGCGCGGGCGGTGTTCCTCCGCGACCGGGTCTCCTCCGATCCGGGAAGCCCCGGGTAAACTCGCGCCGTGGCGCTCCTCCTCACCGAGCGGGAAGTGGCCTCCGTCCTCTCCATGCAGGACGCGGTGGGCCTTCTCGAAGAGTCGTTCCGGCTCCACGCCGAAGGTCGCACCCGGCTCGCGCCGCGGCTGGTGATGCCGCTCGCCGGCGACGCCGGAAACTTCCGCATCATGGCGGCGGTGATTCCGGATCTCGGCGGGTTCGGGCTGAAGACGCTCACCGGCACTCCGGGGAAGCGGGCGCCCGAAGACACCTTCTTCGTCGTCCTCTACTTCGACCAGGCCACCGGGGCGCTCAGATCCGTGATGCCCGGAACCCACATCACCGGGATCCGCACCGGAGCGGCGAGCGGCGTCGCCACCCGTCTCCTCGCGCGCGAGGACGCGGCCTCGCTCGGTCTCGTGGGGGCCGGGTTCCAGGGCCGGAACCAGGTGGCGGCGGTGCGCGCGGTGCGCGAGATCCGCCGGGTCCGGATCCACGACCGGGTACCCGAGGCCGCCCGGTCGTTCGCCGAGTCCCTCCGTTCCGAGGGCCTCGATGCGGAACCGGTCGAGACCGCCGAGGCGGCGGTGCGCGGTTCGGACATCGTCGCTGCCGCCACCACCACGAAGGAGCCGGTCGTCCGCGCCGACTGGCTCGAGCCGGGGATGCACCTGAACTCGGTGGGCGCGAACGCGCCGGTGAAGCTCGAGGTCGAGGCGGCGGTCTTCTCGCGGTGCCGGGTGGTGCTCGACTTTCGCGAGCAGGTGCTCGGCGAGGCCGGGGACCTGATGGCGGCCATCCGCGACGGGCACTTCTCCCGGGAGGCGATCCACGCCGAACTCGGCGACATCGTCGCCGGGAAGACGCCGGGGCGCGAATCTCCGGACGACATCACGCTCTTCAAGTCCGTCGGGGTGGCCATCGAGGATGTGGCCTGCGCCGCCTTCGTCACCGAGCGGGCGCTCGAGCGCGGGCTCGGGCGCGAGCTCTCCCTCCAGGATCTCGACTGAGACCAGGATTCATGCAGCACACGAAAGAACGCTTCTCGTCGCAGTGGGGGATCCTGCTCGCCACGATCGGGATGGCCGTCGGCACCGGCAACATCTGGAGATTCCCGCGGATCGCGGCGCAGAACGGCGGCGGCGAGTTCCTGATCCCCTGGTTCGTCTTCCTCTTCCTGTGGGGCATCCCGCTGTTGCTCGCCGAGTTCGCGCTCGGGAAGAGCTCGCGCCGGGGCCCCGCCGCCGCGGTGGGGACGGCGATCGGTGGCCGCCACAACTGGATGGGCCTCTTCGTCGGGCTCGTCACTACCGCGATCACCTTCTACTACTCGGTCGTCACCGGGTGGTGTCTGAAGTATCTCGTCGCCTCGAGCCTCGGCCAATTGTCCGGGACCGACTCGCAGGCCTACTGGGAGGGCTTCACCGGGCACCCGGGGCAGCCGGTGTTCTTCCACGGCGTGGCGCTGCTGATCGGCTGCTTCATCATCTACCGGGGCGTCACCGGCGGCATCGAACGGGTGAACCGCTACCTGATCCCGACGCTCTTCGTGCTGCTCGTGGTCGCCGCGGTGCGGGCGGTGGCGCTTCCCGGCGCCGCCGAGGGGCTGCGCTTCCTGTTCGTGCCGGACCTCGGCAACCTCGGCGACTACCGGATCTGGCTCGCGGCGCTCACCCAGACGGCCTGGAGCACCGGCGCCGGCTGGGGTCTCGTCACCGTGCTCGGGGCGTATGTCGCCAGGGGGCAGGGTTTCGTCCGCACCGGGATCACCTCGGCGCTGGCGAACAACCTGGCCTCGCTGCTCGCCGGCGTCGCGGTCATCTGCACGGTGTTCGCGCTCGCCGCCTCGGAGTCCGACATCGAGAGCGCCCTCGGGTCGAGCAACGAGGGGCTCACCTTCCTCTGGCTGCCGCAGCTCTTCGAGGCGATGCCGGGCGGCGCCGTCCTGCTGCCGCTCTTCTTCCTGACGCTCTGCTGCGCGGCGATCTCCTCGCTGATCACCCAGCTCGAACTCGTGAACCGGATGGTGATGGACCTCGGGGTGGCCCGTCGCCGTTCGGTTCCGCTCGTCGGCGCGGTCGCCTTCGTGTGCGGCATCCCGTCCGCGTACTCGCTCGGTTTCTTCCGCAATCAGGACTGGGTCTGGGGGGTCGCGTTGCTGCTCTCCGGCCTCCTCGTGGCGATCACCGTGATCCGCCGGGGCGCGCGCCGCTTCCGCGAGGAGCAACTGATGGCTTCCGTCGAGCAGTGGCGGGTCGGCCCCTGGTTCGAGCGGATCATCACCTGGATCATCCCGGTCGAGTTCGTGGCGTTGATCTCGTGGTGGATGTGGCAGGCGGCCTCGGCCGGGGGCGATTCGTGGAACCCCCTCGGCGAGTTCAATGTCGGATCGGTCGTGTTCCAGGTGAGCCTGCTGGTGCTCCTGTGTTTCGCCCTGAACCGGTTCGTCTGGAAGCGCGCCGGACGAACGATCGAGTCCCCGGAGAGCGTCCCGCGCACCGGAGCCGGACGCTGACGGGGACGGCGGTCCCGCGCGCGCTCCGTTCCGCGGTCCCGCTCGCCGAACGGGTCGCCAGCGCGGAAGCGATCCTCGTCGCGACGCTCCCTTCGGGCCGATGAGCGGGCGGGGCGGGGAGGTCCGCCTCGAGGAACGGGACCGCGCGCTCCTCTCCGGGGCCGAGGGCGAGGCCGCCCGGCTCGCCATGCGGATCCTCAGCCGGATGGCCGCCGTCCGGGGAGCCCGGGAACTTCTCGACATCGAGGGTGCCCACATAGACGCCACGATCTATGTGGGCGACGCCGGCCTCGAGTTCGCCGAGCGCCTCGCCGGGCTCGGGGCCCGGGTGCGGGTGCCTTCCACCCTGAATGTGAGCGGCCTCGACGAGCTGCACTGGCGGGAGTGGGCGGTCCCCGAGGAGTGGGCGGAGAAGGCGGCGCGCCAGATGCGGGCCTATGCCTCGATGGGGACGACGCCGACCTGGACCTGCGCGCCGTACCAGACCGCGCACGCCCCCCGCTTCGGCCAGCAGATCGCCTGGGGGGAGTCGAACGCCGTCGTCTTCGCGAACTCGGTGATCGGGGCGCGCACCGAGCGCTATCCCGACCTCCTCGACATCTGCTGCGCGATCACCGGGCGCGCGCCAGCGGCGGGCCTCCACCTCGACCAGAACCGGCTCGCCACCCGGGTCCTCCGCCTCACCGGCATCCCCGAGTCGCTCGCGGCGGCCGACGACTTCTACCCGGTGCTCGGCCACCTGCTCGGGCGGTGGGCGGAGGACGAACCGGCGGTGATCACCGGACTCCCGGGGACGCCCGACCCGGGAACCGACCAGGGAACGCCCGGCCCGAGGATGTCCGGACACGGAACATCCGAACGGGGAACGCCCGAACACGGAACTTCCGAACGGGGAACGCCCGAACGGGGAACGCCCGGCCGGGGAACTCCCGAACGGGGAACTTCCGAACACGGAACATCCGACCGGGGAGCGTCCGACCAGCGAACGCCCGGACGGGGGACACCCAGCGAGGACCAGCTCAAGGCGCTCGGGGCCGCCGCCGCGTCTTCGGGGGCGGTGGCGCTCTTCCACATCCCCGGCGTGACCCCCGAAGCCCCGACGCTCGCCGCGGCGCTCGGTGGCCGCGAACCGGAGCTGATTCGGGAGGTGGGGCTCTCCGAGCTCCGGGAAGCGCGCGAACAGCTCACCACTCGCGCCGGGGGGCCGCTCGAGCTCGTGGCGCTCGGAAGCCCGCACTTCTCGTTCGCCGAGTTCGAGAAGCTCGCCGCGACGCTCCGGGAGCGGCTTCCGGGCCCCGAGAGCCGGGCGAAGTGCGGGTTCCTCGTCACCACGAGCCGCGCCGTGCGCGACCTGGCGGACCGCGCCGGACTCCTCGAGCCGCTCCGCGCCTTCGGCGGACGCATCACCGTGGATACCTGCATCCTGGCGACGCCGATGCTGCCGGGGACCACCCGGCGGCTCATGACGAACTCGGCGAAGTACGCCTGGTACGCGCCGAGCCTGCTCGGGGCCGAAGTCGCCTTCGGCAGCCTCGCCGAGTGTGTGGAATCGGCCCGTCGGGGACGGGTCGTCCGCGAGAACGGGCCGTGGGACGGATGAGCGCTCCCGGAGCTCCGGGAGCGGGCGGACCCGGAGTGCTCACCGGACAGGCGGTGATCCCCGGCAGCGCGTCGGGGCCGGTGCTCCACGCCGACGAACCACTCAGCTTCTGGGGCGGCTACGACGCCGCTCGGGGGCGGATCACGGACACCCACCATCCGCTCGTCGGCAGGACCGCGGCCAGCGCGGTGCTGGCGATCCCGGCGACCAGGGGCTCCTCGACGACCACGGGAGTGCTGCTCGAGGCGATCCGCCTCGGGACGGCTCCCGCCGCGTTGATCACGCGCGGAGTGGACACCTTCCTGGCTCTCGCCTGCGTGGTCGGCCACGAGCTCTATTCCCGCTCCCCGGTGCTCGTCTCGCTGGGCCCGGAAGCGTTCCGCGACCTCGCCGCGTGGGAGCAGCTGACCGCCCGCGACGGCGAACTCACCCGCATCCAGCCCTCACCCTGATCCGGCGGGGATTTCCAGCCGTCGCTCGGCGCGCGGGCCGATCCCCAACCCAACCGATCTCGACCTCTTCCGAGGGGGGATCGAGCAGGATGAAGACGGTTCGCGGTGCGCCACCGGACCCGCGATGTCGCCAGCCAGGGTTCCGCGACCTCGGGATGGCGCTGCCACCCGTCGTCCGACAGGAGCCAACGCCAACGCTCGCCCCTGACAGGCTGTGGAGAAAGTCCCTCGCGCGCCGACGCGGCGCGAAGCGCCGCCGGGGAGGGGCCTCCCTCCCCGCGAAAGACGGCGGAACGGATCGCGCAAGCGATTCGGGCCGCCATCCGGTGGGGAAAGCGCCCCGCATCCGCCCGGACGACCGGGTTCCCCATCTCTTCGAGGACGGATTCCCCTGCGGGGCGCCTCATCCACCGGCTGCTGATCGCCTCCGTGGCCCCCGGTGTGGCGCCACAGGAATCCCGGCGCTCTATAATTTCAATGAATTCAGAGACATACGAAAAGCACCGTCGAACTTCAGCCTGATTCGGCCTCGATTCCGGGCGCGGGAACTCGATCACGAGAGCGCCAGCGATCCTCGCCGATCCTCGAAACTCCGCCGCTCCGTCGCAGGTCCGTCAGGGTGAGCCCGCCGATTCCGCCTCTCCCATCACATGGTCCCAGAGGGACAGGGCGTGGCGGGTGAGCGCCGGCAGGTCTTCGCCCAGAAGGTATCCGGCCTCGATCAGATCGAGCGCCGCTTCGGTGAACCGCCCGAGGTAGTCCTCGCGCCCCGCATATCGCTCGGCGACCGATCGCCGAGGGTCTCCGGCGGCCTCCCGCTCGGCGGCGTTTTTCGGGAACGGCAGGAAGGAGCCGACCATGCTCGATATCTCGTCCGGCGGGCCGGACTCGGAGTCGAAGAGGTTCCAGCCGGTGTAGGTCGCGAGCGGGACCTCGACCTCGGGCATCCGGATTCCCGCGACCTCGTTCCCGTCGGCGTCCACCGCCGAGACCCGGATCGGGAAGCGCCGCCCGATAACCGGGGGCTCCCGGGTCACGATCCCTTCGGTGGCGAAGTCCGGCCCGTAATCGGCGCGGTAGGCGTAATGGACCCGGTCCGAGGTCTCGACGCCGGGAATCTCGGGGAAGCCGAGCTCTTCGGCGGCGACCGCGGTGCCGTGCTCGACGCTCGGGTAGCGGCTCGGAGGCGGGGGCTCGCCGCCGCGCGTCCAGCGGTCCATCGCGAGCAGTAGCGCGCGCTGGCCCCAGCGGAAGTTGTTCGGATTGGCGCGCTGCTGCCCGAGCGTCACGCCCGGCGGGAACCCGGAGGGTCCGTGTTGAGAGCCGGCGTACATGTAGATGCGGACATGTTCCGGGATGCGCGCATCCTCGCCCGCGTCCAGCGTGGTGTGGATGAGGCTCGCGGCGCGGCCCCAGTATTCGTAGGACGAGTTCGTGTAGAAGACGCGCGGGTAGAACGCCTCCCGCTGGCGAGTCAGCAGGCCGGCGGTCGTTCCGGTGTCCGGATCGGTCTGTTCCACATCGGTGAAGGGGAAGATGTCCGTCGGGTGGAACATGTTCATGTAGGGGTGGGCGTCCCTCGAAGCCTGCGCGAACCGGTGGTTGAAGCTGCCGCGGCCGCCGCCGGCCACATCGGAGATCACCCCGTCGAAGACCCGGCGATCGCGTTCGTCGCCGTTGAACCCGTAGTAGAGGAAGGTCCGGAGGAAGCGGCCACTCTGGGATATGCCGAATCCGATGGCGCTCCCGATGTCCCCCGGGGCGATACCGAGGACCTCCGCCCCATCGTGCCGGAGCGTGCTCACGAAGTCGCGGATCCCCGCGGGCCCCAGTCCGACGAGGGGCGGGTTCCGGGAGCGGTACACGACTTCGTAGATCCGATGCGGCTGGAAACCGCCCTTCAGGTACACGGAACCGTCGTCGGGGACTACCTCCCCGTCCTCGATCCGACCGAACCCCCACTGGTCGCGCCGCACCACCTCCCGTTCGTCTTCCACCCGGCGGCGGACCGTCATCACCTGCGCCTCGTCGTCGGGGTCGGCGACGCGGTAGGGGCGGTGGTTGCGGTCGGCGAGCGAGTGGTGATCCGTGGGACTGCGGACCACGAAGTCCGCTCGCACGAGGCCCTCGATAGCGGAGCCGTCGGGGTTCTTCGCGACCGGCGGGATCATCCGCATCCGCAGCGGGTCGTCGTCGGGGACATCCCACTGCCAGCCGAGCCAGAGCAGGGTGAAGCCGTGCCGCATCAGGAAGCCGTCACCGAAGTGCGCCTCGGTCCGGGGAGCGAGACTGCCACGGGCCATGTTGAAGTAGCCGAGCAGCCCCTTCCGCCCGCGGTTGTTCACCTCGAGCAGCAGGGTTCCCCGGCCCTTTTCCATGACCTTCGGCCGGAGCAGGTGGAAATCGGCCGACATCTCGACCTTTCCGTCGGTGTTCACCGGGGCGAGCCCGATGTCGGCGATGATCCGGTTCGCCGGGTTTTCCGGGTCGAAGGCGAAGTGAACGATGCCTCTGACCTGTTCGTAGGCGCCGGCGAGACCGAAGGGACGCCCGCCGAGCAGATCGGAACGTTCCCGGATCTCGAAGCGAACGACCTCGGCCGCCGCCGGGACGGAGAACAGCAGGCACGAAGCGACGATCGCGCTCCGCCAGTTTCGGTTCGGCATGACCGGATCCTCCCGAGGAATCAGGCCGGCGAAGATAACGCAGCCATGGCAGGCTGTGGAGAAAGCCCCTCGTGCGCCGACGCGGCGCGAAGCGCCGCCGGGGAGGGCCCTCCCTCCCCGCGAAAGGGGGCGTCCCGGATCACGCAAGCGATCCGGGACGCCGATCGGACTTCCTGGTCGCGCACCGGTCGAGCGCTTCGAGAAACGGCGCGCGGCCGCCGAGCTGCTTCGAGTGCGGCGCTCGTAGCGGGTGACATCGAAGTTCGAGTGGGTGAGGGCGCCGCGCATCTCGTGGTAGCGGTTCCTGTCCTTCACCACGATCTCCCGTCCCCTTCCCGATCACCCCTTCCTCCTGGTATTCGGAAAGCGGCCGGAAATACCCCTCCCCGCGCCAGTTCCCGATCCGCGAGCTGGTGGCGGGGATGGGCGAAGCAGCGCGCCACCCCGAGGATGACGAGGCCGGGAGAGGGGAGCGGGGGGCCGGCGGCGCACCGGGAGGGATGTCGGACGCCGTCTGGGGGCGAAGCGCGGCTGGAACCGGGACTGGAGCCGAAGGTTTTCGGGGCGAGGGCGTGCGGATCCCGCCAGACGGGGCGGTGCGCCCGCTCCCCGGGCGCGGGTTCAGCGGCGGATCGGGAGCGCGTCGAGGCAGACCGGCAGCCTCGCGGAACGCCTCCATCTCCGGTTTCGGGACACCGCCCCGCGCGACCACGCCACGAGATCGGCGAGCCTGGGATCCTGACTTTGTCGGTTTCGAGGCAAAAGTCATTGATTCCAGGGGACTTGTGGAT
>CAYGAO010000018.1:0-22547 GCA_964347715.1 uncultured Acidobacteriota bacterium
CGCCCGGACGACGGGGTTCCCCATCTCTTCGAGGACGGATTCCCGCGCGGGGCGCCTCGTCCACAGCTGTCAGCGCTCCGGCAGGCGCATCGCCCCGGCGAGCGACCCGACCTCGGCGCGACGGAAGTGCCCGGGGATCCGCAGCCGGAACGAGTCCGCGTGGAGCGGCGCGTTCACCCGCAGCTCCTCGACGGTGAGCGTCGCCCGCACCCGTTCCGAAGCGATCCGGATCCGCCGGGGCGCCTGCCGCCCGGCCCGCCAGCCCTCGCCCGGATACCGCACCTCGTAGTCCGCGGTGACGACGCGCCGCACCCGGAGGCCCGCGTTCCCCGCGTTCTCCCAGAAGATGCGCTCCCCCTCGGGGAGGAGCGCCGACCCGGCCACCGGGTCGAGGCGCATCGCCCGCGCGGGGTCGAGCGGCGCGCCGGTCCCGGTGACGATCGCCGCGACCTGCCGGAGGCCCACGGGCACCCCGAGGAGCCCCGCGGTGAACTCGCCGAGGTCGCCGCCTGCGGCGAACGCCCGCTCGGCCGGGACGACGCGGCGCCCCCGCCCGGGCGCGGCGACGAGGCTCCAGCGCGGCCCCCCCACCGGGCCGTACCCCTCGAGTCGCATCGCCGCAACCCCGGCCGGATCCCCCGCCGAGGCGCGGGAACGCTCCGGGCGCTCGAAGACCACGAGGAGGCGGCCCGAGAACCGGCCCCGCTCGCCCTCGCCGCGGACGCCCAGGACCGACTGGTACCGCCGGATCTGCTCCGCGGCCGCCGCCGCCCCGGCGAGGAGGCGCCGGGCCGCCGCGTGACTCGGCGGGGGCGCGACCGGGTCCGCGACCCTCCCGGCGCACCCGACGAGCGCTCCCACGAGAGCCCCGACCGGGACGAACAGCCAGCGGGCGCCGGGCGCCCGGCCGGAGGGGCCACTTCCGTTCACGCCGGCACGCCGCGCGGGAGCAGCCGCGGGCGCGAGAGCGGGCTACCTGCCACCCCGGCCCGGGGGCCACGAAGCGCGGAGCGGTCCGGCCGCGACGCCCGCCCGCCCGGAGGCCGCGTCACCCCGTCCACCCCCGTCGCCCCGGGTCCGGCGGGCTGCCCTCCGCTTCGCCGGTGTCCGGTTCAGTCGCGGCCGCCCGCGGCGGCCTCGATCTTCCCGGCGACCTGGTCGCGTTCGAGTTCCGCGTCCTCGTCGTGCTCGAGCGCGAGACGCCAGAAGCGAATCGCTTCCTCGGCATCTCCCTTGGCCCGGTAGAGGTCGCCGAGGTGATCCAGCACCACGCTGTTCTTCGGCATGCAGCGCCGGGCGCGGAGCAGGTTCGGCTCGGCGAGCCCGAACTCCCCCTTGCGGAACTGCACCCAGCCGAGGCTGTCGAGATAGGACCCGTTGTAGGGATCCTCGGCGAGCGCCCGCGCGATCAGCGCCTCCGATTCGTCGAGCCGGTCGGTCCGTTCCGCGAGCATGTAGCCGAGGTAGTTCAGGGCCAGATCGTGATCCGGGGCGGCCTCGATCAGCCGGCGGAATTCCGCCTCCGCCTCGCCGTATCGCCCCTGACGCTCGAGCAGCGCGGCGAGCTGGAACCGGAACCCCTCGTCCTCGGGCCGGTCCTCGAGCCACTCCCGCGCGAGGGCCTCGGCGGCGGGGAGGTCCCCGGCCTCCACCTGGTGGCGGAGCAGCGCGTGGGTGACTCCCGCGTTCTCCGGCCGTTCGGCGGCGAGGCGGCGCAGGATCCCGAGCCCGTCCCCGGACCGGCCGGCGGCGGCGAGCGCCCGCGCCTTGAGCGCGAGCAGTCCCGGATCCTCCTCGCGCCCGAGCATCAGCGCCTCGACGAGCTCGACCGCCTCGGCGGCGGCGCGGGCGGCGAGGCGATTCTGGACCTGCGCCGCCCGGTAGCGGATCGCGTCGGAACCCTCGCCGGCGAGCAGGACCGCTTCGCCGAGCACTCCGTAGGCCTCGTCGTGGCGTCCGACCTGCTGGAGCGTTCCGGCGAGGCGGCCGAGGATCTCGCGGCGCCGGGAGAGTCCGTAGGCGTCCGGGGGAAGCGCCACCAGCGCCCCGAACTCCTCCGCCGCCTTCTCGTACTCGCAGCTCGCGGTGAAGACGCCCCCGAGCGCGATCCGGGCGGGAACGCTGCGCGGGTTCGCCTCGCGCAGCCGGACGAGCGCGTCCTCGGCGTCCCCGAGCCGGCGCTGCTGCCGCCGCACCATCGCGAGCCCCATGAGCGCCACCTCGTCCGCGGGGTCGGCGGCGAGGAGCCGTTCGAAGTTCGCCGCCGCGGCATCGAGTCGGCCGGTGCGGGCGAGCCCGTCGGCGAGCGACAGGCGGAGCGCGCCGTCCTCGGGATGCTCTTCCACCGCCGCCTCGTAGAGATCCACCACCTCGGCGAGGGCCTCCTCGCGGCTCCGCCCCGGGATCTCGCCGCCGCGCAGCAGGTCGTCGAGCAGTTCGCGGGCGTCCGGCTGGCGCGGCTCGACGCGGAGCGACCGGACCAGATAGTCGAACGCCTGTTCCCGGTCTCCCGCCGCGAGCCGGAGCTCGGCGAGCAGGACGAGCTCGCCCCAGGCGTCGGGGGCCCGGCGGACGAGTTCGCGGAGCTCGCTCGCCGCCTCCTCGCGCCGCTGCGAGGCGGCGAGCAGGCGCGCGAGTTCGGAGCGGCTCCGGAGATCGTCGGGATCGAGCCGCACGGCTTCGGAGAAGGCGGCGATGGCGCGGTCGGCGGCGTCGGGATCGTCCCCGGAACGGAGCCGGCGGAAATGGACCGCGCCCAGGATCCGGTGGGCGGCGGCCGCCTCGGAATCGCGCGCTACCGCCTCGCCCGCCGCCGCCTCGGCGGCGTCGAGGTCGAAGGTGGCGAGCCGCAGGTTCGCCAGCGCGACCAGCGGGGCCGCCGCCCCGGGATCCAGATCGGCCGCGAGCCGGTACGCGGCGAGGGCCGCCTCGCGCCCGCCGGACAGCTGCAGGAGCCGCGCTTCGCCGAAGACCCGGTACGCCTCGGCCACCGAATCCACCGCCACCGGGGGCGGGGACGGCTCCTCGGCCGGCTGTTCCCGAACCGGCGCGACCGGCCAGCCGGCGACGGTGTGGAGGACGGCGAGTACCGGGAGCACTGCCGCGATCATGGCGAAATCATAAGAGGCGGGCGCCGGACCTCAGCAGGCGGTGGAGAGAAAGTCCCTCGCGCGCCGACGCGGCGCGAAGCGCCGCCGGGGAGGGGTGCGGGGAGGGTCCTCCTTCCCCGCGAAAGAGGGCGGAACGGATCGCGCAAGCGATTCGGGCCGCCATCCGGTGGGAAAAGCGCCCCGCATCCGCCCGGACGAACGGGGTTCCCCATCGCTTCGAGGACGGATTCCCTTGCGGGGCGCTTCATCCACAGGTTGTCAGTGCCGGAAGTGGCGCGCGCCCGTCAGGACCATCGCGAGGCCGCGGGCATCGGCAGCTTCGATGACTTCGGGGTCGCGAACCGATCCGCCGGGCTGGATCACCGCCCCCACCCCCGCGGCGGCGAGCGCCTCGAGCCCGTCGGGGAACGGGAAGAAGGCGTCGGACGCCGCCACCGCCCCGGCGAGGGAGTTCCCGGCCTTCTCCACCGCGAGCCGGCACGAGTCCACCCGGCTCATCTGCCCGGCGCCCACGCCGAGGAGCGAGGTCCCGCGCGCCACCACGATCGCGTTCGACTTCACATGTTTCACGACGGCCCAGGCGAAGCGCAGGCCGACGCGCTCCTCGGCGGTCGGCTCTCGCCTGGTGGCGACCCGGTGGTTCGCCTCGTCGTCTTCCCGGTCCCAGTCCTGGAGGAGCACCCCGCCGGCCACGCGGGCGAAGAAGCGGCCGGCCGGCGCGAAATCGGCGAGGCCTTCCAGCTCGAGGAGCCGCAGGTTCTTCTTGCGCCGGAGCCGGGCGAGGGCGTCCGGGGCGAAGGCGGGCGCGACGACGACCTCGAGGAAGGTGGACGCGAGTTCGTTCGCGGTCTCGAGGTCCACCTCGCCGGTGAGCGCGACGATTCCGCCGAAGGCCGACACCGGATCCGTGGCGCGGGCCGCGCGGTACGCCCGCGCGGGGCTCGCCGCGACCGCCGCCCCGGCCGGGTTCGAGTGCTTGACGACCACCGCGGCGACGCCCCCGGCCTCGCCCCGGGAGAGGTCGGCGGCGAGCCGGACCGCGGCGCAGGAGTCGAGGAGGTTGTTGTAGGAGAGCGCCTTCCCGTTCCGCTGCTTCGCCGCCGGGATCCCCGCCGGGACGGGACCCGGATCCCGGTAGAGCGCCGCCGCCTGGTGCGGGTTCTCCCCGTAACGCAGTTCGGCGACGCGCTCGAAGTGGAGCGAGATCCGCTCCGGGAATCGCTCGGTGGCGAGCGCGGCGGCGATCTCGCTCTCGTAGGCGGCGGTCGCCCGGAACGCCTTCGCGGCGAGTCGGCGCCTGCGCTCGCGCCCCGCGTCCGGGTCCTCCTCGTCGAGCGCGGCGAGCGCGACCGGGTAGTCCTCCGGATCCACGAGCACCGCGACCTCGGGCCAGTTCTTCGCGGCGGCGCGGACGAGGCAGGGGCCGCCGATGTCGATGTTCTCGCGCACCTCGTCGTCGCCCGCGCCGGCGGCGAGCGTCTCGGCGAACGGATAGAAGTTCACCGCGACCAGATCCACCGGGACGATGCCGTGCTCCCGGAGCGAGGCGAGGTCCTCGGGGCGCGACCGACGGGCGAGGATGCCGCCGTGGATCCGCGGATGGAGCGTCTTGACGCGCCCGCCGAGGATCTCGGGGTGGCCGGTGACCTCGGCGACGCTCCGCGCCGGGATGCCGCGGGCCTCGAGAAACCGGGCCGGCCCGCCGCTGGCCACGATCTCGAAACCCCGTTCGACGAGTCCGCGGGCGAAGGGTTCGAGGCCCTCCTTCCGGCTGACGCTCAGGACCGCCCGCCGCGACGGGACCTGAGGTTCGGGGTCGGTCATTCGGGGCGAACGGGCGCGGATGCTACCAACCCGTCTGGCAGCCTGTGGACAAAACGCCCCGCACGGGAATCCGTCCTCGAAGCGATGGGGGAACCCCTCCGTCCGGGCCGAGGCGGGGCGCTTCCCCCACAGGGTGGCGGTCCGGATCGCTGGCGCGATCCGCTCCGCACTCTTTCGCGGGGAGGGCGGACCCTCCCCGGCGGCGCTCCGCGCCGCGTCGGCGCGCGAGGGACTTTCTCCACCGCCGTCCGGCAGCCTGTGGACAAAACGCCCCGCACGGGAATCCGTCCTCGAAGCGATGGGGAACCCCTCCGTCCGGGCCGAGGCGGGGCGCTTCCCCCACAGGGTGGCGGTCCGGATCGCTGGCGCGATCCGCTCCGCACTCTTTCGCGGGGAGGGCGGACCCTCCGCGTCGGCGCGCGAGGGACTTTCTCCACCGCCTGCCAGGGGGATGGCTCGCCGACGGGCGGCGGGCGCCGGGTCGAATCGCGCCCCCGGGTCGGGGCTATTCTTGGAAACGGTGTCCGAGGCCCCGAACCCCGCGCTCGCCCGGCTGCCCGCCGTCGGTCGGCTGCTCGAGCGGGAGCGCTTCCGGGAACTCGCCCGGGAGAACAGCCGCGCGGTCGTCGCCGGGGCGCTCCGGGCCGAACTCGCCGAGATCCGCCGGGCCCTCGGGGCCGGAGCGGCGCCCCCCGCCTTCTCCGCCGACCCGGAAGCCTGGCTCCTCCGGGCGGCCCGCGACCGGATCGCCCGCGCCCGGGGGCCGGACCTCCGCCGCGTGATCAACGCCACCGGGGTCGTGGTGCACACGAACCTCGGGCGCGCCCCGCTCTCCGAGCGCGCCGCGCAGGCGGTCTTCCGGGCGGCGAGCGGCTACACGAACCTCGAGTTCGACCTCGAGACCGGCGGGCGGGGCGACCGCCAGGACCACCTCGGCGAGCTCTTCCGGACGCTCTTCCCCGGACGGGACTCGCTCGTCACCGGAAACGCCGCGGGAGGGGTCCTGCTCGCGCTCGACACGCTGGCCTCGCGGAAGGAGGTCATCGTGTCGCGCGGCGAGCTCGTCGAGATCGGCGGCGCGTTCCGCATCCCCGAGATCCTGGAGAAGAGCGGCGCCCGCCTCGTCGAGGTGGGGACGACGAACCGGACCCGGCTCGCCGACTACCGCCGGGCGGTCGAGCGCGGCGGCGCGTCCGTCGGGGCGCTGCTCCGGGTCCACCAGTCGAACTTCCGGATCGTCGGCTTCACCGAGGCGGCGCCGACGGCCGGGCTCGTCGCGCTGGGCCGGGAGCGCGGGATCCCGGTCATCGAGGACTTCGGCAGCGGGAACCTGCTGCCGCTCGCGGGATTCGGCGTCGCCGGCGACGGCGAGCCGACCGTCGCCGACCGGATCGCGCGGGGGGCGGACCTGCTCGTCTTCTCCGGCGACAAGCTGCTCGGCGGACCCCAGGCGGGGATCCTGCTCGGAACCCGGGAGGCGATCTCGCGCTGCCGCGAGAACCCGCTCGCCCGGGCGCTCCGGCCGGACAAGACGCAGCTCGCGGCACTCCAGGCGACACTCTGGAGCCACGCCACCGGGCGCGCCACCGAGGAGATCCCGGTGATCCGGGCCATCGCCCGCCCGGCCTCGGACATCCGGGCCGCCGCCGGGGAACTCCTCGCGGCCCTCGCCCCAGGGCCGGGCTGGCGGATCGAGGTCGTCCATTCGACCTCGCGCATCGGCGGCGGCGCCGCCCCGGGGGCCGAACTCCCGACCTGGTGCCTCGCGCTGGCGGCGACCGAATGCGGCGCGGAGGAGATCCGCCGCCGACTCCTCGGGAGCGCTCCGCCCGTCGTCTCCCGGATCGAGGACGACCGGGTGCTCCTCGATCTCCGCGCGCTCGGCCCCGACGAGACCGGGGAACTCCGGGACGCCCTGCAAGCCATCGTGGGAGCCGGATTCGGCGGACGCGGTACTCTCCACCCTGCACCATGTCCCCTTCCGCGCGACCCCGCGAGGCGGCTCCGGTCATCATCGTGAACGGCGACCGGCACCCGCTCCCCGACCCGCCGTCGGTGCGGGGCGCACTCGAGGCCCTCGGACTCGGGAAGCGGCCGGTGGCGGTGGAGCTGAACGGGGACCTCGTGCGTCGCGCCGACCACGAGGCCACCCCGCTCCGGCCCGGAGACCTGATCGAGATCGTGAGCTTCGTCGGCGGTGGCTGAGCTGCCCGCGGATCCGCCGCTCGTCCTCGGCGGGCGGACCTTCGGTTCCCGCCTCATCCTCGGGACCGGGAAGTACGCCTCCTTCGAGCTGATGGAGCGGTGCCACGCCGCCTCCGGCTGCGAGATGGTGACGGTGGCGGTGCGCCGCATCGATCCCGGGGCGAAGGAGACCCTGCTCGACCACATCCCCCGCGACCGGCTGCTCCTCCTCCCGAACACCGCCGACTGCCACACCGCCGCCGAAGCGGTGCGCACCGCCCGCCTGGCGCGCGAAGCCGGGCTCTCCTCCTGGATCAAGCTCGAGGTGATCGGCGACCGGAAGACGCTCTACCCGGACACCGGGGAGCTGCTCGCCGCGACCCGCGAGCTGGTGGCCGACGGCTTCGTGGTGCTCCCCTACACGAACGACGATGTGGTGATCGCGAAGAAGCTCGAGGACGCCGGCGCCGCCGCGGTGATGCCGCTCGGCGCCCCGATCGGGTCGGGGCTCGGCATCCAGAACCGGAACAACATCGCGTTCATCCGCGAAGCGGTCTCGGTGCCGGTGATCGTGGACGCCGGGGTGGGCGCGGCTTCCGACGCCGCGGCGGCGATGGAGCTCGGGGCCGACGGCGTGCTCCTGAACACCGCGGTGGCGGCGGCGCGCGATCCGCTGCGGATGGCGCGGGCGATGCGGCTCGCCGTCGAGAGCGGGCGGCTCTCCTGGCTCGCCGGACGGATGCCCCGGCGCCGTTACGCGACCGCCTCCTCGCCCCCCGCCGCCGCCCCCCTCGCCTGAAACGCCGGGTGACCCGAAGCCGGGCGGCGCCCGAGGTCTCCCCCGGAGAGCGGCGCGCCGAAGCGGCGCTGAAGCGGCGCGCCGGACGGGTCGCCCGCGCGCTCGCGAAGCACTATCCCGCCGCCGAGTGCGCGCTCCGGCACGAATCGGCGCTCCAGCTGCTGGTGGCGACGATCCTGTCCGCCCAGTGCACGGACCAGCGGGTGAACCGGGTGACCCCCGCCCTCTTCGCCCGCTACCGCACCGCCGCCGACTTCGCCGCCGCGGATCCCGCGGACCTCGAGGAGATGATCCATTCGACGGGGTTCTTCCGGGCGAAGACCCGCTCGATCCTCGGGGCCTGCCAGCGCCTCCGGGACACCTGGGGCGGCGAGGTTCCGGACACGATGGAGGACCTCCTGACGCTCCCCGGCGTCGCGCGGAAGACGGCGAACGTGGTGCTCGGAACCTGGTTCGGCAAGAACGAGGGCGTCGTGGTGGACACGCATGTGTTCCGCATCGCGCACCGTCTCGGGCTCACCCCGAAGAAGAACGCGGTCCAGACCGAGCGGCGGCTGATGGCGCTCCTCCCCCGCCGCGGCTGGACCGACTTCAGCCACCGGGTCATCCTCCACGGGCGCGCGGTCTGCACCGCGAGGAAGCCGAAGTGCCGCGAGTGCGGCCTCGAGAGCCTCTGCCCCCGGCTCGGGGTGGAGGACGCCGGGCGAGTCGCCCGGGCCCGATGAGCGGCGGCGATCCGACCGGGCGCCCGGAGCGCGCCCTGCGGCTCGGACTCGGGCTCGGGTACCTGACGCCGGGCTCGCCGGATCCCGTGGCGCTCGCGCAGCGGGCGGAATCGGTCGGCTTCGACTCGGCCTGGGTGTCCGAGGCGTGGGGTTCGGACGGGGTGAGCCTCCTCGCCTGGATCGGCGCCCGGACCGGACGGATCGCCCTCGGGACGGCGATCCTGCCGATCGGCTCCAGGAGCCCGGCCCTCCTCGCGCAGACCGCCGCCACCCTCGACCTGCTGTGCGGCGGGCGGCTGATCCTCGGCCTCGGGGTGTCCGGCCCGCAGGTCATGGAAGGCTGGCACGGAACGCCGTTCGCGCGGCCGCTGACCCGGACCCGGGAGACGGTCGCCATCGTCCGCAAGATCCTCGGGCGGGAGGAGCCGCTCACCCACGCGGGAGAGACGGTTTCGCTGCCGCTCCCGGGGGGGACCGGGCTCGGGAAGCCGCTCCGGCTCCTGCTGCGGCCGCTGCGCAACGGGATCCCGATCCACCTCGCCGCGATCGGCCCGCAGAACACCGCGCTCGCCGCCGAGATCGCCGACGGCTGGCTGCCGATCCTCTATTCCCCGGAGCGCGCCGCCGAGGTGTTCGGCCCCTCGCTCGCCGCCGGGGCGGCGAAGCGGACCGTCGCCACGGAGCTCGAGGTGGCCCCGATGCTCGGCTGCGCGTTCGGGAGCGAGCGGGATCTGCCGCGTCTCCGGGACCGGCTCCGCCCCGGCGTCGCGCTGTATGTGGGCGGGATGGGCGCCCGGTCGCGGAACTTCTACCGCGAGCTGGTCGGCCGCTACGGCCACGAGGCGGAGGCGCGGGCGATCCAGGAGCTCTATCTCGCCGGAAAGAAGCGCGAGGCGGCGGCCCGGGTGCCCGACGCGCTCGTCGAGGAGGTCTGCCTCGTCGGGAGCGAGGGGCGGATCCGCGAGCGGATCGCCGCGTACCGCGAGTCGGGGGCGACGACCCTGATCGTGTCCCCGCCGGTGAACGAAGCGGGGGGCCCCGCCCCCGGCGGACTCGAAGCCCTCCGCCGCGCGTGCTCCTGACAGGCTGTGGAGAAAGTCCCTCGCGCGCCGACGCGGCGCGAAGCGCCGCCGGGGAGGGTCCTCCCTCCCCGCGAAAGAGGGCGGAACGGATCGCGCCAGCGATTCGGACCGCCATCCGGTGGGGAAAGCGCCCCGCATCCGCCCGGACGATGGGGCATCTCTTCGAGGACAGATTCCCATCCGGGGCGCTTTATCCACAGGCTGCTGATCCCGGGACCCCGTTCCTCCCGGACGCCGCCGGGCGGGGCCGCTCGGCGGCCCCGACGCGCCCGATGCTGAAACGGATCCGCATCCGGGGTTACAAGTCCTTCTCCGACCTGGAGGTGGAGCTCGCCCCGCTGACGGTGCTGCTCGGTCCGAACGCCTCCGGGAAGAGCAACTTCCTCGACGCGCTGCAGCTCGTGTCGCGGCTCGGAACGACCCGGACGCTGAAGGAGGCGTTCGATCCTCCCTGCCGCGGGAAGCCGCTCGAATGCTTCCGCCTGCCGAAGGGAGGCATCCGCGAGTTGCGCGCCTCGGGGAGCGTGTCCTTCCGGATCGAGGCCGATTTCCGGCTGTCGGACGGGATCGTGGCGGCCACCGAGCGGCAACTCGCCGAGTACCGCGTCCCGAAGCGTGACCGGGCGACCGGGCAACGGTCCCCGCGGGTGCGGGAGCAGAACCTCCGCTACCGGATCGAGGTCGAGATGCTGCCCCGGTCGGGGCTCCTGCGGGTCGCCGACGAGTCCCTCGCCGCCCTGAACCGGAGCGGGTCGCCGACCGGCGGTCGGCATCCCTTCTTCGAGCGGCGCGAGGACCGCATCCATCTCCGGCGGGAAGGGCAGGCCCATCCGATCTACCACGACCGCTACCTGGACCACACGATCCTCTCGATGCCGCACTATCCGCCGCACTACCCCCACCTCGTCGCCGCTCGGCGCGAACTCGAGAGCTGGCGCTTCTTCTACCTCGAGCCCCGCGAACGGATGCGGGCGGCGAACCCGGTGCGCGAGGTCCGGCGCCTCGGGCTGATGGGGGAGGATCTGGCGGCCTTCCTGAACACGCTGAAGGCGCGGAGACCGGGCGATTTCGAGGCCGTGGGAAAGGCGCTCGCGACGCTCGTTCCCGGGATCTCGGGGATCGAGGTGGAGGTGAGCGAGGTCGGCGAGGCGGAGCTCCGCATCCTCGAGCACGGCGTCTCGATCCCCGCCCGGGCAGTCTCCGAAGGGACACTCCGGCTCCTCGGCCTCCTCACGCTCGACGGCGTCGAGGACGCGCCGGCGCTCGTCGCTCTCGAGGAGCCGGAGAACGGGGTCCATCCGCGTCTGCTGGCGCTGATCGCCGATCGTCTGCGAGCTCGAACCGAAGGCCCTTCCCCGGCGCAGTACCTGGTGAGCACCCACTCGCTGCGACTCGCCGACCTGACTCCTCGAGAATCGCTGCTCCTCGTCCGCCGGGGACCGGACGGGGGCACCCGCATGGACTCGCTCGCGCAGTGGGGGCCCCTCTGGTTCGACGGAGAACGCCAGCGAACGGGCGAGGAGATGACGGGCGATCTGCCGGTCTCGGAGCGCCTCCTGCGGGGCGACTTCGATGCCTGAGCAGGCTCTGGAGAAAGTCCCTCGCGCGCCGACGCGGCGCGAAGCGCCGCCGGGGAGGGTTCTCCCTCCCCGCGAAAGACGGCGGAACGGATCGCGCCAGCGATTCGGGCCGCCATCCGGTGGGGAAGCGCCCCGCATCCGCCCGGACGATGGAGTTCCCCATCCCTTCGAGGACGGATTCCCATGCGGGGCGCTTTATCCACAGGCTGTGAGGTCGCGCTCTTCGCCGAGGACCGGGCGCACCAGATCGTCGTCGGAGGCCTGCTCCGGCGGATCGCCGAGGCGCAGGGGACCCCGGTTCGAATCACGACGCGCACTGCGACCGGCGGCTTCGGCACGGTGAAGACGAACCTGACGAGGTACATCCAGGACCTCGGCCGGGACCTTCAGCCGCGCCCGGACCTCATCGTCGTCGCCACCGACGCGAACTGCCGCGGCGCGAGGCAGCGGATCGAGGACCTCGGTCGCCAGGAAGTTTCCTCTCCGCTCGTCCACGCGATCCCGGATCCCCACATCGAACGCTGGCTGCTCCTCGACGGCGCCGCGTTCAAGAGCGTCTTCGGAAAGGGCTGCAACGCCCCCGACCAGAAATGTGAGCGAAACCGCTACAAGCAGCTCCTCGCCGAAGCGATCCGCGGTGCGGGACGCGCCGCCCCGCTCGGCGGCATCGAGTACGCCCGCGACCTCGTGGAGGCGCTCGACCTGAAACGTGCCCGTCGCGCCGACGCCTCGCTCGCGAGGTTCGCCGACGAGGCGGAGAAGGCGCTCCGGGGCTGACGGACCGGATCAGTTCGTGGTGGGCGAAGTCCGGTAGCGCTCGAACCAGGCGAGGATGTTCGCGATCTTCGCCATCAGCTGACTCGGGCGCCGCCCCATGTCGTGGGAGGCGCCGGGAAGGCGGACCACCGCGGTATCGATGCCCCGGAGCTTCAGCGCGTGGAACAGCTGGTACGACTCCGAGAGCGGCGTCCGCAGGTCCTCCTCGCCGGTGATCACGAGGGTCGGGGTGTTCACTTCCCCGACGAGCGAGAGCGGCGAGAACTTCCAGTAGCCCTCGAGGTTCTCCCAGGGGAGGCCCTCGTAGCGGTTGTGGAAGTAGCCGTACCAGTTGTCCGCGGTGAGCGTCTTGCTGATCCAGTTCACCACGGGCTTCTGCGAGGCGGCGGCGCGGAAGCGGTCCGTCTTCCCGACGATCCAGGCGGTCATGATCCCGCCGGCGCTCCCCCCGGTCACGAAGAGGTTCTCCTCGTCGACGAACCCGCGCGCGATCACCGCGTCGACGCCGGACATCAGGTCGTCGTAGTCCTGGCCCGGGTAGTCGTGGTAGAGCAGATCGCCGAACTCCTCGCCGTAACCGGTGCTTCCCCGGGGGTTCGCGTAGAGGACGACATAGCCGGCGGCGGCGAGCAGCTGCATCTCCGCCGAGAAGCGGTCGCCGTAGTTCGAGATCGGACCGCCGTGGATCTCGAGGATGAACGGGTAGCGCCGTCCCGGATCGAAGTCCGGCGGGGTCACCAGCCAGCCGTGGATCGGCCGGCCGTCGAAGGAAGAGTCCCACCAGAGCTCCTCGACCTCGCCGAGGTCCTTTCCGGCGAACAGGTCCTCGTTCAGCGAGGTGACCGTGACCACCTCGCCGCCGCGCGCCCCGACCGCCACCTCGCCGGGCCGGTCCGGACGGGTCTGGTTCAGCGCGAAGGGGCCGGCCGCCGAGACCGAGAACGAACCGCCGCCGTAGGGGCGGCCGTACTGCGCCCCGAGGTCGTGGGCGACGACCTCGAGCTCCCCGGCGAGGGTGGCGAAACCGATCTTCGTGTTCCCGCGGTCGTCGTACTGGAAGTAGATGCCGCTCCCGTCGGCGGCCCAGACCGGGTTCCCCACGCTGCGGTCGAGTTCCTCCGTCAGGACGCGCGCGCCGGAGCCGTCGAGGCCCATCACCTGCAACCGGGCGACCTGGTAGGTCCGCATCCGGTCCTCGTGGCCGACGAAGGCGACGGACCGGCCGTCCGGCGACACCGCCGGACTGCGGTCCGGGCCCTGCCGGTCGGTCAGCGCGCGGATCTCGCCCCCGGCCGCCGGCGCAAGGTAGAGCTCCGAGTTCCGGAAGTCGCGCTCCCAGTCCGGGTTCCGGTTCGCGGAGAAGACGAGGCGCTCCCCGTCGGGCGTCCAGGCGGCGGGGCTCGAGTGGTGGAAGTCGCCGGAGGTCACCCGGACCGGCGTCCCGCCCTCGACCGGAACGACGAAGATGTGGTCGAAGCCGAAATCGAGGTAGCCGACCCCGTCCTGACGGTTCTTGAAGCGATCCTCCAGGATCGGCGGATCGGCCCACTCGGCGCCCGGCGGCGGCTTCGGGGCCGGTGCCAGGCTCGGCGGCGGGATCGGGACCAGCATGTTGAAGGCGAGCCGGCCGCCGTCGGGCGACCAGCGGAGGTTCCGGGGCGACTCGAGCAGCTGCGTCAGCGTCGCCGTCTCCCCGGTGTCCATCCAGCGGAGCCGGATCTGCCCCCCCTCGATCCACGCGAGCCGGTCGCCGTCGGGCGACCAGCGGGGCGACCGGCCGGAACCGAGCCGCCGGTGGTCCGAGCCGTCGGCGTTCACGATCCAGATCTCGGGGCGGGTGCGGTCGCGGAGGATGTCCATCGAGGTGCGGACATAGACCACCCGCGCCCCGTCGGGCGCGATCTGCGGATCCCGCGCGAGCTCGAGTTCGAAGACATCCATCGGCGCGAAGCGGGTCCTCTCGCTCGCGAGCGCCGGGGCGGGCGCGGCGAGGAGGAGGCCGGCGACGAACGCGAGGGTCGGACGGAAGGTACTGGGCATGGCGACTCTCCGGTTGGGGGCGCGAAACGCTAGCAGACCGGATCCGCCGGCGACCACGCGGGCAGGACGCCTTCGAAGACGCGGGCCGCCGGCCCCTCGATCCGGGGCGGATCGGGGGCGAGGCCGATGCGGAGGGTCTCGCCGCTCCGCACCCGCACCCGGACCTCGGGCGGCCAGCCGAACTCGCGGTGGGCGACGAGGGCCGCCGCCGTCGCTCCGGTCCCGCAGGCGAGCGTCTCGGCCTCGACCCCCCGCTCGAAGGTGCGGAGGCGAATCTCTCCCGGGGCGAGGGCGATGAAGTTCGCGTTGGCCCCCATGGGGAACTCCGGGTGACGGCGGATCGCCCGCCCCCGCCGCTCCACTTCCACCGCGTCCGGATCGGCGACGACCTCGACCGCGTGGGGGACCCCGACCTCGACGGAGAACAGATCCGCCTCCCCGCCGGGGAGGCCCGGGAGGCGCACCCGGCGGAGCGGGCCCGGCCGCGCCACCTCGACCCGGACCCGGAGCGGATTTCCGTCGCCGAGGATCTCGGCGCGGAGCACGCCGGCGGGAGTCGCGATCCGCTGCCGGGCCCCGGCCGCGCCGATGTCCCGGGCGAAGACGGCGGCGCAGCGGGTTCCGTTCCCGCACTGGGCGCCCTCGCTGCCGTCGGCGTTCAGGTAGCGCATCGCGAAGTCGGCGGCCCCACCCGCGGGTTCGATCAGGATCAGGCCGTCGGCCCCGACCCCGAGCCGGCGGCGGCAGATGCGGCGGGCGAGGGCGGCCCGCCCGGCCCCGACCACCCCGGCGCGGTCGTCGATCAGCACGAAGTCGTTCCCGGCGCCGGACATCTTGACGAAGGGAAGGCTCATCGGATCGTCACCACCGCGCCGCCTCCCCGGCGCGGCACCCCCCTCCCCACCCGGACCCCCCGCCCCCCGCCCGCCGCGGCAGCACCCTCCCCACCGGGCCCAGCGCCGCCGCGACCCCGCGGGCGCACTCCGCCCCCTCCGCCCCGGCGAACCCCCCGACCGTCATCTCGACGAAGCGAAGGCTCACCGGATCGTCGCCACCGCGCCGTCTTCCGGGCGCGGGACCACCGTCCCCACCCGGACCACCGGGACCCCGGCCTCCTCGAGTTCGCGGACGAACTCCGGCGCCTGCGCCCCGGGGATCCCGGCGAGCAGTCCCCCAGCGGTCTGCGGATCGAAGAGCAGCTCGAAGCGCGGGTGCGCGGAGGCCGCCGGCTCGACCCGCACCGCTCTGACGATCTTCCGGTTCTCCTCGTGGGCGGTGCTGCGGAGCCCGGAGGCGAGCAGGGACTCGGCCCCCGGGAGCGCGGGGAGCGCCCCGATCTCCACTTCCGCCGAGACCCCGCTCGCCCGGAGCATCTCGGCGAGGTGCGCGAGGAACCCGAAGCCGGTGACATCGGTGGCACCCCGCACTCCCGCCCGGACCGCCGCCCGCGCCGCCGTCTCGTTCGGGCGGACCATCTGCGCGGCGGCAGCCCGGAGCCACTCTCCCCGCCCCCTCCCGAGCGCCACCCCCCGGAGCACCACCCCGGTTCCGAGGCGCTTCGTCAGGTACAGCCCGTCGCCGACGGCGAGGCCGTCGAGGGTCAGCAGCCGGGAACCGATCGGGTGGCCCTCCACCGAGAACCCGACCGTCAGTTCCGGCCCCACGGTCGTGTGCCCGCCGAGCAGGACGACGCCGCGGGCGTCGAGCAGCGAACGGGCGCCGGCGAGCACCTGGTAGAGGGTCTCCTCGCGTTCGCCCGCGGTTTCGCCCTCGGGGAGACTCACGAGCGCCAGCGCGTACCGGGGCGCGGCGCCGGTGGCGAAGAGGTCGGAGAGCGCGTTCGCCGCCGCGACCCGACCCACGAGCCAGTGGTCGCCACTGAACGCGCGGAACGAGTCCACGCTCGACACCACGAGATCCCCGCGCGGCGTCGCGAACGACGCGGCGTCGTCCGGCCGGTCGAGGCCGAGGCGGACCGGGCCGCCGGGCCCCGGGCCGAGTTCCTCCCGGAGGCGCCCGAGCGCCCGGTCGAGCGTCGTCTGGCCGGCCTTCGCGGCGCAGCCGCCGCAGAGCATGGACTCCATCGCGCTCCGGTCCATCGCGGCGAACCCCCCGGCGCGGGCGTCCGCTTCGTCGAGCACCTGGAACTTCTCCATGAACCGCCGATCGATCCGGTCCTTGAGCCGCATGACCCAGCGCCCCTCGAACGACCGCCCCCACTTGGCGCCGAGCGCCCGGCCGTCGCCGAGGTTCAGGAGCGTCAGGAAATCGGGCTGCGGGCGGTAGCTATGCAGCCTTCGGCCCGAGGCCACCCGCCGCAGGTTCTCCTCGAGCACCGGCCCCTGGCGCACCGCGTACACCCCGGCCTTCGGGGTCCGGGGCCAGTCCCGGAGGGTCGCGCAGTCGCCGACCGCGAAGATCCGCTCGTCCCCGACCGTCTGGAGCGTCGGGCGGGTGAGCACGAACCCCCGGTCGTCGAGCGGCAGACCCGAACCCGCGAAGACCGCGAGGCTTCCCGCGCCGACCGCCCAGATCAGCGCGTCGGCGGGGACCAGCTCCCCGCTCTCGAGCCGGACCCCCCCCGCTTCCGCCGCGGCCACGAACGCCCCGGTCCGGATGGCGATGCCGCGGGCCGTCGCGTGACGCCGCGCCCGGGCGGCGAGCGAGGCCGGGAAGCCGGGAAGGATCTCCGGGAGCGCCTGGAGCAGCGTCACCCGGAGCGCCGTCTTCGAGCCGCCGGCGGCCTGCAGCAGGCGCTCGCGCACGGTGAAGGCGAGCTCGACGCCCCCGGCGCCCCCGCCCGCGACCACGAGCTCGAACCGCCTCCCCCCGGGGTGAGCCCGGAAGGCCCCGGAGAGGCTCTCCATCTCCCGCACCAGCCGGGCGATGGGCCGGGTCGCCCGCGCCCGCTCGCGGACCCCGGGGAGGTCGAGCCCGGCCACGGTGCTCCCGATGTCGAAGGAGACGAACTCGTAGGCGAGGGGCGCGCGGCCTGCGAGCCGGATCCGGCGCGCCGCGGGCTCGACGCCGACCGCGGGAGCGAGCACGACCTCCGCACCGGCGAGGCGGGCGAGCGGGACCACATCGATCTCGAGCTCCGACGCGCGGTACCCGCCGGCGACGAACCCGGGGACCATCCCCGAATAGACGGCCACCGGGGTGTCGAGCACGACGGTGACCCGCGCCTCGGGCCAGGGGCGCATCGTCATCCGCCGGAGGACCTGGACATGGGCGTGCCCGCCCCCGACGAGGACGATCCGCGGTCGGCCCCCGCCGGTCGCGATCCCGGTCCCCGGCACGAGCAGCGAATGTAGCAGCCGGTGGAAAAACGCCCCGCAGGGGAATCCGTCCTCGAGGAGATGGGGAACCCCGTCGTCCGGGCGGAGGCGGGGCGCTTTCCCCACCGGGTAGCGGCCCGAATCGCTGGCGCGATCCGTTCCGCCCGCTTTTCGCGGGGAGGGAGGACCCTCCCCGGCGGCGCTTCGCGCCGCGCCGGCGCGCGAGGGACTTTCTCCACCGCCTGGTGGCGCCGGGGCGCGGAGCGGCCCGATCCGGCCGCTGCCCATAGAATCCCGTTACGCCCCGGGAAGGCGGGAGGAAACGGAATGAGACACGACTCCACGGTCCGGCGCTTCGCCGTCGTCGCCGCCTGGGCCCTCGCGATCGCCGCTTGCGGCGGCGGCGCCCCGGAGGAGATGGGCGAACAGCCCTGCTCCCCGGAGCTGAGCCTGAACGAGTGCCTCGTCTTCCGGGCGGCGCAGCACGAGCTCGACACCGAGCGGACGCCGCCGCCCGGCGGGATGGATCCGGACGGCTTCATCGAACACGAGGCCGCCGGATTCGCCAAGGTCCTGTGTTCGGCGGTCTTCCTCACCGGGCTCGACTTCGAGGCGGCGCAGGAGCAGATCGGGGGCTTCACCGCCCGCTACGAGTACCGCCCGCGGCTTCCCGGACGCGAGCTCGACCGGGAGAACCAGCGCGTCCACATCACCACCGACACCGGGGTCACGAGGACCGCGGTGCTCCACGGCGACCAGGGCTGCGTGGCTCTCCCGAAGGGAGAGGAGGCCCCGTTCTACGAGACCGTGCCGGTCACCTCGACGGTGGACCCGGAGGACCCGTGGCCGATGGGAGACCGGCTGCCCGACGAACCGCTCCCCGAGGAGGTGGACGCCGACAAGCTCCAGGCGGCGGTGGATGCGGCCTTCGCGGAGGACGCGATGACCCTCGCCTTCGTGGTGCTGCACCGGGGCCGGCTCGTCGCCGAGCGCTACCGCGAGGAGGACGGCATCACGAAGGACACGCCGCTCGAGAGCTGGTCCATGAACAAGAGCCTCTCGGCGACGCTGCTCGGCCTGCTGATCCACCAGGGGGTCTATGAGCTCGACCAGCTCGCGCCGATCGACTCCTGGCGCGAGGATCCCGAGGATGTGCGGGGCACGATCCGCATCCGCGACATCCTGCAGATGTCGAGCGGCCTGCGCTGCGTGAACGCGGGCGACCCCGAGTACGACGAGGCGACGATGGGTTATCCGGACCACCTCTACCTCTACACCGGGACGGTGGACTCGCACCTCTGGGCGACCGAGCGTCCGCCGCAGTGGCCGCCGAACACGGTCGGCCGCTACCGCAACTGCGACCCGGTGCTCACGAACCACCTGGTGCGGCTCGGGGTCGAGGGCCGCGGCGGCAGCTACCACCGTTTCCCGCAGGAGCACCTCTTCGACAAGATCGGGGCGAACCGGTTCGTGGCCGAGGCCGACCCCTGGGGGAACTTCCTGCTGAACGGCTACGGCTTCGGGAGCGGGCGGACCTGGGCGCGGCTCGGCCAGCTCTACCTCGACGACGGGGTGACGCCGGAGGGCGAGCGCATCCTCCCGGAGGGCTTCGCCACCTTCGTCAGCACCGTCGCTCCCTCGTGGGAGGCCGACGGACGCCCGATCTACGGCGGGCTGTTCTGGATCAACAACCCGCCGCGCGGCGGCGAGAAGCGCTTCCCGGCGCTGCCGAACAGCTCCTGGTCGATGGCCGGCGCGGGCGGCCAGAGCACGATCATCGTCCCCGAACACGAGATGGTGGTGGCCCGCCTCGGGCTCTACCGGGGCTCGTTCGACGGGCACGCGAACCGCGCGCTCCAGAACGCCCTGGCGCTGCTCGTCGAGGCGATCCCGCGGGCGGGCGCCGGGGACGGGAACTGATGCGCAACGGCGCCCTGGGAGCCGTCCTGCTGTTCGCCGTCGCGCCGGCCGGGGGCGCCGACGAGGCACTGCCGCTCCACCGGCTGTCGTTGCCTCCAGGCTTCGAGATCTCGGTCTGGGGCCGGATCCCGGGGGCGCGCTCGCTCACCCGGGGCGACGGCGGCACGGTGTTCGTCGGCACCCGCGACGCTTCCGGGAGCGTGTACGCCATCGCCGACCGCGACGGCGATCACGAGGCGGACGAGGTCCGGGTCCTCGCCGAGGAGCGCTTCATGCCGAACGGGGTGGCGTTCCGGAACGGCTCGCTCTTCGTGGCGGAGGTGAACCGCATCCTCCGGTTCGACGACATCGAGTCGCGGCTCGAGGACCCCGGCGATCCGGTGGTGGTCACGAACGAGCTTCCCGACATGCGCCACCACGGCTGGAAGTTCATCGCCTTCGGCCCCGACGGAATGCTCTATGTCCCGGTGGGCGCCCCTTGCAACCGCTGCGATTCGGTGGATCCGCTCTTCGCCTCGATCTCCCGGATGCGCCCCGACGGAACCGGCCTCGAGGTCGCCGCGCGGGGAGTGCGGATGTCCGTCGGCTTCGACTGGCACCCGGAGACCGGCGAGATGTGGTTCACCGACAACAACCCGGACTGGCTCGGGGACGACAACCCGCCCGGGGAGATGAACATCCTCACCGAGGCGGGGCAGCATTTCGGCTATCCGTACTGCCACGCCGGCGATGTCGCCGACCCCTGGTACGGCCGGGAGCGGTCGTGCGACGAGTTCGAACCGCCCACCTGGCAGCTCGGGCCGCATGTCGCGGCCGTCGGGATGACCTTCTACCGGGGCGAACAGTTCCCGGAGGAGTACCGGGGGCAGGCGCTCGTGGCCGAGCACGGGTCGTGGAACCGCAGCGAGCGCATCGGCTACCGGCTCACGCTGGTCCGCGTCCGGGACGGACGTGGCGCCGGGTACGAGGATTTCGCGACCGGCTGGATCGGAGAACCCGAGGAGCGCCCCTGGGGCCGCCCGGTGGACATCCTCGAGCTGCCCGACGGCTCGGTCCTGGTCTCGGACGACCGGGCCGGAGCGATCTACCGCATCTCCTGGTCCGGCCCCTGACCGGTCGGCCCGCAGCCGCCCGTCCGATGATCCGCGCAACGACCACCGGCCTCGCGATCCTGCTGGCGGCGGTCGCCTCCGCGCAGGAGCGCGACCCGAACGAGTGGCCGCACTACGCCGGCGATCTGGCCTCGACGCGGTACTCGCCGCTCGACCGGATCCACGCTGGAAACGTGGACCGGCTCGAGATCCTCTGGCGCTGGACCTCCAGGAACTTCGGGCCGCGCGCCGACTGGAACCTCCGCGCGACGCCGCTCGCACTGGACGGCATCCTCTACGCGACCGCCGGAGCGCGACGGGTGGCGGTGGCGATCGACGGGCTCACCGGCGAGACGCTCTGGATGTACCGGCTCGACGAGGGCCGGCGCGGCCGGTCCGCGCCCCGGCAGACCTCCGGGCGCGGGCTCGCGCTGTGGAGCGACGGCGAGGAGGCGCGGCTGTTCCTGGTGACCCCGGCGTACCGCCTCGTCGCGCTCGACCGGGAGACCGGACGGCCGGTTCCGAACTTCGGCCTCGACGGCATGGTGGACCTCCGGCGCGGGCTCGGGCGCGAGGTGGACCTCGAGACCGCGCCGATCGGATCGGGCTCGCCGCCCACGGTCGTGGGCGATGCGGTCGTGGTGGGCGCCGCGCTGCCGAGCGGCGGGGCGCCGCCCTCGCCGGAGAACCCGCCCGCGCCGGTGCGCGCCTACGACGCCCGGAGCGGCGAACTGCTCTGGACCTTCCACACGATTCCCCGGAAGGGGGAGTACGGCTGGGAGACCTGGGGCGACGACAGCTGGCGGTTCACCGGGAACGGCGGCGTCTGGTCGTGGATGAGCGCCGACCCGGGTCTCGGGCTGATCTACCTCCCGACGGAAGCCGCCACCGGCGACTACTACGGCGGGCACCGCCCCGGCGACAACCTGTTCACCCAGAGCGTGGTGGCGCTCGACGCGCGCACCGGGCAGCGCCGCTGGCACTTCCAGACGGTGCGCCACGGGATCTGGGACTACGACCTGCCGACCGCGCCGGTCCTGCTCGACCTGACCGTCGCCGGGGAGCGGATCCCCGCGCTGGCGCAGGTGACGAAGCAGGGGTTCACCTTCGTCTTCGACCGGCGGACCGGTGAACCGGTCTGGCCGATCGAGGAGCGGGCGGTGGCCGCCTCGACCGTTCCCGGCGAGCGGACCTCGCCCACCCAGCCGTTCCCGACGAAGCCGCCGCCCTTCCAGCGACAGGGGGTCTCCCCGGACGATCTGCTCGACCTGACCCCGGAGCTCCGCGCCGAGGCGGAGGAGATCGCCGGCCGCTACACGCTCGGCCCGCTCTACACGCCGCCGACGGTGATCGAGGAAGGCGGGAACCGGGGCACGCTCACCGTTCCCGGCGCCCTCGGCGGCGCGAACTGGCCGAGCGTGGCGGCGGACCCCGAGACCGGGGTGCTCTATGTGTCTTCGGGACTCGACATGAACGTGCTGGGGCTCGAGAACGACCCCGAACGATCCACCATGCGGTTCGTCCAGGGGCGGAGGCGCGACCTGCGGCTCCCCGAGGGCGGCGGGCCGCAGGGGTTGCCGCTGCTCGGTCCGCCCTGGGGCCGCATCACCGCGATCGATCTGAACCGGGGGGAGATCCGGTGGTGGATCCCGAACTCGGACACCCCGGAGTGGATCCGGGAGCACCCGGCGCTCGCCGGGGTCGAGCTCGGGCGCACCGGACAGCGCGACCGGGGCGGGCTGCTGGTGACGAAGACCCTGCTCTTCGCCGGCGAGGGGAGCGGCCTCTACGCGGCGTACGGATCGGGAGGGCCGATGTTCCGCGCCCACGACAAGGCGACCGGGGAGATCCTCCGGGAGCTCGAGCTGCCGGCGAACCAGTCCGGAACCCCGATGACCTTCGCCGCCGGCGGGCGCCAGGTGATCGTGGTGGCCATCGGCGGCCGGAACTTCCCCGGCGAGTTCGTGGCGCTCGCCCTGGCATCCGGTGGATAAAGCGCCCCGCATGGGAATCCGTCCTCGAAGAGATCGGGAACCCCGCCTTCCCGGCGGATGCGGGGCGCTTCCCCCACCGGAGGGCGGACCGAATCGCTGGCGCGATCCGGGCCGCCCTCTTTCGGGGGGGGGGGGGGGGGGGG
>CAYGAO010000019.1:0-5687 GCA_964347715.1 uncultured Acidobacteriota bacterium
CGCGCCCCGCTCCTCGGGGTCGGGTGGGGACTCCTCGCCGGGATCGGGCCCCTGGCCTCGTCGCGGTCGCGGTGATCTTCGGAGTGATCGCCCGTCGCTCGCCCACCGCCTGAACCGGGCCACCAGGGCGAACGGGCGGCGCGCCGGAGCGCGGCCACCGCGCGGGCGTGCAGTCCGGCGGCGGTCCGGATCCCCTCCGGGCGGTTCGCCCGGAGCCAGATCCGGCGGAACCGCCGGGCGAGTTCGGCCTGGCGATCCGCGAGCCGGACGAGCTCGGCCCCGAGCTCGGCCCGTTCTCCGGCGCGGTAGCGGAGTGTGGCGAGCCCGCGCTCGGCGGCGAGGACCGAGGCGTCCAGCGCGTACCCCCATTCGAGGCCGGTCTGCCCGTCGGGAAGCCCCCGCTCCCCGGCCGCCGCGGCCAGCCGGCGGAGCCCGGCGAGCGTTCGCCGGAGCGCCTCGGCCTCCGGGACCCGGCGGCTCCGGCGGAGCCGGGTCTCGAAGAAGACCGTCTTCAGCGGCGAGTGGTTGAAGTGTCGGAAGCCGGCGTCGTGGAGCCGTCCGAGGCCGAGCGCAAACTCCCCGGCGAAGCCGCCCGGATCGCCGGCGACCTGTTCGGAGAACGCCGCCGCGAGCTCGGCCTCCGGCCGGTCCTCGTTTCCCCAGGCCGCCTCGGCCCCCGCCGCGAGCGGCAGGAGCGACCCGCCGAAGAAGTTGAAGTGCCCGCCGTCTCCCCAGTCGGTGAGCAGGAAGCCGGCGGCCCCGAACCGTTTCGCCGCCCGCGCGTGGCCGCGGATGTTCGGGAGCGCGGTGTCGAGCCTCGGGAAGAGGCTGCTCCACGAGGAGGTCCCGGCGGCGGTGAGGAACTCCCGCCCGGCGTCCCGGAAGCGCTCCACGCGGTCGAAGTCGTGGTCGGGCTCGTACCACCAGTCGGCGAGCGCGATGTCGGGGTCGAGCCGGTCGAGCGCGTCCGGATGGTCGGCGAGCACATCCGCCCAGATCAGCGGTCGCTTCCCGTGCTCGCGGGCGATCGCCGCGACCCGGTTCACATGGGAGGCGAAGAGCGCCCCCGGGCCCTCGCGCGCGGCCCGCGCCCGCGCCCGACCCGCGCCGAGGTCCACCGGCTCGTCGCAGTTCAGGTGCGCCCACCCGGAAGCGAAGTTCGGCAGGTACTCGTCGAGCAGCTCCCGGAGCAGCGGATAGGTTCCGGGAGCTTCGGGCGAGACCGACCACCGCCGGTCGCTCTCGGCGAGGGCGCGGTAGCGGTCCAGCTCGAGGATCCGGCGGAAGTGGCCGAAGGTCTGGAGGCAGGGGACCAGCTCCACGCCGAGCGAGCGTGCGTGGGCGTCGAGTTCCCGGATCTCCCCGGCGGTGAACCCTCCCGCGCCGGCGCCGATCTCGGGGTGCCGCTCGAAGCGGAAGGTGTGCTCGGTGTAGAGGTAGAACTCGTTGTAGCGAAGCCGCGCGAGCAACCGGATCAGCGACTTCAGCGTCTCGACGGTGGGAACCCGCCCGCGCGAGATGTCGAGCAGGAATCCCCGGCGGCGGAGCGCCGGGGCGTCCCGGATGCGGACGGCGGGAACGCTCGCCCCCGCGCCGGCGAGCTGGGCGAGCGCCTCCGCGCCGTGGCGGAGCCCGCCGCTCCCCCCGGTGAGCCGCACCCCCGAGGCTTCCACGAGGAGTTCGAATCCCTCGGGGTCCATCCCGCCCGTCTCGGCGACGGTCACCCCCGCGCCACCCGGCGGCCAGCCGGGGCGCTCTCCGAGCCGTTCCGCCGCGGCCTGCTCGGCCGGTGATCCCGTCCCGAGGCGGACTCCGACTCCCGGCCCGGGCCGGAACGCGCCGGGGCGGGGTTCGACCTCGCGCGGCGAGGGGAGCAGGCGCAGGGTTCGCTCCCGGGGCTCGGCCACGAGGCGACTCTACCCGCTGGTATCCTGCCCCCTGCGTTTTGGAGATCGCCGGGCGAGCCGCCTCCTTCGTGAAGGACGGCACGGTGATCGGACTCGGCACCGGGCGGGCCGCGGCGGCCTTCGCCCGCGCCCTCGCCGGACGGGTGCGCGCCGGGCTCCGGATCCGGGCGATCCCCACCTCCCGCGCCACCGGGGAGCTCGCGCGCTCGCTCGGGATCCCGCTCGCCTCGTTCGCGGACGCCGACGAGCTCGACCTCGCGGTGGATGGCGCCGACGAGGTGGATCCCGAGAAGAACCTGATCAAGGGCCACGGCGGGGCGCTCGCCCGGGAACGGGTGGTCGCCGCCGCGGCGTCGCGGTTCGTCGTGCTCGTGGGCCCGGAAAAGCTCTCCCCCCGCCTCGGGGCGAAGCGGTCCGTCCCCGTCGAGGCGCTGCCGTTCGCCGCCCCCCGCGTCGAGCGCGCCCTCGGCCGCCTGGGGGCCGCCGCCGCACCGCGTCCGGGCGCGAACGGCGAGGCGTTCGTGACCGACAACGGGAACCTGGTGGTGGACGCCGCGTTCGGCGAGATCGCGGATCCGGCGGCGCTCCACCGGCGGATCCGCGAGATCCCCGGGGTCCTCGACTCCGGGCTCTTCTGCGGCCTGGCCGACCTCGTCCTGGTGGAAGGCGGCGTCGCGGGAACACTCCCGTGAGCGGAGTCCCGATCTCCTTCCGGGAGGTCGTCAAGAGCTACGGCGAAAGGCGCGTCCTCGACGGGGTCTCGCTCGAGGTCGAGGCCGGCGAGTTCCTGGTGTTCCTCGGCCGGAGCGGTTGCGGGAAGACGACGCTGCTCCGGCTGGTGAACCGCCTCGCCGCCCTGGACGCGGGCGAGGTCTTCGTCGGCGGGCGCGAGGTCCGCGACTGGGATCCGGTCGAGCTGCGGCGCGACATCGGCTACGCGATCCAGGGAGTCGGCCTGCTGCCGCATCTCCATGTCCGCGAGAATGTCGCTCTCGTGCCGCGACTCTCCGGGTGGCCCCTCGAACGGCGCCGGGAACGCGCCGCGGAGATGCTGCGGCTCGTGCGGCTCGACCCCGACGAGTACGGCGGGCGCTGGCCGGCCGAGCTCTCCGGCGGGCAGCAGCAGCGGGTCGGCGTCGCCCGCGCGCTCGCCGCCGATCCGCGGGCGCTCCTCCTCGACGAGCCCTTCGGCGCGGTGGACCCGATCGGGCGGCGGGAGCTCCAGGAGGAGTTCCGCTCGCTGGCGACCCGGCTCCGGAAGACCGTCCTGTTCGTCACCCACGATGTGGGGGAGGCGTTCCGGCTCGCCGACCGGATCGCGGTGCTGGCCGACGGCGGCATCCACCAGCTGGCCTCCCCCCGGGAGATCCGGGAAGCGCCCGCCGACGACTTCGTCCGCGGCCTGATCGAAGACCTGCCGCCGGCCGAGCGATGAGCCTCTTCCGGTTCTTCGTCGAGCGATCGGGCGAGATCGCCGAACTGACCGGCGAGCATGTCCTGCTGGTGATCGCCTCGGTCGGGACCGCCGTGGCGATCGGGGTTCCGCTCGGGCTCGCGATCACCCGCCTCCCCGCGCTCGGAGGGCCGACGCTCGGCTTCGCCGGGGTGATCCAGACGGTGCCGTCGCTCGCGCTCTTCGGCCTGCTCGTGCCGCTGCCGCTCCTCGGCGGGATCGGGAACCGCACCGCGATCATCGCGCTCGTCCTCTACGCGCTGCTCCCGATCCTGCGGAACACGGTGACCGGGGTGCAGCAGGTGGACCCCGCGGTCCTCGACGCCGCCGACGGGATGGGGATGACCGACTGGCAGCGCCTCCGCCTCGTCGAGATCCCGCTCGCGCTGCCGTCGATCTTCGCCGGCGTCCGCATCGCCACCGTGGTCGGGGTGGGCCTCGTGACGATCGCCGCCGCGGTCGGGGCCGGCGGGCTCGGCTCGCTGATCTTCCGGGGGCTGGCGATGCTCGACTCGCGGCTCCTGCTCGCCGGCGCGATTCCCTCGGCCCTCCTCGCCCTCGTCGCCGACGGCGGCCTCGCGCTCCTCCAGTCGCGCCTGACGAAGTCGCGCCACATACCGTCCCGGTGACCTCCGTGGACCGGCGCGACTTCCTGCGGATCGGCGCCGGCGGCGCGCTCGCCTGGTCGCGCTGCGGCCCTGCCGGGCCGGTGGCCGAGGTGGGAGCCAAGAGCTTCTCGGAACAGCTCATCCTCGGGGAGATGCTGACCCGGCTGATCGAGGCGGAGGGGGTCGCGGTGACCCCGCGGTTCCAGATGCAGACCTTCGTGCTCCACGCCGCGCTGGCGAGCGGAGACCTCGACTGCTATGTCGAGTACACCGGCACCGCCTACGCCGCGATCATGGGCGAGCGGTTCGTCCCCGGCCAGACCGCGACCGAGATCCACGAGCGGGTGAAGCAGCTCTACCGGGAGCGGTTCGACCTGCTCCTCGGGCCGCCGCTCGGCTTCTCGAACGACTATGTGGTCGCGGCGCGGCGCGAGGTCGCCGAGAGCGCGGGTCTGGCCACGATCTCGGACCTCGCGCGGCGCCCGGATCTCCGGATCGCGGCCGGCTACCCCTTCTTCGAACGCGCCGACGGGTTCCGGGGAATGCTCGACTACTACGGCTTCGTCGCGCCGCCGGAGACGGTGGCCGTGGACCTCGACATGGTCTGGCAGGTGATCGGGGCCGGGGAGTCGGACATCGCCATCGGGAACTCCACCGACGGCCGGATCGCGAAGCTCGATCTCGTCCTGCTCGAGGACGACCGCTCCTGGTTCCCGCCCTACCAGTCGGCGGTGGTGTACCGCCCCGCTGCGGTTCCCGCCGTCGCCCGGGCCGCCGAGCGGCTCGGCGGCATGTTCGACAACGACACCATGCGGCGGCTGAACGAGCGCGCCGATGTCGAGGGGGAAGCGCCCGCCGCGATCGCCGCCGGGTTCCTGGCCGAGCGGGGCCTCCTGCCCTGATCGCCCGGCGGCGGCTCTCGTGCCCGGGCCCTGGGACTCCGCCGGCCTCCCCGCGCCCGACTGGTCCGAGGCGACGCGCCACCTGGCGGAGCGCGACCCGACGCTCGCCGCGCTGATCCGGCGCGTCGGCCCCTGCCGGCTGGCTCCCCGTCCGAACTCCTTCGGAACCCTCGTCGGCTCCATCGTCTCGCAGCAGATCTCGAACGCCGCGGCGCGAACCGTCCACCGCCGCCTCTGGGCGCTCACCCGGGGCGAGCCGCCGACCCCGCGCGACCTGCTCCGCCGGCGCGAGACGACGCTCCGGCGCGTCGGCCTCTCGCGCCAGAAGATCGGCTACCTGCGCGATCTCGCCGCGCGGGTCGAGAGCGGCGAACTCGATCTCGCGGCGTTCGCGCACGAGGACGACGACGCGATCCGCGCCGCGCTCACCAGCGTGCGGGGCGTCGGCGACTGGACCGTGGACATGTATCTCATCTTCACGCTGAACCGTCCCGATGTCTTCGCCGGGGGCGACGCCGCCGTGGTCCGGGCGATGCGCGACCTCTACGAGCTCCCGGAGGACGCCAAGCTCGCCGCCTGCGAGCGGATCGCCGACCGCTGGCGCCCGTTCCGGAGCGTCGGCGTCTGGTACATGTACGAGCAGCGCCGGTTGACGCGGGACGCCCGGCAGCAGCGCGCGGCCCCGACCCGCGCCGCTCCCCCCGCCCCGGATGCGCCGGGTTGACCTCACCGGAGCCGACCCGGAGGTCGGTCCCGACGCGGGCCGTTCCCCGCGGCGGGTCGCCCTCACCGGAGCCGACGCGGAGGGGTTCCCGAC
>CAYGAO010000019.1:5787-22032 GCA_964347715.1 uncultured Acidobacteriota bacterium
GTTCCCCGCGGCGGGTCGCCCTCGCCGGAGCCGACGCGGAGGGGTTCCCGACGCGCACCGTGCCCCGCGGCGGGTCGCCCTCGCCGGAGCCGATGCGGAGGGGTTCCCGACGCGCGCCGTCTCCTGTCGCCCGGACGACAGGGCGGGCCGACTTCCGGGCGACGCGATCCGGGGTGGCCGGGACGCGCCGGAAGCCCCTGCGGGCGTTTCGATGTCCCCGCCGCCATCGGTCTTCGCTGGCGCCGACCCGAGCGGCGGGAGGGCCGGCGGGCGCCTTTCGAGGGCGTGGGCGAGCTGGAGGACGCCGAAGTCGTCGCGGGGCCGTCCGACGATCTGCAGCCCCACCGGGAGGCCCTCCGGGGTGGAGCCGCCGGGGAGCGAGAGCGCGGGAGCACCGAGCAGCGAGACGAACGAGCACGACCCCATCCATTCCGTGTAGGTGGCCATCGGCGCCCCGGCGATCTCGGTGGGCCAGGGGATCCGGACATCGAAGGGCGGGACCTGCGACACCGGAAGCACGAAGAACGCGTAGCGCTCGAAGAAGCGCCGGGCGCGTCCGAGGAGCGCCGCCCAGAGCCGCCCGGCTTCGGCGAGCGCGGCGCCGCTCAGGGCGCGTCCCTGCTCGATGTTCCAGACCACGGTGTCCTTCATCCGCCCCCGGTGCTCCTCGAGGAGCGGTCCGTGGCGCAGCTCGAAGTACCACGCCCGCCAGCGGTCGAACACCTCGGCGGCGCCGGCGAGGTCCGGTTCGGCGTCCTCGACGACGCAGCCGAGATCCTCGAGGGCGCGGCGCGCCGGGGCGAGCGCTCGGGGGACGCGGGGGTCGAACGGCAGCCCGGCGAGTCCGGAGGACCACGCCACCCGGGTTCCCCGGAAATCGCGTTCGAGCGGTTCCCGGAATCTCGCTCCGGGGCCTGCGAGCGAGAGCGGCGCCCCGGGGTCGGGCCCGGCGATCGCGCTCAGGAGGAGCGCGGCGTCCCGGACGGTCCTCGCCATCGGCCCCTGGACGGGAATCGGGAACCACGGGGTCTCGTCGGGCCGGACCGGAACCCGCCCCGGCGACGGGCGGAGGCCGACCACGCCGCAGAAGCTCGCCGGGTTCCGGAGCGACCCCCCGAAGTCGCTGCCGTCGGCGAGCGGCGCCATCCCGGCGGCGAGCGCCGCCGCCGCGCCGCCGCTGCTGCCCCCCGGCGTCTTCGTCTCGTCCCAGGGGTTCCGGGTCGCCCCGAACACCGCGTTGAAGGTCTGCGAGCCGGCGCCGAACTCCGGGGTGTTCGTCTTCCCGAGGAGGATCGCGCCGGCGGCGCGCAGGCGGGAGACGATCAGCGCGTCCTCGTCGGGGACGAAGTCGGCGAAGATGCGGGACCCGAAGGTCGTCCGGACGCCGCGGGTCGGGACCAGGTCCTTCACCAGCACCGGGAGCCCGTGGAGCGGGCCGAGCGGTTCGCCCTGCGCCCGGGCGCGGTCGCGCTCCCGAGCGGCGGCGAGGAGCCGATCCCGCGGCAGCAGCGTCACCACCGCGTTCAGCCGGGGGTTCGTCTCCTCGATCCGGGCGAGGTGGGCCTCCATCACCTCGACCGCGGAGACCTCGCGGGCCGCGATCCGGCGCGCCAGTCCGGTCGCGGAGAGCGAGCAGAGCGCGCCCGCTCCCCGGTTCACGCTGCCGCGCCCGCTTCCAGGTTCACGCGCGCGGTACTCGCTGTTCTGCCGACGCGAGGACGAGGCACGCTGCCGCTCACGCCGCCGCCGCCCGCGCCCTCCCGAGCAGCGCCGCGAGGCCGGCCTCGCCGGCCAGCGGGGAATCGAGCCAGAGCACGGCCCGCCCGCGCTCCCGGAGCGCCCGGTGGTCCGCCGCCGCCTGCAGCCGGCGCAGCTCGGCGCAACCGACCGCCCGTCCGCCCCACGCCCCCGCCGGAACCTCCTCGTCGGCGCCGTCCGCCCAGGTGAGCATGAGCACCCGGACCGCGGGAGGCCCGCCCTTCTCGATCTGCCCGAGCGAATGGAGGAGCGCCGGCCCGAAGGCGACGGCGGGAACGACGCCGAGACGACCCGCGAGCTCCCGCTGGAACGCGCCGAGCGCCGCCTCGGACTGCGGGCTGCGGTGGCCGAAGACGTTCACCACGAGGCCGGCGGCCCCGCTCCCGGCGAGGAAGCCGGCGAGCGCGGCGTCCCCGACTGCGGGCGGCCGGGGCGGTGCCTCGGGGCGCCCGATCGCCCGGCGCGCCGCCGCCTTCGCCGCCTCGACATCGGGCTCGTCGAACGGGTCCACCCCGATCCGCCACGCCGCCACCGACACCGCGACCTGCCAGCGGTAGATGTCGGCGAGGAGGCTCTCCGGGGAGGTCCGGAACTCGATCACCGGGACCCCCGCGGCGGCCGCCGCCGCGAGCCGCTCGCGGTCGCCGTCCGCTCCCCGGGTCAGGTGGACGAGGAACGCGCCCGGCCCCGCCTCCCGGGGCCGGGGCGGCGGCGGCAGGATCACCGGCAGGATCCCCCGGCCGCCCTTTCCGGTGCACTCGGCGAGGAGCTGCTCGATCCAGGGGATGAGGGCGCTCTCGCCGGGCGACGCCGAGAGGAGCGCCCGGTTCCGGCCCCCGGCGTGGAGGCGGGCGAGCAGCAGCCCGAGCTCGAAGCCGGGGTCCTCGTCCCCGGGCTCCGCGCGGTCGAGCGCCCGCCGCAGCCGCCCGGCGCGCGCGAGCGCCGGCTCGACCCGGCGTCCGGCGAGCACCGCCGGCAGCAGCCCGAACGGGCTCAGCGCCGAGAACCGGCCCCCGACGTTCGATCTTCCGGGGAACCGGCGCCGGTATCCGGCGGCGCGCTCGAAGAGCGGCGACCCCGGGTCGCTCAGCGCGAGGAGCTGGCGCTCCGGCGAGCCGCCCCGGGCCCGGAGCGCCCGGAGGATCACCGCCTCGAACGAGGCGGTCTCGACCGTCGCGCCCGACTTCGAGGCGATCAGGAAGGCGGACCGGGAGAGCGTCTCCGGGGCGACGGCTTCGCGCACCGCCTCGGGCGCGAGGCTCTGGAGCACGGAGACCTCGAGTCCGGGCCTGCCTCCCGGCCCAGGCCCGGGCCCGCGACCGGCCCCACCTCCGGGCCCGCGCGGGAGCCCGGCGACGAGCATTTCCGGAACGAGGGCCGACCCGCCCATCGCGGCCACCACGAGGCGCTCGCAGCCCTCGCTCCGGAGTTCGCCGAGGAGCGCCCGGTACGCGGGGATCTCCTCACCGGCGGTCCGGGGCAGGTCCACCCAGCCGAGCCGGTCCACCGGACTCGCCGCCCCGGTCTGTCCGAGCCCCCCCGGCGGGGTCCCGGCGGCGCGAACCAGGGCGGCCTCTCCGGCCAGGTCCCGGAGGAACTCGCCGGCGGCCCGGGCGGTCCAGGGGGGCGGAACGCGGGGCGAGGCGGGGTCCGGGCTCGGGGTTACCATTCGACGGGGTGTTTCCCGGAGTCCGGGCGCCCCGGGAGCGTAACAATGAGTCATCTCGTCAAGACCTCGAAGCGGACCCGTCACGAGCGGAGCCCGGTCGGCGGCGCGGTAACCGACCCGCGGATCTTCTTCGACCGGCGAGCGATCCTGCGGGCGCTCGGGGGCGCTGCGGTGGTCTCTCCGGTCGTCGCCGCCTGCGGGGCGAGAGCCGAGGGAGCGAACCTCCTCGATGTCCCCTACTCGCGCCCCGATGTCTTCCCGGCGCCGCGGAACGAGGACTACCGGGTGCCCGGGATGATCGAGCGCCGGGAGCTGACCGACCGCGAGGTCGCGGGTTCGCACAACAACTTCTACGAGTTTCTCGCCGGGCAGGGCGGGGCGGTGTGGAAACTCGCCGGCGACTACCAGCCGCTCCCGTGGGCGGTCGAGGTGGTCGGGGAATGCGACCAGCCCCGCACCTTCGACCTCGACGACCTGCTCGCCTTCGCGCACGAGGAGCGCATCTACCATTTCCGTTGCGTCGAGCGCTGGGCGATGAACGTGCCCTGGACCGGGTTCCCGCTCAGGGACCTGATCGCCGCCGTCGAGCCCCGGAGCAGCGCCCGCTTCGTCGCCTTCACCTCGCTGAACCGCCCCGAGGAGATGCCCGGACTCGCCGCGAGCAACTGGTATCCCTGGCCGTACCACGAGGGGCTGCGGATGGACGAGGCGATGCACCCGCTCGCGTTCGTGGTGACCGGCGTGTACGGCGAGCCGCTCGTCCGTCAGCACGGCGCTCCGGTCCGGCTGGCGATCCCCTGGAAGTACGGATACAAGGGTCCGAAGGCGGTGGTCCGGGTCGAGCTGACGCGGGACCGGCCCCCCTTCTTCTGGGAGATGCAGCAGCACGAGTACGGGTTCTTGTCGAACGTGAACCCGAACATCCCGCACCCGAGGTGGAGCCAGGAAGAGTCGTACTGGCTCGACGACCGGGACCGTTTCCCGACGCCGCTCTTCAACGGCTACGCGGACCAGGTCGGCTCGCTCTATCCCGACGAGCCGACGACGCCGCAGCGGGCGCTGCGCATGGGCCAGACGGCGCGCTGACCGCCTGTGGACCAGAAGCCCCGCAGGGGAATCCGTCCTCGAAGCGATGGGGAACCCCCTCGTCCGGGCGGATGCGGGGCGCTTTCCCCACCGGATGGCGGCCCGAATCGCTTGCGCGATCCGTTCCTCCCTCTTTCACGGGGAGGGAGGACCCTCCCCGGCGGCGCTTCGCGCCGCGTCGGCGCAAGCGGGACTTTCTCCACAGCCTCCTGAGCGGCCCGGCGGAACGGACGAAACCGAGGCGCCGGGCGCGATGGGCTGGGCAGCGGTCGGCGCCGCCTCGATGGCGCTCGCGGTGGCCCTCGGGGCGCTCGGCGCCCACGCGCTCGCGCCGAGGCTCGAGCCCCGGATGCTGCAGGTCTTCGAGACCGCGGTGCGCTACCACCTGGTCCACGGCCTCGGGCTGCTCGCGGTCGGGATCCTGATCCGCCAGGGGATCGCCGCCCCGGCCGGGGCCGCCGGGGCGCTGATGACCGCCGGCATCGTGCTCTTCTCGGGGAGCCTCTACGGGCTCGCGCTCGGCGGCCCCTCGTGGCTCGGCCCGCTCACGCCGCTCGGCGGCATCTGCCTGATCGCGGCGTGGGGCTGCCTCCTCGCCGCGCTCCTCCGCACCGCGTGAGCACCGGGGGCGCGCCGCGCGCGATCCAGGACTTCTACCCGGAGTCCACCCGCCACTGTTTCGGCTGCGGCAGCCAGAACCCGCGCGGCCACCGGATCCGCAGCTTCCCGGCGGACGGGGAGACGATCTGCCGCTTCACCCCCGAGCCGCACCACACCGCCGTCCCCGGCGCGGTGTACGGCGGGCTGATCGCCTCGCTCGTGGACTGCCACGCGACCGCGACCGCCACCTGGGCCGCCTGCCGCGCCGCCGGGCGTCCGCTCGACCGCGAGCCGCCGCTCCGTTTCGTGACGGGTTCGCTCCGGGTGGACTACCGGCGGCCCACGCCGATCGGCGTCGAGCTCGTGCTGCGGGCGCGAGCCGACGAGGTGTCGCGACGGAAGGTCCGGGTCGCGGTCGGCGTCTCGGCGGGCGGGGTGGTCACCGCCGAGGGGGAGGTGGTCGCGGTGCGGATCCCGGAGGCGTGGCTCGAGGAACTCGGGCGGGGCGCGCCGCCGGGCTGCTGAACGCGCGCCGGCGTCCGGTCAGGGCTCGGGGCGCGCGGCGAGTTCGGCCAGCCGCTCGCGGAGCAGCGGCTGCTCCGGGTCCAGCGCGAGCGAGCGCTCGAGGGTGGCCCGCGCCTCGTCGCGCCGTCCGAGCCGGGCGTAGCCGTCGGCGAGCAGATTCAGCAGCGGCGGCCCCGGAGTCCGCAGCCCGACCGCCCGCTCGAGCTGCTCCACGCTCTCCTCGAACCGGCCCTCGAAGTAGCGCACGAAGCCGAGCCCGCTGACGACCTCGAAGACCTCCGGGAACGCCTCGGCCATCGGATCGAGGAGCGCCGCCGCCTCGCCGACGCGCCCGGTCTGCAGATACCCGTGCGCCAGCTTCCAGCGGGCCGCCGGCAGGTTCGGGTTTCCGGCGGCGACGGACTGCTCGTACTCCCGGAGCGCCTCCTCGAAGCGGGACTGCGCGAGGAACTGATCTCCCCGGACGAGGGCGAGGAGCCCGGGCGTATCCGGATTGAACCCGCGCCGATACACGAACCCCGCGCGGGGGACGCCGGCGCGGGGCGAGACCTGGAGCAGCCGGTCGCGCTGATCGAGGAGCGCCCCGTCGCCGTCCTCGAGCCGCGCCCGGAGCCAGTAGTTCCCGCCGACCCCGAGGTCGAGCGCGATCCGGCCGAGCACCGCGCCCGGCTCCGGGACTGCCGCCACGGCTTCGAGCAGCGGCTCTCCTTCCGGGTTCCCCCCGCCGCTCGCGAGCACCTGGAAGCGAACCTGCTGCCCGGCGTCCGGTTCGAGGACATGCGCGAAGGCGTAGAGCGTGTCCCCGAGGGCGAAGAGGCCGTCCCCGGCCGGGTTCACCCGCACGTTGCCGATCTGGAAGGTGCGGAGCGCGTCCGGCGACGGCGCCTCGACGAGGTCGCTCGCGTCGAACCCGGCGATCACATCGGCGAGCCGGGACGATCCCGACCCCGACCACTCCGTGGTGTCGAGCGTCGTCTCCGCCACCGTGAACTGCTGCGCGACCCGGTTCCGGACGATCACGCTCAGGTCGTGGCGGCCGGGGAGGAGCGGCACGCTGTCCTGGTAGGCGAAGGGAGACGCCCGGATCTGGTCCACCTGCGTCCGGGTGAGTTCGAGGTAGGCGGGCCGGTCCACCCGGAGCACCGTCACCTGGTCCTCGTTCACCGCTTCCACCGAGATGTCGAGCGTCGTGTAGAACTTCGTCTGGTCTTCATCGGTCTCGAGCGTGAAGTTCTGGGGGTCGATCTCGACGCTGAAGTGGACGAAGGGGGTGCCGCCGGGGCCGCCGGTTACCGCGAACACCCCGCGGCTCGGCACGAAGTTGAACGAGTAGTCCGCCGAGACCCGGTCCCGGTAGCGGAGCCAGGCGTCGGCGTAGTCGGTCCGGATCGCCCGCCGGGGCGAATCCTCGACCCGGGCGATCACGAAGTCGCTCGAGAGCGACGCCCGCCCGGTGGTCCAGTCGCCGGGCTCGGAGGGGTCGAGCGAGAGCGAGGCGTTCGCCAGCTCGGCGTCGATCCGCTGCAGCGTCTCGAAGGCCCGGGTGCTCGCTTCCGCGCCGCCGGTCTGGACGTACTGCCCGCGGACGAGCGACTGCGGCCCGTCCACCACCGGGTGGTAGAGGCGGTACTCGCCGATGTCGTGCCGCTTGAAGAAGACCAGATAGAAGAACGACGGCAGTCCCTTCTGCACATCGCCCTGGTAGAACCAGAGCTCGCTGGAGACGACTTCGTTGTAGCCGTCGAAGGAATGTCGCTCGCGCGGCTCGCCGAGCAGGATGTAGTAGCGGCCGCGGTCGGTCCGCCAGCCGGCGCGGAAGGTGTCCCGCCCCAGGTACTCGTTCGCGTACTCGATCCGCCGGTAGTGCTCGTCGCGGAACTCGTTCTCGATCGTCGCCGGATGCGGATCGCGTTTCTCCCAGAACACCTCGATGAAGCGCGTCCGCTCCTCGAGCGTCTCGAGGCTGAGGAAGACTTCCTCCTCGCGGTCGGTGATGATGTACACGACCTCTTCCTCGAGCCAGGCGCGGTGATCCTCGCGGAGGCGCTCGAGCTTCTCGCGGCGGCCGAGTTCGTCCTCCTGGGGCAGGGCGGGCGCCGGCAGGGCCGCGAGCAGCAGCGCCAGCGCGGCGGCGGAGCGGCTCATGCCGGGGAGGAGTGCCGGGCCCCGAACGGCGTTTCTTCGGGGCGGCGGGAGAACCGGATGCCGTGCCGCTTCAGCATCTCGTTCAGGGTGGTGGGCTTGAGCCCGAGCAGCTCGGCGGCGCGCTTCTGGATCCCGTCCACCCGGTCGAGCGTCTCGACGAGGACCTGGCGCTCCACCTCGGCGATGTAGTCGCGGAAGGACACTCCGTCGTCGAGATTCGGAACCGCAGGGATCTGCCCGCGCGCCGCGCGGCTGCGCACGGCGTCCGGAAGCAGCGAGATGTCGATCTCGTTTCCGGGAGCGAGCACGACCGCGCGTTCGACCGTGTTCTCCAGCTGACGCACGTTGCCCGGCCAGGGACAGTCGAGCAGCACTTGCATCGCCTCCTTCGTGAAGCCGAGTTCGGGGCGGGCGTTCTCGGCGCGGTACTTCTTCAGGAAGTGGTGCGCGAGCGGGGGGATGTCCTCGCGCCGCTCGCGCAGCGGCGGGAGGTGGATGTTGATCACATCGAGGCGGAAGTAGAGATCCTCGCGGAACTTGCCCTGGTCGGCGAGGCGCCGCAGGTCCGTGTTCGTCGCGGCGATGACCCGGACATCCACCCGGATCGTCTCCACCCCGCCGAGGATCATGAACTCCTTTTCCTGGATGACGCGCAGCAGTTTGGCCTGGGTCTCGAGGTGGACGGTGCCGATCTCGTCGAAGAAGATGCTTCCTCCGTTCGCTACCTCGAACAGCCCCTTCTTCGGCGCCACCGCGCCGGTGAACGCTCCCTTCAGGTGTCCGAACAGGTTGCTCTCGAGGAGTTCCGGCGGGAGGCTCCCCGAATGGACGGTGACGAACGGGCGGCTCTTCCTCGGGCTCAGCCGGTGGATCGCCTTCGCCACGAGTTCCTTTCCGGTCCCGCTCTCGCCGGTCACGAGCACGTTCGCGCGCGACCCGGCGACCTGTTCGATGAGCGCATAGACCTCGAGCATCCGGGGCGATTTGCCGACGAGCTCGTCGAGGCGTTCCCGGCGCACGAGCTGCTCGCGCAGCGCGCGGTTCTCGTGGGCGAGTCGCCGCTGGCGGACGCCGTTCTTGACCAGATTCAGGACCTCGTCGTTCTTGAACGGTTTCGTGAGGTAGTCGAAAGCCCCGCACTTGATCGCCGCGACCGCGGTCTCGACCGAGGCGAACGCGGTGAGCATCACGACGGTGATCTCGGGGTCGATCTCGCGGAGCCGTTCGAGCACCTTGAGTCCCGAGATGTCGGGGAGCATCACATCCACGATCGCCAGATCGATCGGCTCCCGGTCCACGATCCGGATCCCCGCCTCGCCGGTCTCGGCGAGGCGGACCGAGTAGCCGGCCTGGCGCAGCAGCGCCTCGAGGATCTCGCGCATCACCTGCTCGTCGTCCACGACGAGGACGGCGCCCCGGCTCCTCGTCATCGGCCGGTCTCCGCTCGCCGTTCGCGCCCGCCCCGGAGACCGTCGGCGGCCCGGTCCGGGTTCCCGGCGCGCTCCGCCGCCGGGAACCGGATCACGAAGCGCGTGCCCCGCTGCAGCTCGCTGTGCACCTCCATGGTCCCGCCGTGCTCCTGGACGATGCCGTAACTGATGGAGAGGCCGAGCCCGTTCCCGCCGGTCTGCTTCCGCGTCGAGAAGAACGGGTCGTAGATGCGGCGGATGTCCTCGCGGGCGATCCCCTCCCCGGTGTCGGCGATCTCGGCGACGACCCGGTTGCCTTCGGCCCGGGTCACGAAGGTGAGCCACCCGCCCGCCGGCATCGCCTCGAAGGCGTTCACCGCGATGTTCACGAACACCTGCTGCAGCTTGTTCTCGTCGCCGCGGATCGCCGGGAGCGCCGGGTCGAGCTCCTTCCGGATGCGGACCCGCGAACTGCGCATCTGGTGGTCGAGCAGCGAGAGCACTTCTCCGACGACGCGGTTCAGGTCCGCGAACTGGAACTCGGTCTGTCCGTGGCGGGCGAAGTTCAGCAGGCCGTTCACGATCCGGGAGGCGCGCTCGGTCTGCTTCTCGATCTTGTCCAGCAGCACCTGGCGCGGGTCGCGCCGGTCCGTCTGTTCCTGGAGCATCTGGGTGAAGCTGGAGATCCCGGTGAGCGGCGTGTTCACCTCGTGGGCGACGCCGGCGGCGAGCACCCCGAGCGAGCTCATCTTCTCCCGGAGCTGCATCTCGTTCTCCATCCCCACCCGTTCGGTGATGTCCTCGAAGATCAGCAGCGCGCCGTGGTGTTCGCCGCCGCCGGAGACGAACGGCGCCGCCTTCACGTTCACGATCCGGTCCCGGCCGTCGGCCGCCGTCAGGTTCAGCCGCGATATCCCGCCGCCCTCGCCGCGTTCGAGCCATCCCTCGCCGAGCCCCGCGTCGAGCGCGCGCAGGAGCGCCGGCGGGAAGACGGCGGTATGGGAGGAGTGCGCCACCTCGTGGCGGCTCCGCCCGTAGATCTGCTCCATCGAGCGGTTCCAGCGGACCACCCGGCCCCCGAGGTCGAGCACCACGATGCCCGCGGCGAGCGACTCGATCGTGTCCTCGCTCTGCTCGCGCAGCGCGACGACCTCCTCGTGCTTCGCCTGGAGCGAGCTGTAGAGGCGGGCGTTGACCAGGGCGGTCGCCGCCTGCGCCGCGACCGCGCGGAGCAGGTCGTGGTCGTCCGAAGACAGGTCGTCCCCGTCCACGGTCGCCCCGAGGAGCAGGACCCCCACGACCTCGCCTCGCGCGAAGCAGGGCACCGCGCTCTCGGCCCAGACCCCCCGGCGGACGGGAGCGGGCATCTGCGAGGTCCGGACGATCGCCCCGTCGCCGAGCCGCTTTCGGACCGAGGCCGAGGCGGCGAAGCGCTCCGAGGCCGCGACCGCTTCGTCGTCGAGCCCGCGCGCCGCGCGCACCCGCAGCGCGGTAGCTTCCGGATCGCGCGAGGCGGTGAGCAGCGCCGCCTGCTCGAGCCGGAAGGTCTCGGCGATGCGCTCGACGAGCCGGTTCGCGAGCGGCGCGAGATCGAGCTGCGAGTTCATCTCGGCGGCGAGCCGGGCGAGCGCCCGGCGGAAGTCGTAACGCTCGCGGTAGAAGAGCTGGTCGATGAACCGCTCGGCCCGGGTGCGGAAGGCGGGAACCGCGAGCGCCGCGACGATCGCCGAGAGCACCGCGATCACCAGCGAGTGGTCGTCGCCGCCGAACCACGAGGTCCCGACCAGGAACGCCGCCAGGTAGATCGCGGCGATCCCGGCCATCAGGGCGGCGGCCAGGATCCCGCGCTTGAACAGGATCTCCACATCCATCAGCCGGTACTTCACGATCGCGTAGGCGAACGAGAGCGGCACCAGCGCCACCGGGACGAGCGACAGCTCCATCTCCGGCGTCGTCGGGAATCCGCCGAGGTAGGGCAGGGCGTAGATGAGGGCGAACGGGAGCATTCCCGCGCCGGTGCCCCAGACGATCCACTTGAGCTGCTTCGAGACCGTCGCCGTCCCGGCGTTCCGGTACCCGTCCACGAAGGCCGCGAGCGCGGCGAGCGAACAGACCGCCCAGAGCACGGGTTCGAGGCGATCCAGCACCGCCTCGCTCCCGGTGATCACGCCCGCGCCCGGATTCAGCGGCGAGAAGTAGAGCAGCAGCGATCCCAGCGAGAGCGCGAGGAGCGCGAACGCGGGGGCGTAGGCCCATCGGACCAGCCGCGGCCACCTGGCGAGGAAGCGGCTCGGCCCCGGGAAGGTCAGCGCGAAGTGGAGGAAGACCGGCGGGAAGAAGAGGACCCCGATCCGGTCCAGCCAGAAGTAGAGGTGGTCGAGAAAGTCGAGTTCACCGGTGAACGAGAACGAGAAGGCGAGCAGCCAGAGGAGACAGAGGCCGTAGAAGTGGGCCGCCGCCGAAGCCCCCCGGCGGAAGGCGTACACGAAGGTGCCGACGCCGCCGGTGAAGATGCCCACCGCGGCGAGGAACAGGTAGAGCGAGGGGTTGCCCGCCGGCAGCGGCGCGAGCGCGAGGGTCATCCCGCGACGCTCTCCCTCGCGGACCAGCACATAGTGGAGTTCGGAGTCCGGGGTCGCGGCGTCGAGGGCTTCCCGGACATCGGCGGCGGTGTCCACGAGGACCGACGCGCCACCGGCGCGGTCCGTGATCACCTGCAGCGCATCGCCGACCTCGATCCCGGCCAGGTCCCCCGCTCCCCCCTCCTCGACCCGCAGCGCGACGACCCGGCCGCGCTCTTCACCCCAGAGGACACCGTCGTCCATCACCCGGGTGTCCGCCTGCCGGGCGATGTTCGTCGCCGCGAGGGCGAAGAGGAGCGTGGTCCCGGCTACGGCGAGCGTCGAGCGCGTGCGGCCCTGGAAGAGAGGCAAGAAGGAGGGGTTCCTGGGGAAGTGGCTCGGCGAGAGCGCGAAGCGGCTCGCTTCCCGCATCCTAATCCAACAGGACGGATGCCGGCGGAGGCGTCCAATGATTTGGATGCGACCCTGCCGGCCGGGTCGTCAGGCGACGGACGCCCCGCCAGGACCGGAGCGCCGGTCCGACCGGCGACCCGGTGGCTCAGAACCGGACGAGCAGCCCGCCGACGATCCGTCGCGGCGCGCGCGCCACCGCGAGTTCGTCGAGCAGCGGCCGTCCGACCATCTCGCGGAAGAACAGGTCCCGCACCGCGAAGGAGAGCTCCCACTCGGTCCCGCTCCAGTCGGCGAACGGGATCAGTTGCACGAGCTCCACATCGAAGCGCGTCAGCAGCTCGGCGCCGTCCGTCGCCTCGAAGCCGCCCGGGACGAGGCCCGGATGGCGGATCATCCGGGTGGCGAAGGCGAGCCGGGTCCCGGTGGAGCGCAGCCGCGCCTCGGCCTCGGCCGAGAGGTCGTGGATCACGGCGCCGTCCGGGCCGGGCGCCAGCCCGGAGGGTTCCTGCCCGGGGCGGTCCCGGACCACCGCGACCAGCCAGGAGACGCGGCCGCCCAGGTCGAGCCGGCGCGTCACCGCGGCCGTCTCCCGGACCCAGTCCACCGCGAAGCCCCGGGCGGTGTGATCCCCGGCGTTCGAGACATCGAACCGGCCCCCGGCGACGGGTCCGGACTCGAAGGCGCGCTGCAGCTGGTCCGTCGTGTCCTCGCGGAACACCCGCGCTCCGAGGAACGCGCCCGGGGCCACGCGAACCTGCATCCCGGTCTGGTACCGGGCCGTCCGCTGGGCGGCTCCGGAACGGAACCACGACGGATCGAGCCCCACGAGGTCGCTGTGGGCCACCCGCGACAGGAGCGCCGAGTCCTCGCCGATCGGCCCGTCCACCCGCACCGCGACCCCGCCGACGAAGGTAACTCGCTCCCCGGCGTCCACCTCGAGGACCGCGTGGGGCGCGAGCCCCCGATGCCCGGTGAGGTACGAGAAGCGGCGGTAGGTCAGCCCGGTGCTGAGGCTCGCCGGCCCGAACGAGGACTCCTCGGTCACGAAGGCGGCGCCGTCCCACGCGGCCTGCGGCTCGTGGAGCAGATCCGCGTTCAGGATCGGCGCCGCGGGTGGCCGGTACCCCCCGGCATCTCCGTACACATGCCGCTGGTAGGCGATCCCGGCGCCGAACTCGTGGCCGTCGAACTCGTCCATGCGGTAGGCGAGGTTCGCCGCCCAGGACGCGAAGGCCGACTCCATCAGGCGCGCTTCCGCTTCCCAGCGGCCGCGCGCGGCGGAGGGGAGCGCGAAGCGGGTGTAGGCGATTCCGGAGTCCGCGGCGCGGCCCTCGGCGAGCCCGAGCGACGCTCCGGACGACGCGAACACCCCGAGTTCGCCCTCGAGCGAGCCGACCAGCGGGAACCGCGACCGGTCCTCGAAACCGAAGGTCCGATCCGCCTCGAATTCGAGCGTCACCCGCCGCTCCTTGAGCACGTTCCGCTGGCCCCGCTGCAGGATCCAGCGCAGCTCGGAGAGCGTGCCCGAGCCCGGCTCGCCGGTGAGCGCCGCCATCTGGATCAGCAGGCTGTCCGCGAACGAGGCGCCCCGGCGCACCAGCACCTCGGCCCGGGGCGAGGGCAGGAACCCGGCGAGATAGGCGCGGAGGCTGTAGAGCCCCGGCGACGCCTCGGCCACCTCGAACCGGCCCTGCTCGTCCGTCACCGCGAACCGGGCGTCCCCGCCCTGGTCCGTGGCGAACACCGAGACGAGCGCCCCGGGGAGGGGGTGCCCCTCCCTGGTCGCGACGACCCCGGAGATCTGCGCGAGCACGACGACGCCGGCGGTTTCGCCAGCGACGGCGTGCGCAACGGGAATCGCCCGGATTCCGGGGCCGGGAGGTTCCGCGGCGACGGTGGCTGCCCAGAACAGGGCGAGCGCCAGCGACAGCTGCCCGAGGGGAGTCGGGCGCAGAACGCCGAGCGTCATGGGTCGGTAGTGAATCGCGCCGGCGCGCCACTGTCAAACCCGAACCGGAGAGCGGCCCGGCGGCGGGTCGCCGGAGTATTCTCCGCCCGCGCTCCGTGCCGAATCCGACCCGCTCCGACCGCGTCCGATGCCGTCCGTAGCCCCCCGGATCGAGCGGGTCCTCGCCAGGGAGATCCTCGATTCGCGCGGGTGGCCCACGCTCGAGGCCGAGGTCTGGCTCGAGGGGGGGGAGTGCGGGCGCGCCGCGGCGCCCGCCGGCGCTTCCACCGGACGCCACGAAGCGGTCGAGCGCCGGGACGGCGACCCCGCGCGCTACCGGGGCCGGGGTGTTCTCGAGGCGGTGGCCGCCGTCCGCCACCGCATCGGCCCCGCGCTCCGGGGCCTCGATCCCGGCGACCAGGAGGGCCTCGACCGGCGGCTGATCGAGCTCGACGGGACCGAGGACCGCTCGGGGCTCGGGGCGAACGCGATCCTCGGCGTCTCGCTCGCGGCGGCCCGGGCGGCGGCGCGCGCCGCGGGAGAGCCGCTCTACCGGGCCCTCGGGGGGGCCTCGGCGAACACGCTCCCGATCCCGTACTTCAATGTCCTGAACGGGGGCGCCCACGCCGACAACGCGCTCCTCGTCCAGGAGTTCATGGTCGTCCCGCTCGGCTTCACCCGCTTCTCGGAGGCGCTCCGGGCGGGCGCCGCCGTGTACCACGAGCTGCGGACGGTGCTGGGCGAGCGCGGGCTGGTTACTGCGGTCGGCGACGAGGGCGGCTTCGCCCCGGCGCTCTCCGAGACCGAAGCGGCGCTCGAACTCCTGATCGAGGCGGCCCGCGCCGCCGGGCTTCGTCCGGGCGAGGACCTCGGGATCGCGCTCGATGTGGCGGCGAGCGAGTTCTGGAGCGAGGAGGGCTACCGCTTCCCGGCGGGGGCGGAACCGCGACCGGCGGAGGCGATGATCGGGGCCGCTGCCGGCTGGGCCGAGCGTTTCCCGGCGCTGCTCTCGATCGAGGACGGGCTCGCCGAAGACGACTGGGACGGCTGGCGGGCGCTCACCCGCGCCCTCGGAAGCCGCCTCCAGCTCGTCGGCGACGACCTCTTCGTGACCCGGGAGGACCGGCTCCGGCGGGGCATCCGGGAGCGCGCGGCGAACGCGGTCCTCGTGAAGCCGAACCAGGTCGGGACGCTGACCGAGACGCTGCGGGTGGTCCGCCGCGCCCGGGAAGCCGGGTTCGGGGCGATGCTCAGCCACCGTTCCGGGGAGACCGGGGACACGGCCGTCGCGCACCTCGCGGTGGCGACGGGCGCGGGGCAGATCAAGGCGGGCGCTCCCTGCCGGGGCGAGCGGGTGGCGAAGTACAACGAGCTGCTGCGGATCGAGGAGCAGCTCGGCGAGCGCGCCCGGCTCGCCGCGGCCCCCGTCCGCTGAAAGTCAGCGTCCGCGGTGGAACCGACGACGCGGATCCGCCAGTACCCGCTGGACACCGGAGCGCTCGAGATCCAGTTCATCGAGGAGTTCTTCGGCGAGTTCGAGCGCAAGAAGACCGCGGCGGAGATTCGCGAGCGCCTCGAGGGCCGCGAACACGCGATCTTCATCGCCGAGGCTCCGCTCCCCGAGGAGCCCGACCGCTTCGCCCCCGTCTCCTACCGGGTCGCCCACGAGCTCCGGGCGCAGGAGACGGACCCGAAACTCGCCGACCTGGTGGCGCGGCTCCGGGGAGCGGTGCGCTTCTCCGGCCAGCGCGTCCTCTACGCCTGGATCGGCGGCACGAGGAGCGACTGGCGCGGACAGGGCCACTTCCGGGCCCTCTCCGAGGCGATGGAAGACTGGGCCGCCGACCAGGGGTTCCGCGAGATCGTGGTCAAGACGAAGAACCGCTACTACGAGATGCGCGGCGCGCTCACCCACCTCCGCTTCGATGTCATCCACCACGAGCCCCACCCCATCCACAGCGGCGAATCCAAGGTGTACCTCGCCAAGCGGCTCGGCGGCAGCCCGAGGGGAGCGCCCCGCGCCTCCCTCCTGGCCTGGCAGGAAGCCTGACCCCCGCCGTGGGGGGTGGGGGCCGGGCGGTGGGGGGGGTCGTGGGGGGGGGGGGGGGGGGGGGGGGGGGGGGGGGGGGG
>CAYGAO010000020.1:0-22021 GCA_964347715.1 uncultured Acidobacteriota bacterium
GCCGGCCCGGATGCCGGCGGCGCCACGAGGCGACCGAGTTCGGCCAGGGCGCGCCGGTCGGACGCGCCGGTCGGGCGCACCGATCAGACCCGCCGGTCAGGCCCGAATCGCTTGCGCGATCCGTTCCGCCCTCTTTGGCGGGGAGGGCGGACCCTGCCCGCACCCCTCCCCCGCGACGCTGCGCGCCGCATCGGCGCACGAGGGACTTTCTCCACCGCCTGACGAGACCCGCCGATCAGGTGCGCCGTCCAGGCGTCCCGGTCGGGGGTCCCGGTCGCGGGGTCCGCACTCGGGTGCCGGGGGGCGGAATCGAACCGCCGACACAAGGATTTTCAGTCCTCTGCTCTACCGTCTGAGCTACCCCGGCGGAAACCGCGTCGGGCGCGTTAGTTTCGCACAGGACCGACAGCCTGTGGATAGAACGCCCCGCATGGGAATCCGTCCTCGAAGAGATGGGGAACCCCGTCGTCCGGGCGGATGCGGGGCGCTTTCCCCACCGGATGGCGGCCCGGATCGCTGGCGCGACCCGTTCCGCCGGCTTTCGCGAGAGGGAGGACCCTCCCCGCACCCCTCCCCGGCGGCGCTCCGCGCCGCGTCGGTACCCGGGGGACTTTCACCACCGCCTGCTACCCGGCTTCGGCGTCCGTTCCGGCCGTCGGGGCGAGGCCCATCGCCTTGCGGACGCGCGTCTCCACCTCGGCCCGCAGCGGCTCCTCCGCGAGCAGCCGGAGCCGCGTTCGCTCCCGGCCCTGGCCGAGCTGGTCGCCGTCGAAGGAGAACCAGGCCCCGCTCTTCTCGATGACGCGCTCCTTCACGGCGAGGTCGATCAGGTCGCCGACGCGGGAGATCCCCTCGCCGTAGCGGACATCGAACTCGGCCTGGCGGAAGGGCGGCGCCACCTTGTTCTTCCCGATCTTGATGCGGGTGCGGTTGCCGACGACGGTGTCCCCCTCCTTGAGCGCGCCGGTGCGGCGGATGTCCACGCGCACCGAGGAGTAGAACTTGAGCGCCCGGCCGCCGGTGGTCGTCTCCGGGTTCCCGAACATGACCCCGATCTTCTCCCGGAGCTGGTTGATGAAGACGAGGCAGGTCGCCGACTTGGAGACGATCCCGGTCAGCTTGCGGAGCGCCTTCGACATGAGGCGCGCCTGGAGGCCCACCTGCGCGTCGCCCATCTCCCCGTCGAGCTCGGCGCGCGGGACGAGCGCCGCCACCGAGTCCACCACGACCACATCCACCGAACCGCTCCGGACGAGCGTCTCCGTGATCTCGAGCGCCTGCTCGCCGTCGTCGGGCTGCGAGACGAGGAGGTCGTCGGTGTTCACGCCGAGCGCCCGCGAGTACTCGGGGTCGAGCGCGTGCTCCGCGTCCACGAAGGCGGCGATCCCGCCCCGGGCCTGCGCCGCGGCGACCACGGTGAGCGCGAGGGTGGTCTTCCCGGAGGACTCGGGGCCGAAGACCTCGACGACCCTCCCGCGCGGGAAGCCGCCGACGCCGAGCGCCGCATCCACCGACAGGATGCCGGTGGGAATCGCCGACACGTCGATCGCCGCCGAGCCGAGCCGCATGATCGCGCCGCGGCCGTGCTGCTTCTCGATCTGGCCGAGGGCGATGTCGAGCGCCCGCGAGCGCTGGTCGTCGCCCTGGTCGCCGCCGTTCTTCGCCCTGCCGGACCGGACGTTCTTCCTGGGGGTCATGTGCGGGAGCCTCCTCTGCGGGGTTCGGGGCAGCGGCGCCGCCACCGGGTTCGTGATGTTCTGTCTGGCCGGGACGAAACCCGGAGCGATCCCGTCCTGCCGAAGGTCCGACGAAGGGCCGGTGGGCGCGGGTCGTGGCTCAGGCTGTCTCGCCGGATCCCGCCGCGCCGTAATCGTGGAACCCGCGGCCCGATTTCCTGCCGAGGCGCCCCGCGTCCACCATCTTCACCAGCAGCGGACAGGGACGGTAGCGCGGATCGCCGAAGCCCGCCTGCAGGACGCGGAGGATATCGAGGACGACATCGAGGCCGATCAGGTCGGCGAGCGCGAGCGGCCCCATGGGGTGCCTGGCGCCGAGCTGCATGATCCGGTCGATGTCTCGGGCGGCGCCGACACCCTCCATGAGCGCTCCGGCCGCCTCGTTGATCATCGGGATCAGGACCCGGTTCGCCACGAAGCCGGGGGCGTCGTTCACCGCGCAGGGGGTCTTCCCGAGTCGCCGGGCGAGATCCATCGTGGCGTCGAGGGTGGCGTCCGAGGTCTGGAGGCCGCGGATCACCTCGACGAGTTCCATGACCGGGACCGGGTTCATGAAGTGCATCCCGACGAAGCGGTCCGGGCGCCCGGAAGCCGCGCCGAGGCGGGTGATCGAGATCGAGGAGGTGTTCGTCGCCAGCACCGTCGCTTCGGGAAGGATCGGGTCCAGATCGGCGTAGAGGGCGCGCTTCGCGCTCTCGTCTTCGACGATCGCCTCGACCACGAATCCGGCCGCGGCCGCCGGCGCGAGCGCGGTTCGGGGACGGATGCGGCCGAGGGCGGCGCTCGCCTCCGCCTCGGAGAGGGTCTTCCGCTTCACCTGCCGGCCGAGGTTCTTCTCGACGGTCGCCATCCCGCGGGCGACGAAGCGCTCCTCGAGGTCGGCGAGGTCCACCTCGAAACCCGAGGCCGCGAAAACCTGCGCGATGCCGTTTCCCATGGTCCCGGCGCCCACGACCAGGACCCGGCCCGCTGCCGGCTCAGACACTCTCGACCCCCAGGGCGACCCCGTTTCCGCCGCCGAGACAGAGGCTCGCTACTCCCCGGGTCCCCCCGCTCGCGCGCAACTCGTGGAGCAGCGTGGTGAGGATGCGGGCGCCGCTGGCCCCGATCGGATGTCCGAGCGCGACCGCGCCACCGTTCGGGTTCGTCCGCTCCGGCGGGAGGCCCAGCTCCTCCCGGACCGCCACCGCCTGGGCGGCGAACGCCTCGTTGACCTCGAAGCAGTCCACTTCGGCGATGGACCATCCGAGCCGCTCGAGCAGCGACCGGATCGCCGGGACCGGGGTCATCATGACCCACTCGGGATCGAGGCCGGAGACGGCCTGGCCGCGGATCCGCGCGAGGCGCGGGAGCCCCAGGCGGTCCGCCGCGGCGTCCGAGGCAACGACCACCGCGGCGGCGCCGTCGCTCACCCCGGGGGCGTTCCCCGCGGTGACCCGGCCCTCCGGACGGAACACCGGGCGGAGCGCGGCGAGCCCGGCCTCGGTGGTGTCCGGGCGGACCGGCTCGTCGCGGCGGACGACCACCGACCCGCCCCGGCGCCCCGGGACCTCGACCGGCAGGATCTCGGCCTCGAACCGTCCGTTCGCGGTGGCGGCGGCGGCGCGGCGGTGGCTCTCGGCGGCGGCGGCGTCCATCGCCTCGCGGGTGACTCCGTGGCGGTCCGCCGCGCGCTCGGCGGTCTCTCCCATGTGGACTCCCAGGAACGCGTCGGTGAGGCCGTCGTGGACCAGGGAGTCGAGGAACCCGGCGCTCCCCATCTTCCGCCCGGCCCGCAGCCCGCGCAGCAGGTGCGGCGCGTTCGACATGGATTCCATCCCCCCGGCGACCACCACCTCGGCGTCTCCGGCGAGGATCGCCTGCCGGGCGAGCATGACCGCCTTCAGCCCCGAGCCGCAGACCATGTTGATCGTGAGCGCGCCGGTCTTCGGGGCGAGCCCGGCGCCGAGCGCGGCCTGCCGCGCCGGGTTCTGCCCGAGCCCGGCGCCGAGCACGTTCCCGAGGACGACCTCGTCCACCGCGTCGGGGGCGAGTCCGGCGCGCGATACCGCCTCGCGAACCACGAGCGCGCCGAGCCGGGTGGCCGAGAGCGGCGCGAGGCCGCCGAGCAGCTTTCCCACCGGCGTCCGCGCGGCGGCGGAGATCCAGACCGGGGGTCCGCTCACGCCGTTTCCCCGCGCCCCACCACCCGAACCCGCAGGCGGACGCCCGGAAGGCCGGCGGCGGCGAGGATCCGGTCCCGGATCTCGCGGCGACGGCGGTGGAGCACCGTCGCCGCCTCCCGGTCGGCCGCGCGCACCGTGAGGACGCCCCGGTCGAACGCCTCGGGAGTCGCGGCGGCGGTCGCGGCTTCCGGGAGGCCTGGCGAGATCGCCTCCCGCCAGACTCCGCGGAGGAATTCGAGATCGAGCATCCGTCCCCGCATCCCGCGCGGAAGCGCATCGGCGAGGAGGTCCCCGACGCGGACCGGACCGCCACCGGCCCTCCCTCCCCGCGCCCGTCGCCTCGAAGCCCCTCGCGCTCGGGGCGCGAGGGCGCCGGACGCCCGCCGCCCGGAAACTCCCGCCACGCCGAACATCGTAACCCGCGCCTCTTGGTATAGTCGCGCTCCGAACCCGTTCCATCCGGAGGGATCTTCGATGGCAAAGACGAACGTTCCGCCGACGCCCCGCGGGGGCCCGGGCCCGGAGCAGACCGCGAACGGACCCGAGGCGCCCGGGAAGCGAGCCCCGGGATCGTTCTCCCGCCGGCAGTTCCTCCGGGGAAGCGCCGCTGCGGGCGCGGTCTCCGCCGGCCTCGTGCCCGGCCTGCTCGACTCGGCCGAAGCCCAGGGCGAGCCCGGAGTCGCCGGCCCCGGCCCCGTGGACATGGCCTTCCGGATCAACGGCGAGGCCCGGGTGGCGACGCTCGAACCACGGGTGACGCTCCTCGACGCGCTCCGGAACCACCTCGACCTCACCGGCGCGAAGAAGGTCTGCGACCGCGGGACCTGCGGGGCGTGCACGGTGCTGCTCGACGGCGATCCGGTCTATGCCTGCTCGGTGCTGGCGATCGAGACGCAGGGGCAGGAGGTCACCACCGTCGAGGGCCTCGGCTCGCCCGAGAACATGCACCCGATCCAGCAGGCCTTCGTGGACCACGACGCCCAGCAGTGCGGCTTCTGCACTCCCGGCTTCGTGGTGGCGAGCGCCGCGCTGCTGGACCGCCATCCGAACCCCGACCAGAAGACCGTCCACCGGGAGCTCGGCGGGAATCTCTGCCGCTGCGGAACCTACGCGGGCATCCGGGCGGCCGTCGCCCAGGCCTCCCGAGGAGGAACAGCAAATGGCTGAATACATCTGGCCAGCAGCCGCGGACCGCCGCCTCATCGGCTCGCGCCTGAGCCGGCTGGACGGCCCGGTGAAGGCGACCGGACGCGCGAAGTACGCCTACGACCAGAACCGGCTCGGGATGCTCTGGGCGCAGATGGTCCGGTGCCCGCACGCCCACGCGCGGATCACCGCGATCGACACCGCGGCCGCCGAGGCGATCGACGGGGTCGTCCGGGTCCATGTGATCCAGGAAGTGGGCACCGAGATCCAGTGGGCGCACGACGAGGTGGTGGCCGTGGCCGCCACCTCGGAAGAGGCCGCGCGCGACGGCGCTCGGGCCGTGACCGTCGAGTACGAGGTGCTGCCGCACTTCGTGGACGAGCGCCGGGTCGCCGACGCGCCCGACGCGCAGCCGGCGCAGGCGGAGACCTCGGGAGATCCGGAAGCGGCGATGGCGTCGGCGACGACCCGCGCGAGCGGGACCTACCACGCCGCCCAGATCGCCCACTGTTCGCTCGAATCACACGGCCAGGTGGCCGAGTGGGAGGACGCCGAGTCGGTCACCGTCTGGGCCTCGACGCAGGCGATCTCCGGGGTCGCCTCGCAGCTCGGCGAAGCGGTCGGCATCCCGGCGTCGAACGTCCATGTGGAGACCCAGCACATGGGCGGCGGGTTCGGCAGCAAGTTCAGCGCCGACCGCTGGGGCGTCGTGGGCGTCGAGCTGGCGCGGATGACCGGACGGCCGGTCAAGCTGATGCTGGACGGGTACCTGGAGGTCTGGGTCGCCGGCGCGCGCCCCTCGACGCACGCCGAGGTCCGCGCGGCGGCGGACGCCGAAGGCATGGTCGTCGCGTGGGATTCGAAGAGCTGGGGCTCGGGTGGTCCGGCCGGCGCGGGGTCGCCGCCGATCCCCTACGTGTTCGAGTTCGAGAACCAGAGCCACGCGCACACCTCGGTCCCGACGAACACCGGGCCGGCGCGGGCGTGGCGGGCGCCGAACCACCCGCAGGCGTGCTTCGTCACGATGCGGGCGCTCGACGACCTCGCCCACGCGGCCGGGATGGACCCGCTCGAGTTCTTCCTGAAGAACATCGAGCGCACCGGAGAGCGCGCCCCGGTCTATGCCGAAGAGCTCGAGAAGGCCGCCGAACTGATGGGCTGGCGCGAACGCTGGCGCCCGCGCGGGCAGGCGAGCGGCACGGTTCGTTCCGGGCTCGGGCTCGCGATCCATACCTGGGGCGGGCGCGGCCACCGGAGCAACTGCGAGGTGCTCGCCTACCGCGACGGGCTCGTCGAGGCCCGGATCGGAAGCCAGGACCTCGGCACCGGCACCCGCACCGTGATCGGGCTGGTGCTCGCCGAGACCTTCGGGCTCGGGATCGGGCAGGTGAAGGTCACGATGGGGCGGAGCGTGCTCCCGGCATCGGGCGCCTCCGGCGGCAGCACGACCGTCGGCGGCGTCAGCGGCGCCACCCGCCGGGCGGCGCTGAACGCGGTGGACGCGCTCTTCGAGCGGATCGCTCCGAAGCTCGGGACCGAGGCCGCGAACCTCGAACTGAAGGATGGCCAGCTCCGCTTCCGGGACGGCGGCTCCCCGCCGCTGCCGTGGCGGCAGGCGGCGGCGCTGATCGGGGTGAACCCGGTGGCCGCGACCGGCCAGAACCCGGGTCCGGGTCAGTTGACCGACAGCGGCGTCGGCGGCGTCCAGATGGCCGATGTGAGCGTGGACCTCGATACCGGGGTGGTCGGGATCAACCGGCTCGTCGCGGTCCAGGACTGCGGCCTCGTCCTCGACCTGAAGACCGCCGAGAGCCAGGTTTACGGCGCGCTCATCATGGGGGTGACCTACGCCCTCGTCGAGGAGCGCGTCTTCGACCCGGTGACCGGTCGGATGCTGAACGCCGACATGGAGTTCTACAAGCTCGCGGGCATCGCCGATGTGGGCGAGATGATCGTCCACATGATGACGGGCCCGGGGTACGACGAGCGCGGGGTGATCGGGCTCGGCGAGCCGCCGGTGATCGCGCCGGGGGCGGCGATCGCGAACGCGGCGTCGAACGCCGCGGGCGTGCCGATCAACGAGATGCCGATGACCCCGGAGCGAGTGCTCGCCGCGATCCACCGAGGAGGGATGGCCTGATGCGCGCCTTCGAATACGCGAGTCCTCGGACCGCCGAGGATGCGGTCCGGATGCTGGCCGGCGAGGGTGCCGTGGCCCTCGCCGGGGGCACGGACCTGCTGAGCCTGATCAAGGACGGGGCGGCGGCACCTTCGCGTCTCGTGGACCTGAAGGGGATCCGGGAGCTCGCCGGCGCGCGCGAGACCGCGGACGGGCTCCATCTCGGCGCCCTGACGCGCCTCGGGCCGCTCGGTGAGCACCGCGGGATCCGGGACTCCTTTCCGTCGGTGGCGCAGGCGATCGCGGGAGTCGGGAGCCGCCAGATCCTTTCCCGGCGCACCGTCGGCGGTGACCTCTGCCTGCGGCCGAGGTGCTGGTACTTCCGCGCCGGATTCGGGCTCGTGCCGATGCACGAGGGCGAGTCCATGGTCCGGATCGGCGACAACCGCTACCACGCGATCTTCGGGAATGCCGGGCCCGCGGCGTTCGTGAATCCGTCGAGCCTCGCGCCGCCGCTGATCGCGCTCGGCGCCTCGGCCCATCTGCTCGGGCCGGACGGCGAGCGGACGATCGCGCTCGAGGATCTCTACCGGATTCCGGCGTCGAGCGACGAGAGCGAGTTCACGCTCGGGCCCGCGGAGATCGTCGCCGGGGTCACGATCCCGATGCGCTCGTCCCGGAACGCCACCTTCGAGGTGCGGAACCGGAAGGGCCTCGACTGGCCGCTCGCGACCGCCTCGGTCGCCGCCGCCGCCGCGGGAGCCCGCGTGGTCCTCGGGCAGGTCGCCCCGAGGCCGTGGCCGAGCGAAGCGGCTGCCGCGGCTCTCGCCGGCGGAATCACCGAAGCGAGCGCCGAAGCCGCGGGAGCCGCCGCCGTGGCGGACGCCGTCGCGTTCTCGGGGAACGCCTACAAGATCCAGTTGACACGGGTGGCGGTGAAGCGCGCCGCGCTCGCCGCCATGGAGGGCTGACGATGGCCACGAAGACGACACTGCCGAAGCACGCGGTTCCGGGCGCCGCCGGCCGCGCTGTGCTGGCGATCTGCCACCGGCTCCGCTCGAAGGCGATGTACATGGATGTGGAGTACGACCCGACCGTCCCCGGGGGCGTTCCCGGCGACGGCTACTTCTGGTGCACCCACACGATGACCTGCCTCGGGCCGGACGGCCGGGTGGCCGACCGCGACCGCTGCGGCGAGGGTTCCGGGCGCTCCTGCTTCGAGCGCGCCTACTGATCCCGAGCGGCCCGGTACGGGCCGGAAATCGCTAGACTGATCCGCGCGCCGGGGGCGCGTCCGTACACCGGAGGAGAACCGAAGACCATGAAGATCCAGAGACTCTCACTTGCCGCAGCGCTGCTTCTCGGAGCCGCCAGCGCGAGCGCCAGCGAGGCCGACACCTCGCTTCAGGGCCTCTATCTCGAGGCCCGCACCGCCGATGTGTACGCGGGGCACTGCTTCGCGAACAGCGAGGTGGGGCTGACCGGACGCGAGGCGGTGCTCGCCTGGAATGTCACGGCCGGCGAATACGAGGGCGTCGCGCTCGACGGCCTCTCGGTGGTCGCGGTCGTGAAGGCGCAGGCCACCCTCGGAGACCCGCACGACGACCCCTTCCCCGCCGAATCCGTCCTGATCGTGGACGACACCGCGAACGCGGATCAGCGCTCGGCGCTCATCCGGCTCGCGCACGATCTCGGCGGCGACCTGCTCGCGGAGGTGCAGGCGATCCGGGACGCGCCGGTCGCGGCCGACTTCGACAGCCGGCCGGGCTACGCCTCCCTCACCGCCGGCGAGCTGGTCGAGGTGAAGACGCGGGCGATCAGCCACGAGGACCACCTCTGCGGCAGCGAGTTCGTCTACTACCCGCCGCTGACCGAGATCGCGGATGCGGTTCCGGCCTACACCGAAGCGCACGCCTTCCGGGGGGACGACTTCGACGCCACCTGGAGCTGCCCGCTGAAGCGGAGCGCCTTCGTCGGCGCCTTTGTCCGCTGAGCCGGGCGAACCGGCGTCCGGCAAGATTCGTCCGATGAGGCTCGTTCGGCGCGCGCTGGCCGGCGCCGTCGTCCTCGGCGCGCTGGCCTTCGGATCGGGCGCGTCGGGTCTCGCAGACGTTCCCACCCTCGCCGCTGGCGGAAGCCCCCCGGAAGCGATCCCCGAGGAGATCCGGGCGGCTCTCGACCCGGGCGGCCAGCTCGTGACGCTCGCGTCGGGAACCACGCTCGAATTCTGGTTCCGGTCCGAGGTTCCGGGCGGTTCCGACGGCCCGCCCGGAGTCACCTTCGCCGGCCTCGGGGTGGGGACGCTCGTGGGAGCGGTCCGGATCACCGGGCCCTGGTCCGACTACAAGGGGAACCCGATCGAGCCGGGGGTCTTCACCCTGCGCTACGGGGTGCGGCCCGAGGACGGGAACCACATGGGGGTTTCCGTCCACCTCGACTTCGTCCTGCTCGTCCCGACCGCCGAGGACCCGAGCCTGGAGGCCGGCTGGGGTCAGGACGATCTGAACATCATGAGCTTCGGGGCCACCGGCATCGGCCACCCCGGGGTCATGAGCCTCGCGCCGAACTACGAGGGCGCCGAGGAACCGGTGATCTTCCAGGACGACGCCGACGGATGGGCGCTCGCCTGGCCCGCCGGATCGTTCGGGGGGCTCACCCTCGGTTTCGTCGTGGAGGGCGAAGGCGAACACTGAGTCTGTCGCCGGCGTCGTCTCCTCGGGCGCTCCACCCCCAGCGGCGCCACTGGCGGCCTGTCGCCCGCGATCTGCCGGCGACCCGTCAGGGACCGGGGCCTCGGCGACCGCCGGAATCCTTCTCGCCGCCGGCGAATCCCGCCGGATGGGGCGAGCGAAGGCGTTGCTGCCCCATCCGGACGGGTCGGGCCGGACGCTTCTCCGGGCGCAGGCGGAGACGCTGCTCGCCGCCCGGCTCTCTCCCGTGTTCGTGGTCCTCGGGCACGAGCAACGCCGGCTCGCCCGGGAACTCGAAGGGCTCGGGCAAGCGCTCCGCCCGATCCCGAACCCGGACTACCGGAGCGGAATGCTCTCCTCGCTGCAGGCTGGGGTGCGGGCTCTCTCGGCCGAGGGCGACCGCCTCTGGGCGCTCGTGGCGCCGCTCGACCAGCCGTTCCTCTCCGCCGGGCTGGTCCGGCGGCTGCTCGCCCGGCGCACCGATATCGCGGCGGCGGTGCTTCCGGCCACGGCGGAAATGGCCGAGCGCGGAACCTGGGGGCTTCCGGCGCTCCTCTCCCCCCGTCTGTTCCCCGAGCTGCTGTCGCTGACTCGGGAACCCGGAGAGCCTGATCGGGGCGCAAAGTCGCTGCTCGCCCGGCGCCCCGCCGAACTCCGGTTCGTCCCGGCGGAGATGCGGGAACTCCTCGACCTCGACGACGAGGACGCCTACGACGCCGCGATGCGCCGCGGCGGGGCGGCGTCGTGACCCTGCCGCTCTCTCACGAAGCGGCGCTCCTCCTGAGCTGTCTCTTCGTCGGGGCGCTGGTGGCGGCCGGCGAGGCGCTGCGCCGCGCCGGATGGCTCTCGCCCCTCGGGGTGCGGAACCTCCTCCACACCGGGGTCGGGCTCTGGATCGTCCCGACCGTCTTCCTCTTCGCCGACTGGCGGGTCGCGGTGATCCCGCCGCTCGGCTTCGTCCTCGTGAACTGGGTGATCCACCGCTTCCGGCTGATGGCCTCGCTCGGCGGCGATCCCGCGAATCTCGGGACCGTGTTCTTCCCGCTCTCCTTCGGGGTCCTGCTCGCCCTGTTCTTCCGCCCGGGCGAAGCCGGGGACGCATCCTTCGCCGCGGTCGCGGGGCTCCTCGTCCTCGCGCTCGGCGATTCGGCGGCGGCCGTCGTGGGGCGCCGCTACGGAACCCGCCGGTACACGATCTTCGGCCACTCGCGGACGATGGAGGGCAGCCTCGCGCTGTTCCTCACCGCCGGGGCCGTGGTGGCGGTCGTGCTCCAGACCATGGCCGGGTTCGGCTGGCACCCGGCGATCGCCTTCGGGCTCGTGGTGGGCACCGTCGCCGCCGGGATCGAGGCGGTGTGCCCGTTCGGCAGCGACAACCTGTTCGTGCCGCTCGGCGCCGCCACTCTCGTCTGGGCGCTGGTGCGGGTGAGCGAGTCCGCGCTCGGCCTCGGCTGAAGCGTCAGAAGGAATCGGCGAGGCGCGAGAGGATCAGCCGGGCTTCCGCTTCGCCGAGCGCGAGGCTCGGGCGCACCCGGACCGACCGGGGGCCGCAGCCGAGGAGAAGCAGTCCGTTCTCCCAGGCGCGGGAGAGCACCCGGTCGCGCGTCTCCTCGTCGGGCAGATCGAAGGCGCAGATGAGCCCTCGTCCGCGGACGCTCGTCATCTGGCGGCCCGGATCGCGCGCCAGCTCCAGGAGGCCGCCGAGGAGCAGCGCGCCGACCCGGGATGCGTTCTCGACGAGCCGTTCCTCCTCGATGATCTCGAGATAGCGGCCGAAGCGGACCATGTCCACCAGGTTGCCGCCGAAGGTCGAGTTGATCCGGGACGACAGCCGGAACACGTTGTCCTCGACCTCGTCCACGCGCGGGCCCGCGAGGATGCCGCATACCTGCGCCTTCTTGCCGAAGGCGAGCACATCGGGAACCACGCCGAAGTGCTCGTGGCACCACATCCGGCCGGTCATCCCGACCCCGGTCTGGACCTCGTCGAAGATGAGCAGGAACTCGTGCTCGTCGGCGAGCCGCCGGAGCGCCTCGAAGAACTCCCGCCGGAAGTGATGGTCTCCGCCCTCGCACTGGATCGGCTCGATGATCAGCCCGGCGATGTCGTGGGGATGCTCCGCCACCTCCGCCTCGATCGCGGCCACGGCGCGGTTCTCGGCGGCCTCGGTCTCCGGGAGCCGCTCCGCCTCCGGATAGCGGATCATCGGGCTCTCGATCCGCGGCCAGTCGAACTTCGGGAAATAGGCGACCTTCAGCGGTTCCGTGTTCGTGAGCGAGAGCGCGTAACCGGTGCGGCCGTGGAAGGCGTGGCGGAAATGGACGATCCGGCTCCCCCGCTCGCCACGGCCGGCCGCGAGATTCTTCCGCACCTTCCAGTCGAAAGCCGTCTTCACCGCGTTCTCGACGGCGACCGAACCGCCCGCGACGAAGAAGGCATGCGGCAACTCCCGGGGGATCGCGAGCCGCGAAAAGGTGTCCAGGAACCGGGCCATCTCGACGGTGTAGAAGTCGGAATTGGACGGTTTGTGGATCGCCACCCGGTGCAGCCGCTCGCGGAACGCGGGCTCGAACATCCCCGGGTGGTTGTGGCCGATCGGGTTCGCGGCGTAGTAGGAGTGGCAGTCGAGGAACTCGCGGCCGGTCCGCGCGCATCGCAGGAAGGAGCCGTGGCTCCCGTCGAGATCGAGGACCAGGTCGAGTCCGTCGGTGAGGAGGTGGCGCCGCAGGCGGTCGTGGACCTCGGCGGGCGCCGGCGGCCCGGAAGGAGCGACGGTGCGGGGGGAAACGGCCATTCCCGGAGCGTATCGCGGGTCTCGCCAGAACCGGAAACCGACCGGGCGCGGCGCGCCGCTCGGGCGACGCCTGCCGGCTCCCGCCGAGCGGTGGGCGCCGGATGTCGCCCGTCCGTGGAGGCGGACCCTCTACACTCGGGGGTGTGGCTGGCCTCCCGGCGCCACGGCGCGCCGCCTGCTTCTTCGTGGCGGCCTGCCTCTTCGCCGCGGTGGACGCGCCGGGAGCGGAGCTCGCCCCCGAGCTGCGGATATTCGAGATCCGGCGGGCGAACTCGGACTTCTCGCCGCTCGACGGGCTCTCCTTCCGCGTCGAGACCGACGGAGTCGGGGTCGCGGTGTCGGACTGGCTGGCGACGCTCGCGCGCCGGATCCCCGACGCCTATCTCGCCCAGTTGCTCACCCTGCGCCCGGCAGGCGCCGAGGGCGGCTGGGAAACGATCCGCCAGCGCGACCGTCGCGCCCTTCGCGTGCGGATCGGTGCTTCGGGCGAGCGGTTCGAGGCAGAGCTCGCGCTCGAGCTCTCCGGCTCGCCGGTATGGACGGCGACCGTCAGCGGCGCGACCGAACCCGACACGACCCTGATCGCGACCGGGCGGGATTTCGAGCTGCCGGTGTCCCGCTACCTCTCCTGGTTCCGGGAGGCAGGTGGCCGCGAATCGCGCGGCGAGCTCTACCGGAGGCTGCGCCAGAACACGATCTTCCTCGCGCTCGGGATCACCTTCCGGGCGCCGCCCACCACGAACGCCGCGGATCCGGTCGCGCTCACCGCGCCCGACGACCCGCGCCTCCTCGACCTCGCGTCGTCACTCGTGGGCGAGGCTGCCGGCACCGTGCGCCTCCAGCTCGACCTCGGCGAGGGCGGATTCCCGGAGCACATCGATCTCCTCGAGACCACCTTCCCCGAAGTGACGCCCCGCGTGCTCGGAATCGTCGGCGGTTGGCGGTTCCCCGAGGCGGCGGGACAGCGCGGACAGCTCGCGCTCCGGATCGCCGCCCGAAACTGACCGCGCGCCCCGGTCGCCCCAACCGCCCCGACGGAACGGCCGCCGACCACCCCCGCCGCCATCCGGTCGAGAAACGGCCGCGAGGCCCGTCCCCGGCGTTCCCCGACCATCGGCGGAAACATCTCCACCCGGATCGCCCGTCCCACGCCGGGCCAGCTCCGCGGGTCTCCCCCGGCCCGGACGAAGCCGGTCCGTGGGAAACCGCCTCGAGGACACCGAGCGCTTCACGGCTTCCAGGAACGCCAGGAACCGCCTCCCAGTCGTCGAGCAGCACCGGTTCCCGCCGGTTCCGGAACACGGCGTCCGGATCGGCGTGGCGGGCGACCGCTTCCGCTTCCCGGTCGCGACGCGCCACCGTCGCCGGGTATCGAAGCGCGGTCGCGGTCGCTCCGATAGCAGGCGGTGGAGTCGTTCCGCCGGGCGCTGACCCGCCTCGACGCGCTCCCGACCCGCTGCGGAACCCGCGCCGGGGAGCGGGCGCACCGCCCCGTTCGGCGGGACCCGCGCGCCCTGCTCCGCCCCAACCGCCTTCCAGCCACGCTGCGGCCCGAGAGGCGTCCGGCACTCCCTCCCGGCGCGCCGTCGGCCCGCCTCTCTCCGCCGCTCATCCACCCGGTGGTCCGCGGCTCCGCCCATCCCCGCCGCCGGGTCGGGCATCGGGGGACGCGCCGCGCGGCTTGCCCTGACGGGCGGCAGTCTGGTACAAGGGTCGTTTCCCCAGTCGCTTCGTACAGGAGAAGCCGAATGAGATCCCGATTCCCATGTACACGGGCCGCGCTCGGCGCGGCCATCCTCCTCTTCGCCGCCTCGGTGGCCCAGGCTCAGTCCGGAGGCCTCGGAACGGTCTCGTTCCCGAACTCCGGCGCCGAATCCGCGCAGCAGGACTTCCTCGACGGCGTCCGACTGCTCCACAGCTTCGAGTGGGAGGACGCCGCCGAGGCCTTCCAGCGCGCCCAGGCGGCCGATCCCGACTTCGCGCTCGCCTACTGGGGCGAGGCGCTGAGCCACACCGGCGGCCACCACTACCCGCCCGGACAGGACATGTCGAAGGCCCGGGACGCGCTGCGGAAGCTCGGCGCGACCCGCGCCGAGCGGGTGGAGAAGGCGCCGACGGACCGGGAGAAGCAGTACCTCGAGTCGGTCCACATCCTCTACGGTCCCGGGGATCTCCAGGAACGATCGGACGCCTACGAGCAGGCGCTCGCCGAACTCTCGGCCGCCTACCCCGAGGACCTCGAAGCGGCGGCGTTCCATTCGCTCGCGCTCATGCGCACCCGCGTCCGGGGCGAAGCCAGCCGGCGGGTGGACATGCGCGCCGGAGCCATCGCCCAGCGGGTGTTCCGGGAGAACCCGGACCATCCGGGCGCGGCGCACTATGTGATCCACGCCTACGACGACCCGGTGCACGCTCCGGTGGCGCTCTATGCGGCGGAGAAGTACGCCGACATCGCCCCGGCGGCGGTCCACGCGCTCCACATGCCGTCGCACATCTTCTTGCAGCACGGGATGTGGGATCAGGTGCGATCGCTGAACGACCGTTCCTACCAGGCCTCGATCGACCGGGCCACCCGGAAGGGTCTCTCGCCGATGCGCTACTCGTACCACGCGCTCTACTGGATGCTCTACGCCTACCTCGAGCAAGGCCGCTACGACGAGGGGCGGAAGGTGCTCGACGATCTCCACACGATCACGCTCCGGGACGAAGCCACCGGCTCGGTCAAGGAGACCTGGATGCGGATGGACGCGCTGAACACCGTCGAGACCCGTCGCTGGAAGCCGGAGCCGGTGGACGACCTGGTGGCGCAGATCGGCGGCGACGAGCCCGAGGTGGGCCACCGCACCGCCGGGGCGATGCTCTATGCCCGCGGCGCGAGCGCCGCCGAGACCGGGGATGTCGCCACCGCGCGGAAGGCGCGCGAGGGCCTGATGAAGATCCACGAAATGCTCGCCGGGTCCGACAACCCGCGCGGCGCCGAGCAGGCGCTCGTGATGGCGCACGAGATGGCAGGTCTGATCGCGAAGGCCGAGGGCGATCGGGACGGCGCGATCGCCGCCTTCCGGAAGGCGGTCCAGGTCGCCGAGAGCATGGAGCCGCCCTCCGGGCCCCCGGGCGAATCGCCGATCGACGCGCCGATCCAGCCGGCTCACGAGCTGCTCGCCGAGCTGCTCCTCGAAACCGGAGCGGCGGAGGAAGCCCTCTCGGTGTTCGAGGTCTCGCTCGAGCGGACCGCGAAGCGCCCCCACTCGCTGAGCGGCGCCGCGAGAGCGGCCACCGCGCTCGGCGACCACGAGCTGGCGCGCCGCTACTACGAACAGCTGCTCGCGACTCCCGAGCGCGGGCCCGACCTGCCGGGGCTCGCGGAAGCCGAGGCGCTGCTCTCCGACACGACGACGCAGCAGCAGCCGTAACTCGCCGACCCCTTTCTCGATGGACCGCACCTCGCCGGTCCATCGAGAGCGGGTGATAGACGCCGGGCGGCTTCGCGCCTCGCTGATCCGGCTCTCGGAGTTCGGGCGGCATCCCGAAGGCGGGTCCCGTCGGATCGCGTTCTCCGACGACGAACTTCGAGCCCGCGCCTGGCTGGCCGAAGCGATGCGCGAGGCCGGGCTCGCCGTGCGCACCGACCCCGCGGGAAACCTCTTCGGGAGGCGGGAGGGCCGGGAGCCCCTGCCGGCGATCCTCTTCGGATCCCACCTCGACACCGTCCCGCGGGGCGGGCACTACGACGGGACCCTCGGCGTGCTCGGCGCCCTCGAGGTGCTCCGCGCGCTCGGCGAGCGGGGGATCGCGACCCGCCACCCCCTCGAGATGGTGGTCTGGTGCGACGAGGAGGGCGCCCACTTCGGGAACGGGCTCTTCGGGAGCCGCGCCGCCACCTCCGGGGTTCCCGCCGGGGAACTGGATCGGGTCGGCGCCGACGGGCTCTCCCTCCACGAGTGGCTCGAGCGCTACCGGCTCGACCCGCGCCGACTGGAGCGGGCGATCCTCGATCCGCGCCGGGTGCGGGCGGTCTTCGAGCTCCATGTGGAGCAGGGCGGGACGCTCGAGCGCGCGGGGCGCCGCGTCGGCGTGGTCGAGGGCATCGTCGGCATCCACCGCTTCGAGGCGACGGTGGAGGGAGTCCAGAACCACGCCGGCACGACGCCGATGGCCGAGCGCCGGGACGCGATGCTCGCCGCGGCCCGGCTGATCGTCGCGGTCCACGAGGAGATCCGGGCGCGCCCCGGGGAGCAGGTGGGCAACGTGGGGCAGCTCGCGGTCTCCCCGGACGCGGCGAACGCGGTCCCCGGGAGAGTGCGCTTTCCGATCGAGCTGCGCGACCTCGAGGACCGGGTCGTGGACGGGGTGATCCGGCGCGTCCGCGGGCGGGGCGCCGGGATCGCCGGGGAGACCGGCTGCCGGGTGCGGATCGTCCGGACGCTCGCGGAACCGCCGGCGGACATGGATCCCGGTCTGCGGGAACTCCTCGCGGGGGTCGCCCGGGAAGCCGGACACGAGCCGCTCCGCCTGCCGAGCCGCGCCGGGCACGACGCCCAGAACACCGCCCGGCACGGGATCCCGACCGCGATGCTCTTCGTCCCGAGCCGGGGCGGGATCAGCCACGCCCCCGAGGAGTGGACCTCGTGGGAGGACTGCGCGATCGGAACGGAGCTGCTCCTCCGGGCGGTACTCGCGGTGGACGATAGGTGACGGACGCCCGGGTCAGCGCGCGGATCCCGGACGCCCGGCCCCGGCAGCGACCGAGCCGATCACTCCCGGCAGCGGCGAGCCGGTCAGCGCTGGAGCTCGAGGACGATCACCTCGATCGGCTCGGCGCCCCGGTTCACATCGCCGTGGAGTTCGCCCGGCGGATCGGCGTCGAGCCAGTAGGCGTTCCCGCTCTCCCAGTGCATCGCCTTCTCGTCGCCGTCTTCGGTCACCACATGGAGGGTGCCGCCCCGAAGCGCGACGATCGCCCGCCCGCGCTCGTGCCGGTGCATGCTGAGCGGCTGGTCCGGATGCACGATCGTCTTCCACACCCGCAGGTGTTCGTTCTCGAACTGCGGGATCCGCCGGGTGCCCTGCTGTTGGGCGTCGGCGAAGCGCGCGCCGACGAAGCCGATCAGGGCGCCGATGGAGAGAGCGATGACGAGACGCAGCATGGGAATCCCTCCGGGGATGAGTCGCGACCGGACGGATAGACTAGCCAACCCTTGTCGCCCATCCCGAGACGAGCGCCCGTCCCCCCCGCGGGGGCGGCGTCGGCGCTTCTGGCCCTCGCGGCCTGCGCCGGCGGACCCGTGCCGGACCCGATGGTTTCGGGCGAGCCGGAAACGCCTTACCGGCTCGCCACCTACCGGGCGTCGGACACCGGCGACGGGTCGCCCCGGCCGGCGCTCGTCCTCGGGGAGACGATCCTCGATCTGGCCGCCGCCGAGGCGCTCTTCGCCAGCGAGACCGGCTCGACTCCCGACCCGTTCGCCCCCGACCTGATCGAGGTGATCGCGGGCGGCGACGCCACCACCGCGCGCCTGAACCGGATCGCGAACCACCTCGCCGGGCGCGCCGACGGGCTCCGCTTCCGGGTGGAGCCGCACCGGCTGACGGCGCCGCTCCGCTACCCGTCGAACCTGCTCGCCGTCGCCGCGAACTACCGCTCGCACGCCGCCGAGATGGAGGTGGAGCAGGAGGTGGACCCCGACCGCGACGCTCCGTATCTCTTCGCCAAGTCGGCGCGCTCGGGGATCATCGGCCCCGGCGAGCCGTACTTCATCCCGCCCGGCCGCGACCGGATCGACTGGGAGGGAGAACTCGGCGTCGTGATCGGGAAGCCGGCGCGCCGGGTCTCGAAGGAGCAGGCGCTCGAGCATGTCTTCGGCTACACCGCCGTCTTCGATGTGAGCGACCGGGGCGGTCGCTTCCGCGAGAACCCGATGCTCCCGGGGCCGGACTGGTTCTCCGGGAAGAGCGGCGACCGGGCGGCGCCGATGGGACCCTTCGTGACGCCGCGGGCCTTCCTCCCGGATCCGCAGGCGCTCCGGCTCGTCACCCGCGTGGACGAACGGGTCGTCCAGGACGGCGCCACCGCGCAGATGATCCATTCGGTCGCGCATCTGGTCGCGTACGCGAGCTCGATCCTGACGCTCCACCCCGGCGATGTGATCGCCACCGGGACTCCCGACGGCGTGGGCGCGGCGCGCGAGCCGCCCGAGTTCCTGCGCCCCGGGCAGACCGTCCACATCGAGATCGAGGGGATCGGGACGCTCTCCACCCCGATCCGGGCGGAGGATCCGTGAGCCGGCGGCTCCTCGGGGCTCTCGGTCTCGCGCTGGCGAGCCTCGCCGTTCCCGAGCCGGCGAGCGGATACCGGCTCTTCGGATTCCGCGCCGATCTGCCGCTGCGCTTCCGGATGCTCGAGAACGACAACCTCCCGACGGATTTCGAGATCACCCAGGAGATCTGGACCCGGATCGTGTCGCGGAGTTTCGACCGCTGGACCGAGATCCCCACGGCCGAGATCCGCCTGGTCCTCGAGAGCGAAACCGTCTCGCGCGATCAGGCCGACGCCGACGACGGGGTCAACACGATCGGGTTCTCCAGCTACGAGGGCTTCCAGAACTCCTGGGCCACCGCTTTCGCCGCCATCCGGCGCGACGGCTCCGAGGTGACCGGCTGCGATATCGAGGTGAATCCCGATTTCCGGAAGAACTGGGGGCCGCAGGACCTCGAGCGACTCCTCGAAATCGTCGCCATCCACGAGATGGGCCACTGTCTCGGGCTCGCCCACACCGAGCCGCACCCGATGCCGCTCTGGACGGATCACCCAGTCGGGAAGGACCCGGCCTTCCTTCCCGATCCGGTGATGTCCTACTCGAACTCCTACGCGCCCAGTCTCTCCCAGGACGACATCACCGCGGTCTCGCTGCTCTACCCGGCCCCGGGGTTCCTGGAGACGCGCGGCGCGGTCCGGGGGACCGTCCGGCTTTCCGGCGAGATCTCCGGCGGCTTCTTCAACGGCCCGGTGCTCTTCGCGTACGTCCAGGCGGTGCGCCCCGGCGGCCCCGAGGCGCGCGCGGGTCCGGGGCCCGGGGTCTTCACCAACGAAGACGGCGACTTCCACCTCGAGGGACTCCTGCCGGGAGACTGGATGCTCTGGGTCCACCCGATTCTGATCGTCCGTCGAAACGCTCACGGAAACCGGGGGAGATCGGCCTACCCGCGCGAATTCGCCGACCGGCTGCGCTGGATCGAGGTTGCTGCCGGAGAAACGGTCGAGGGCGTCGAGATCACGGTGGAACCCGGCCGGGAGGTGAGCGAAGGGGAACCGGTCGAATGACGGCCCGAGCGTTCGGGGCTCCCCCGACCGGGCTGCAGTCGGCCCCCCGGATCGCCCTCGCCTTCGTCGCCACCGCTCTCGGGGTGCTCGGTCCGGGCGGATGCGGCGGCGAGTCGTCCCCGACGAGCCCCGACCCCGCGTCGCGCACGCTGCCTCCGGCGGAAGTCCCCCCGGACTGCGCCGGCCTCGCCCTCGAAGTGGCCCTCTCGGGTCGGAACGAGGCGGCCGGAACCTCGCTCGGAGTCCTGACGCTCACCGCGCCCGACCCCGACACCGCGCTCGACTTCGTCCGCCCCTACACGATCGTCGTTCCCGACGGAGGAGCGAACCTGGACCTCCCCGGGCTCAGCCCGACCGTCGGGATCTTCGTCTCCGACCTGCGCTTCGAATCACTCGGCGACGGCTTCCGGCAGACGATGCGCCTCGAATGGTTCGACGAACTCGCGCTCCGCGCCACCGCCCCCGACTGCGATCCGGTCGTCCTCGCCAGCGACGACACCCGCTGCACCCCCACGAACTGACCCGTCGGCGCTCGCCGCCGACCCCCGACCGCGCCCGGTTCAGAAGGGGACGACGATGTCCTCGTCGAGCTTCAGACCGGCCACCCGCGCAGCAGCGGCCAGGATCTTCCGCTTGTTTCTGTTGCTCAAGTGCGTCAGGACCACCCACCCTCCCGGCAGCGATTCGTACGTTGCGTAATCGCGGCGCTGACGTTCCGGATTCAGATAGAGCTCCTCGGGCGTCCGAGCCAGATAACGGCGTCTGGTTCCCCGGGATGCCGGATCCCTGGCGAAGCGCTCGCAGAACGACGGGTCGCTCTCCGCGAAGATCCGGAACACCGCAACGTACGCTTCGATGCCGCTATTGCAGGGGAATTCCCTGCCCCGGACCACATACCGATTCGAAGGGCCGGGAACGGCGACCCGACGCGACGCACCGCGGGGCGCGCGGACCGAGGCCGAACCTTTCTCCCGTTTAGGGCGGGCGGGACCGAGGACCGGACCCGGTTCCGGGATCGGCGGGCCGGGATCATCCGGATCGGCGCCCCTCCCTTCGAGGAAGGCCCCGATATCGTCCGGGCCCGGCTCGAGTCCCACCTTCTGCTTCACCGCGGCCTGCAACGCGCTCGCGAGGCGACCGTCCCGCGTTCGCAAGAGTTCGCACCACACCTCGGGAATCGCCACCCTCGCCCGGTCCCGGCGGCGCCGATCGCGGTCGGAGTCCGCCGCCTCGAACGCGGCGCCCGAAACCACTCTCCCGTATGCGAGATATCGATCGAAGGTGTTGGCCGCTTCGGTCGACGACTCTTCGAACAGGTCCAGCTCGGAGATGCAGGGCTCCTCGTGATCGATCGCCGGGCCGAGGGGCAGATAGAAGCCCCAGGTCCTTCCGTCCGTGAGCACCACGAGATTCAGCCCACGGACGAACGCCCGGTCCAGGACCTTCTCGACGCTCTCCCAGGCCTCGCCGAGGCCCCGCACCTCGATGAACACCTGTGGCTCTCCCGGGGGATGACAGAGCGCGAAGCAGACTTGCCCACCATTCCCGGTCTCGTCGTATTCCGGCGCGACATCGCTCGGTTCGAAAGGGTCCCAGCCGAGTTCATGCAAGATCGGGAATACGACCCCGGCCGAGATCGCCAGCACATTCGGGAAGGCGTTCGCGCGCAGGTGGGCGGTGATGTCGGCGATCTTCTGGTCCACGGGAGAGGTGCTCAGGTGCAGCGGGCCACCCGCTCGGCGCCGCGACTCGCTCGGTCGGCGGGCGAGTGTACCAGCGGCAGGAGGGCGCTCCCGCCGCGGCGAGGCGACCACGGACCGGTCCGCGGATTCCGGGCGCGAGGGTTGCCGTCTCGGTCCCGCCGGGCCGGCGCCCGCGAACCCGAGCGCCCTCGGAGGCCCCGAAGTGGTGCGGAGCGCCCGAGCCGGCGGCCCTCCGATTCCCTCACCGCGAGGGGCGCAGCGGACCACGCCCCCCCATTCCCTCACCGCGACGGGCGCAGCGGGCCACGCTCGCCGGCATCGCGCCCATCGTCTACCTCGGGATTCTC
>CAYGAO010000021.1:0-11755 GCA_964347715.1 uncultured Acidobacteriota bacterium
CCCCACCTGCCCGTGGGAAGAGTGCCCCGCATCCCCGAATCGGGGTGGATTCCGGCGCCCCTCCCGGAGCGGTGCGGATGCGGGGGACTTTTTCCACGGGCTGATAGCGGAGCATCGGCCCGTCCTCCTCGTCGAGGACCGAGGTGTGGATCTCGATCTTCCCCTCGGGGCGGATCCCGAGGAACATCCGGTCGAAGGCGGCGTGGTGGATCCGGCAGAGCGACAGGCCGTTCGATACCGCCGGTCGTCCGCCCTCGCTGTCGGGGAGGATGTGGGCGGCGTCGAGCAGGGGCCGCAGCCGCAACCGGCAGAGCGCGCATTGCGACCGATAGGCGTCGAGCACCCTCTCCCGGAACCGCGCCTGGTGGAGCCGCGCCCGCATCCCCCGGATCCGGTACTCCCGCAGGGCTTCCTCGCCCTCCGCCACCCGGTCGGCGCCTTCGGGGTGCAGGACGACCCGTCCGGCCAGGTCGTCGGCGTGGACGACGAACACCGGGAACTCGGCGAGGTAGCGCGCCCTGGCGACGCCGAAGAAATAGATGAGCGGCACCCGGTGCGGGCCGGCGGCGGCGAGCGCCCGGTTTTCGGGCAGGTCGGGGTTCCGGTCCCGGTAGTCGTAGAGGAGTCCGCCACGCGCGTCGGACCAGGCGTCCCCGTAGCCGTACCGGTTGTCCGCCCGGGGTGGCGAAGTCTTCAGCGACAGCGGCCAGGCGCACTGCCTCGGCCGCCAGATCCCTCGCGGGCGGTTCACGAACGCAATCCGCTCCCCGTCGCAGGAGAACCCCTCGCGGAGGACATCGAAGGGAAGGACCTCCCCGTGCAGCTGCTTCAGCTCGGCGAGGCGGACGAAGGCGGCGGCCCGAACCCGGGCGTCCCGATCGTCGCCTTCCGGCATCAGGCGAGCGGGCGCGAAGCGAGGAACCACCGGTAGCGCTCGGCGAGGAGCGCCGGGTCGGGCCGGTCCTTCCGCCGCTGCGGCGCGACGAGATCCGAGCCGTCGAGCCGCTGCAGCCCATGGCAGGCTGTGGCGACAGTCCCCCGAGTACAGACGCGGCGCGCAGCGCCGCCGGGGAGGGGTGCGAGGAGGGTTCCCCCTCCCCGCGAAAGACGCGGGGCGACTCGCGTAAACGATTCGCCCCACCTGCCCGTGGGAAGAGTGCCCCGCATCCCCGAATCGGGGTGGATTCCGGCGCCCCTCCCGGAGCGGTGCGGATGCGGGGGACTTTTTCCACGGGCTGATAGCGGAGCATCGGCCCGTCCTCCTCGTCGAGGACCGAGGTGTGGATCTCGATCTTCCCCTCGGGGCGGATCCCGAGGAACATCCGGTCGAAGGCGGCGTGGTCGATCTTGCAGAGCGCGAGGCCGTTCGGCGCCACCGGCGCTCCGCCACTCGCGCGGGGCCGGATGTGGGCCGCGTCGAGGAGGCCCGGGAGCCCCAGTCGGCAGAGGGCGCAGGCGGAGCGGCAGGCGTCGAGCACCCGTTCCCGGAACGACGCCTGAGGGAGCCGGGCCTCGCACTGGCGGGTCAGCAGCCTGTGGATAAAACGCCCCGCATGGGAATCCGTCTGTCGAAGAGATGGGGAACCCCGGTCGTCCGGGCGGATGCGGGGCGCTTTCCCCACAGGGTGGCGGCCCGGATCGCTGGCGCGACCCGATCCGCCCGCTTTCGCGGGGAGGGAGGACCCTCCCCGCACCCCTCCCCGGCGGCGCTTCGCGCCGCGTCGGCGCGCGAGGGACTTTGTCCACAGCCTGTCAGGTACCCGCGTCGCGCCGAGGCGTCCTCGGAGGCCCGGAGTTCACGGGGTTCGTCGAGGATCCCGGGGTCGTCGAACTGGAGCGTCACCCGGCGGGCGCCGGGGTCGGCGTGGACCACGAACACCGGGAACCGGACCAGGTATCGCTTCGGCAGCAACCGGAAGAAGAAGTAGATGAGCGGGACGCCCCGGCGACCGGCGAGGACGAGGCCGCGGTTCTGCGCGTGCTCCAGCCCGCCGGTGCGGAACTCGTAGAGGAGCCGTCCGGGGTCCAGCGGTCGTCGCAGGGGCCGGTGGCGGAAGTGAGGAGGGACAGCGGCGCCTCGAGCCGCGCCGGCTCGAAGATCCCCTGCTGCGGGTTCAGGAACGGCGCCCGCTCGCCCCGGACCTCGAAGCCCTCCCGGAGGTGCCTCCAGTGGAGCACCTCCTCGAACCGCAACAGCTCCGAGAGCCGGGCGAAGGCCGCGATTCGGATCTCGAAGTCGTTCAACGGGCGCCCGGCGCCCGAATCTACCAGGTCGCGGGTCAGGCCCGGACCGACCGGACGAACCGGGCGGCGCGTCGCAGGGGCGCGGTCACGCCGATGCGCTCGGCGAGCCGTCGCAGATCCCACTGCGCGACGGTCCGCATGTCGAGTCGCATCTGCCCTTCGAGCGCCTCGAAGACCTCGCGGTAATCGGCGAGCGCGCCGTCTTCGTCGTCGTCGGCGACCCGAGCGGCGGCGAGGAGGAGCCGTTGCCGCGTCGAGCCGGTCGGGTCCATCTCCCGCGCCTTCTCGAAGAGCGCCACCGCCTCCCGGTGGCGTCCCCGGAGGAACACCACATTCGCCAGGTTGTAGCGCCCGAAGACGAAATCGGGGGCGAGTCCGAGAGCCCGGCGAAACGCCGCTTCCGCCTCCTCGAGTCGGCCCAGATCCCGGAGGGTGACCCCGAGGTTCGAGACGAGCGAATGGCTCAGCGGATCCAGGTCGGCCGCTCGCTCCAGTTCGGGGAGCGCCTCGCCGGGGCGCTCGAGTTCCCCTAGCGCCGCACCGGCGTTCGCCCAGCCGGGGGCGAACCCGGGAAGCGTCTCGGTCGTCCGGCGGAACGAGGCGAGCGCCGCTTCGAGGTCGTCGAGCACGATCATCGCCTTGCCGAGCTCGAAGTGGGCCGCCGCGAGCTCGTCGTCCCGCTCGATGGCGGCGCGGAACGCCGCCGCCGCCTCGCCGGGCTGCTTCCGCTCCATGAGCGAACACCCGGAGAGGAGGCGTCCGACCGCGTTCTCGCCGTCCGCGGCGACGGCGGACTCCGCCGCGCGCGCCCGCACCACCGCGTCCGGGGCGTGGAGCGCGATCCTCCGGAGCGCCGCCGGGTCGTCGCCCGCGCGGGCGAGGTCGTCCTTCCCCGGCCCCGAGATCGCCGCCGGGGCGGCGGGCGGCGTCGGTTCCCGCCGGACCTCGAACCGGCAGGCGGCGCCCCGCCCGGCGAGCAAGCTGTCGGCCCGGCGCACGAGTTCGTCCTCCTTCGCCGAGGCGATCAGCCCGCACCGGTCGGCGCCGAGCCGTTCGAGGCGGGCGAGTAGGTAGCCCGGGGTGGCTAGGGCCGGGGGCGGCGGCGTCTCGTCGGGTTTTCCGGGGCGGCGGAGCGCGGCGCGACAGGGGAACGCACGGTGGAGGTCGGCGAGGAGAACGGTCCCGGCCGCCTCTGGGAGCGGGAGCAGCTCGTGGAGCCGGAGGGGAAGGTCTCCGGTGTCCGGAGGGGCGAAGACCGGCCCGCGGGTCGCCGCCTCCGCCGCGGCTCGGGCGGCGTCCGCGTCCGCGCTCAGGAACAGGCGCCACGGCTCCCCGCCCGGGCGATGCGCCGGCCAACCGCTGCTCAGGCGCTTCGCGGCAGCCGAACCGGCGGCGGCCTTCGGTTCCGTTCGCCGGACCCAGCCGGGTGCACCCATGGCGCCGATTCTACGGAGACCCCGAAATCTCCGTCTCCCACAGCAGGCGGAGCGGGACCGCCCGGAGCCGGTCCCCGAAGCGAGCGCACGCCTCGCCGTCGTAGAGCACGACCCCGGCCGCGAAGCGATCGCCCGAGATCTCCCGCAGCCGGCGGAGGCCGCGGAAGTCGGAACCGCGCACGGTGGCCCCGGCCTTCACCTCGACGCCGGCGACCCGGAGCCCCCGCTCGACGACGATGTCCACCTCGGTCTGGTCCTTGTCGCGGTAGTGGGAGAAGCGCACCGGCCCCTCCGCCCAGCTCGCCTGCCGCGCGAGCTCCTGGAAGACGAAGGTTTCGAGCAGCTGTCCGAGCAGCGTCCGGTCGCCGGCCAGCGTCCGCTCGTCCACGCCGAGGAGCGCGCAGGCGAGTCCGGTGTCGCCGAGATGGAGCTTCGGCGCCCTGGTGAGGCGCTTCAGGCGGTTGTCGTGGAACGGCGGCAGCTCCTGTATCAGAAAGATGCGCTCGAGCAGGGTCAGGTAGTCGCGGATCGTCGGCCTCGTGACGGAGAAGGGGCCGGCCAGTCGCGTCAGGTTCAGCGGCCTCGCGGTGTTCGCGGCCGCTGCTTCGAGCAGGCGCGGCACGATGTCCAGCCCGCGGATCCGGGCCAGGTCCCGCACATCGCGCTGGACCAGCGAATCGAGGTAGTCGCGGTACCAGCGGGCCCGGCGGGGGCCGGCGGGTAGCGCGAGCGCCGCCGGGTAACCGCCCGCCACGACTCGCTCGGCGAGCTCGGGGCCTAGCCTGGGGACCTGGCGCGCGGCGAAACCACCGCCGAAGAGCGCGTCGAGAAATCCCGGCGGTCCGCCCGCCGTCAGTGATATCCGGTCCACCGGGAACGGCCCCTGGAGCTCGCCCTGGGCCAGCGGGTGGAGGCGGACGATCGCCATGCGTCCGGCGAGCGAGTCCGACAACCCGGGCAAGAGCAGGACATTCGTGGATCCGGTCAGCAGGAAGCGGCCCGGAACCCTCCGGCGATCCACTTCGACCTTGAGCGCCGCGAACAGACGGGGGACCCGCTGCACCTCGTCGAGCACGACCCGCTCGGGGAGTTCGGCGACGAAGCCCGCCGGGTCGGCCTCGGCCGCCGTTCGCAGCACTTCGTCGTCGAAGCTGCGGTACTCGAATCCCCGGTCCCGCGGCAACACCGTGGCCAGCGGGCTGCCGTCCAACTCCAGGCGGCGCCTTCCCCGTGACAGTGGCATCAGATCGCACACCATCCGGGCGAGGGTCGTCTTGCCGCACTGGCGGGGGCCGTGGAGCAGGACGACCGGAGAGTCTTCGAGGGCCTCGGTGAGCCGTCGCTCCGCGAGCCGGGGGTAGTAGCGGGGGCGCGTGTCCATCGTCCGATGGAAAGAAGTCTAGCCGTCCAATCGAAAGAAAGCACACCGACTGATCGAAGAAAACGAGTCCAACACACAAGGAATCATCATGTTCTGATCGTCTGATCGAAAGGACGAGGGTCGTCCGATCGCAATGTTCGGACCCGTTGAATCGAAAGGAACCGAAGGTCCGGGGTTCCCGGGATGGCCAGGCCACTGATTTCTCGGGCCCCCGATAGACTCCGGGCGCCGGGTGTCCGACCGACCGGGAAGGGTCCGGCAGACGGACCGCCGGTCGGGCAGGTGGCGAAAGTGGTTGCGCGACCCCGGAACCCCTGACCCAGGAGCGACGCCCGGTGCATCTTCCCAGTGAGTTGATCCTTCGGGATGTGCGTTGTTTCGCCGGGGAGCAGAGGGCGCCGCTCCGCCCGTTGACCTTGCTGGTCGGAGAGAACAGCACCGGGAAGACGAGCTTTCTCGGCTGCTACGCCGCCCTCCACCGCGCCCTCGAACGAGGAGTCTTGGTCGGCGACTTCGATTTCAACGAAGAGCCGTTCTCGATGGGTTCGTTCCGCGACATCGTGCGGTCCCGGCGCGGGAGTCAGGGGGCGATCAAGGAATTCCGGATCGGGCTCGGGACCGGGCGGGGAGACGAGGGCTCGGATACCTGGCGGCTCACGGCGACCTTCTCCGGCGAACGTTCCGAACCGACCGTCCAGTCCTGGCGCTACGACTTCAGCTCCGGCGCCTTCCTCGAGTTGCGGCGAGCGGATGAGGGAACGACCTTCGCCATCGAGGGGTACGAGACGAAGATCGCCGTCCCGTTCACGAGCAGGACATCGTTCTACGGGGCCTTGGAAGTGGATGACTTCATCGTGCGCCGGTTCCCGGAGATGGAGCCGATCCGCGACTTCCTCGCCGAACACCGGGCGCCCCGGCGCCGAGGCCGCCTGCGGCGGCAGCCATTCCTCTTTCCGCCGTTGCCTCGGCTCGTTCCGGTGGCGCCGCTTCGGGCGAAACCGAAGCGGACCTACGATCCGGTTCGGGAGACCGCTACCCCGGAGGGCGAACACATCCCCATGTTGATGATGCGCCTCGAACACACCGAGGGCGAACAGTGGCAGTCCCTGCGCGAGGATCTCGTGGCCTTCGGCAAGGAGTCGGGGCTGTTCTCCGACATCCGCGTCAAGCGTCACGGCAAGCAGCTGAGTGATTCCTTCCAGCTCCAGGTGAAGGTCCATTCGGGATCGCTCGCCAACCTGATGGATGTCGGGTACGGCGTGAGCCAGAGCCTCCCGATCCTCGTGGAGCTGTTGACGACCGTGCCCCGGGCGCCGCGAAGGCAGATTCCCGCCCTGTTCCTGCTGCAACAGCCGGAAGTGCACCTCCATCCCAGAGGTCAGGCCGAACTCGCCAGCTTCCTCGTCAACTCGGTCGAGAAGCGATCCCATTCCTTCCTCGTGGAGACCCACAGCGACCACATCGTGGACCGCATTCGGATCGCCGTGCGGGAGAAACGAATCGCTGCCGACAAGGTCGGGATCCTGTTCTTCGAACCACAGCGACGGGGCAATGCGGTCTCGATCCACGAGATCCGTCTGGACGCCTACGGGAACATCGAGGGGGCGCCTGCCGGATACCGGGACTTCTTCCTGAGAGAGACGGACCGACTTCTCGGATTCGACGGTTGAAGCAGGATTTCATGTGCATCATCGTGGACACGGATCGCACGGGGGAGTTCTTCTCGGATCCGCCTCATCCGGATGCCCGGCCGATCCACGAATGGATCAGGACGAAGGGAAGGCTCGTGTATTCCACTGGCGGCAGGTTCGGCTCCGAACTCGGCGGACCCGCGAAGCGGCGGCTGGGGGACTACTTCCGCACGGGCATGGCGAAGCGCATTCCTTACGCCAGCTTTCGCGATGACGAGCGCCAGTTGGAGGAGACCGGGAACCTGCGTTCGAACGACGCCCACATCCTGGCCCTGGCGCGGCGGAGCGGGGCGCGGCTCCTGTACACCGGCGACCAGGACCTGATGAAGGACTTCAAGGACGGGAAGGTCATCACCGGACCTCGTGGGAGGGTCTATTCGGACGCCCGAAACCGGCGCCTGCTGACCCGAAAGGCCTGTCCCCGGTGACAGCAGCCGGGGCTGGCCGAGAGGCGGCCGCTCGGGGATTCGTCGCGAAACGAAGGGACCGGGCGACGACTCCGGCGGCGCCGAGCGCGGTGAACAACCCGGTGCTGCGCACTCCTTACGAGGCCCCGGCAGAGCACTGGCGACTCGACCCGAAGGGCCGGACGCTGGACATCCTGGACTGCGGTCGGCGCCCGAGTTTCCCTGGCGCCGGTATCCCGGAACCGGTCTCCGGCTCGGAACTCTGGGGCGCCCGCCTCGATCCGGGACTCGAGGCAGCCGAAGTTCTTCGGATCGGAGGCGCTTACTCCGCCCCGTCTCCCGAACCCCACCGCACGATCAACGAACTCCGCGAGCTGCTCGACCGTTGGCGGGCCGCCGGGAAGCCGGACATCTCTCCCGTGACCGAGCGACTCCTCCACCACTGGTCTTCGCCGGGGTCGGAATTCCGTCCCTTCTGGTGCCAGCTCGAAGCCGCCGAGACGGTGATCTGGCTCTTCGAGGCCGGCCCCCGCTGGGCTCCCGCCGAATGCTCGGCGATCCGGGAGCGGCTCGCCTCGGTGAACGCCCGGTGGAACCACGGCGTCCCCCGGCTCGCCCTGAAGCTCGCGACCGGAACGGGCAAGACGAACCTCATGGCGATGCTCGCGCTCTGGTGGACCGCGCGGCGCGAGGGGCCGGTCGACTTCCTCGCTCTCGCACCGAACCTGACGGTGCGCGAGCGGTTGAAGGCGCTCGATCCGAAGAACCGGGACCGGCTCTGGCAGTCCATCACCCCGCCCGGCTTCGAGCGCGTCTGGCGGCGGATGCGGTGGTCGGTGCTGAACTTCCAGCGCTTCCAGCGGCGGAGCGGACCGGCCGGCATGGAGGACGCTGGCGGCAAGGAGAAGAAGTTCCTTCGCGCCGGGCTCGCCGAGCCCGCTTCCTGGAACGAGAGCCCCGAGGCGATGCTCGACCGGCTGCTCCGCAAACATCGGGGCGGTGCGCGGTTCGTGGTCTTCAACGACGAGGCCCACCACTGCTACGCGCCGACCGAGGCTCCGGGGAAGCTGAGCGCGGAGGAGAAGGAGGAACGGCGGGCGGCGGCGCTCTGGTTCTCGGCGCTTCGGGCGCTCCACGAGAGCGGCCGCCTCGAACAGGCGTTCGATCTCTCGGCGACCCCGATGTGGCTCCGCCGCCCGGCGGACCTCCGCTCGGAGATATTTCCCTGGACGGTCTCGGATTTCCCGCTGCTCGATGCGATCGAATCGGGTCTCGTGAAGATCCCGCGGCTCCCGGTGGCCGACGATGCGGACCTCGAGCGGCCGATGTACCGCAATATCTACTTGCACGCGAAGCGGAAGGACTGCAGCCTGGGGGAACTGCAGGGGGAGATCCGCGAACCGCTCGAACAGCTCTACGACCACTACGAGAAGCGTGTCGAGCCGGAGTTCCGCAAGGCGGGAATCCTCCCGATCCTGATCGTCGTCGCGAACACGATCAGGAACGCGGAGCGGCTCTACCACTGGATCGCCGGTGGGCCGCGCGGCGACGGCCTCGGCTCCCCCGGGAACCTGCCGCTGCTCTCGAACTACGGGAAGGACGGCGCTCCGCGGAAGTACCCGCCGACGCTCCTCGTCCATTCGAAACTCTCGGACCCCGATCCGCTCACCGGAAAGCTCGCCGCCACGATCGAAGAGCAGGCGGCACTCCACGCTCCGAAAGCGACGACCAGCACCAAACGGCAGGAAGCGATCCGCGAGATCTTCTCCACCGCGGGCAGGACGGACGAAGCCGGCGAACATCTCCGCTGCATCGTCTCGGTGGGAATGCTCACCGAGGGCTGGGACGCGAAGAACGTGACCCATATCTTCGGTTACCGCCGGTTCGGGAGTCTGCTCCTCTGCGAGCAGGTCACCGGGCGGGCGCTGCGCCGCACCTCGTTCAGCGGAACCGACGAGCCGCAGCAGCCGGAGTACGCCAATGTCTTCGGCGTCCCCTACACCTTCGCGCGCGGCGAGGACGAGAAACCGCCCCCGCCTCCGGTCCAGCCCTGGAAGGTGTACCCTGTTCCCGGACGCTCGCATCTGCGGATCCAGTTCCCGCTGGTCGTGGACTACGCGAGGCCGGAGACGATCCTTCGCTTTCGGTTCGACCCGGCGCAGGCCCGACCGCATCGCGTGCCGCCACGTCCGACGCCGGACGAGACCACGGTAGCGGGCCCCACCGGTCCGGGGGAGAAGATCGACCGGGACGAGCGCGAAGAGACGAGCCTCTGGCGGGCGGCGGGGCGCGTCGTCCTTCTCCTCGATCCGCAGCGGGCCCAGCGACGCACCACCTTCGGGGATGCACTCCGGGCCGCGCGCGCATGGCTCGCGTTGCCGCAGATCGCGTGCGCCGACCCGAGCGGCCTCCAGTTCGACGAGGACGGCATCGCCCGGATCGCCGAAGCCTGTGAACGACAGGGAGCGCCCGGCTGCTGGCGTCCGGTGTTCGCCGACGAGCGCGATCGCGGCGAGCCGCGGTTCCGGGATACCCGGACCGAGTTCGAGACCGTGCTGCCCCACCGCCACGAAGCCTCGCGTTCCGAGCTGAACGCCGCCGCTTGCCACACCGCCCCGGAGCTGCAGATCGCGGTACTCCTCGACACGCTGCCCGGGATCGAGGCCTGGGCGCGGAACTTCCGCCTCGGCTGGTACGCGCCCTGGTTCGACCGGGAGAGCGACGAATGGCGCCGCACCGAGCCGGACTTCGTGGCCCGCGCGGCCGCCGAACCGGGGAAACGCCGGCGGCACCTCCTGATCGAGTTCAAGGGTAGGAAGGCTGGCGAGACGAGCGAGGAAGAAAAGCGACGCTGGCTCGTCCGCTGGTGCGAGGCCGTCTCCGGCCGGCGTGACGGCGGCCAGGACCACGGCGAGTGGCGCCTCGTCTGGATCGAGCGCCTCGGAGACGCCCGCCGCCTGGTCGCGGAAGCCCTCCGCGAGAGAGAGAACGCATGACCCCGAGAAAGAAGCCCGAGAAGCCGCTCGCCTCCTACCGCCACGAGCAGGCGAAGCGAGCGAACCTGCCGACCGACCAGACCGCGCCCTTCATGCGGGACGATCAGCTGGAGGCGGTTTCCTGGGCGCCCGCGGTGCGGGCGGCGGAGGGTCCGCGGCTCAGCTGGAGGCGCGGTCGTTCGCTCGACGACCTGCAGGTGAAGGCGGGGCCGCTCTGGGTCCACGAGAAGGTCTCTCCGGCGGCGTTCGCCGCGCAGCTCGCCGGGAAACCGGCGCCGCGCCTCTTCGACGACTTCAACGGGCTGCCCCCCGATGCCCAGTGGCAGTGCTACACCCACCAGGGGAACTGGCAGAACCGGATCATCCGGGGACATTCCGAGGATGTGATGGCGTCGCTCGCGGGCAAGGAGGACCTCGCCGGAAGGGTCCAGATGATCTACTGGGATCCACCCTACGGAATCGGCTTCGACGCGACCTGCCAGCGGAACACGAAGCGGCGGGTCGGCGGAAAACCGGCGGAGGCCTCCTCGACGAGAGCGTTTCGGGATTCCTGGCGGGACGGCATCCACTCGTATCTCGACGCGGTGTACCGGACGGCCGTGTTCGGGCGGGCGTTGCTCACCGAGTCGGGGAGCTTCTTCTTCCAGATCAGCACGCAGAACCTCCACCGCTGCGCGCTCGTCCTCGACGAGGTGTTCGGGGCCGGAAACCGGGTGGCCACGATCGCCTTCGCGAAAGCCGGCTCCACCTCCTCGACCAGTGTCCCGGAGGTCTGCGACTACCTCCTCTGGTACGCGAAGGAAAAGGAGCGGCTCAAGAGCCACCAGCTCTACGAACCACTCGACCGGGCCGAGAAGATCGAGCACATGAACTGGGACGCGATGGTCGAGCTCGACGACGGTAGGAGGCGGAAGCTGACCAAGGACGAAAGGGCGAATCCAGACGCGGAGCTGCCCCGGGGCGCCCGCTTGTATCGCCGTATGCGACTGGCCTCCCAGGGAGAGTCCACGACCGGACGCTCCGCCACGTTCCGGTGGAAGGGCATCGATTACCCCTGCCCACCTGGCGAGCATTGGAGAGTCAGGATCGAGGGGCTGGAGCGACTCGCCGAGCTCGGACGGCTCGACGCCACGGTAAAGGGGAGGCTCGCGTGGGTTCGCTACGAGGACGAGGTTCCGGGCCGTCGCATCCACAACCTGTGGCGCCGCCAGATGTCCCCAACGGACATGCACTATGTCGTCGAGACGGCGGAGTCGGTGATCGAGCGTTGCCTCCTGATGGCGACCGATCCCGGCGATCTCGTGCTCGACCCCACCTGCGGCTCGGGCACCACCGCCTTCGTCGCCGAGAAGTGGGGACGCCGCTGGATCACGATCGACGCTTCGGCGATCCCGGTCGCGCTCTGCCGCCAGCGCATCCTCTCCGGCGTCCACGACTGGTTCCTGACCCGCGACGACTTCGAGGGCTGGCGAGAAGAAGTCGAGCTGTCCGGGTCGGCAGCTTGGGGGGGGGGGGGCGCGGCGGGGGGGGGGGGCGGGGGCGCGGGCGGGGCGGGGGCGGGGGGGGGCGGGGGCGGCGGGCGGGGGGGGGGGGGGGGGGG
>CAYGAO010000021.1:11765-21910 GCA_964347715.1 uncultured Acidobacteriota bacterium
ACCCCGGGGGGGGGCCCGGGCGCCGCCGGGTCCCCCCCCCCCCCCCCCCGAAAAGCCGGGCGCTGGCCACGACCCGGGCTCCGGTTTCGTGTACGAGCGGGTGCCGAGTGTCTCGGCGGCGACTCTCGCCTACGACCGACCGCCATCCTTCACGCTGCTCGTGGATCGCCCCCGGAAGAAGAAGGGGTGGAAGCGCCTCGCGGCCCCCTTCACCGTGGAGTCCCATTCGCCCTGGCGCTACGAACCGGTCGCCGATCCGGGTGGCGACGCGGAACTCCGCGCGGGCGTCCGCGAACGGATGCTCGAATCGCTCGCCACCGCCGGATTCGCGACCGGGAAGGATGGCGGGCGCTGGCATCTCGACGAGGTTCGGACCTGGCCGTTCGAATCCGATTTCGTGACCCACGAGGCGCGGATCCGCGAGACGGGCGATCGCGTGGCGCTCGTGGTTCTCGCCGACGATCAGACCGCGAACGGTGACCTGACGGATCGGGCCGCCGAGGAAGCCGCCCGCAGGAAGGCGATCAACCGGCTCATCGTGGTCGCCTTCGAGTACGACGCCGACCCGGAGCGAATCGAACGGCGCGGGCGGCTCGAGATCCTCCACCTGCGGGCGAACCGGGATCTCGCGATCGCCGAGCTGAAGCCGGGTCAGACGGACTCGGCGTTCGTCCTCGTCGGCGAACCCGAGCTCGAGCTGCGCCCCGCCGGAAAGGACCACTGGGAGGTCGAGGTGCGCGGCTGGAACACCTACGACCCGGCGACCGGGAACATCCGGGCGGGGAAGCCCGGGGAGATCGATTGCTGGCTCCTCGACACGGACCACGACGGCAAGGCGTTCCACGCCCGCCGCATCCACTTCCCCGGGAAGGGCGACGACCGTCAGCTCGAGCGGTTCCGGAAGGCGCTCGCCGGGCGGATCCATCCCCGGCACTGGGCGAGCATGGAATCGCTCGTCTCCGCCCCGTTCCGCCGCCCCCAGTCGGGACGGATCGCGGTGCGCATCATCACTACCACCGGAGACGAGATGCTCGCCGTCCGCGACCTGCCACGCGACGCCTGACAGTCGCCGGCCCGGGCAGCCCCGGCACGGCGCCCGGTCAGTGGAGGGAAGGCGGAATGGTCCAGCGGAGTCCGGGAAAGCGACGGAAGTCCTGGTCGAAGGAGACGAGTGTCGCTCCGTGTCGTGTCGCGTCGCGATCGCCGTGAGGTGCGCGTCCATGACGAGATTGCCGTGGGCGCGGGTTTCGGTAAGCAGGGAAAGCAGATGATCCGCGCACTCCTCCGGTTCCGAAACGATCTGCACGCACGGTTGGCGCAGCCAGCGCCGAACCTTCTCCACCGCCTGCTCGATGGTGAGGGGCCGCCGATAGGCGCGCGGATTCGTGCTCACCCGCAAGAACGCCAGCACCGTGACCCAGGACAGGGCGACGACCTCGTTCCCGTTCAGCGCGTCCTCCAGGAAGCGTTTGGCGCGCCGATGGTGTTCGGCCTCCCGCTGGTTGGCGTAGAGCAGGACATTCGCGTCGACGATGATCACCACTCTTCCTTCATCTTGCGGAGCATCTCTTCGTCGTACCACTCGAACGCGAGTCGGGTCGCCTTCGTGACATCCACCAGCTGTTCCCCCATGGAATGGGTCGTCTCGCAGTAGCGGCGGCGCGGCCGGCACTCGGCGTCGTGGACGAGCCCGGCCCGGAGCACATCGGCGGCCACGGCGGTAACGGACTGCTTCCGGGAGCGGGCGAGAGCCCTCAGCTCCACGAGCACTTCGTCGGGTACGTTCCAGGTTGTACGCATGGAAGACATCATCGCATCATGCAGAGAGGCATCAGCGCATCACCCCGGGGGGTGGGCGTCCGCACCGTTGCCTGCCGTCCTGCGGAGCGGCGGCCCGGAACGTCGGGGGAGGCTGGTGCGCCGGGTGTTCTCGACCCGGTCGGGCCGGGGCCGGTTCGCCCTCATGACCTCCACCTTCGCTCGGCGCAGCGACGGGAGGCTGGTCCGGAGGGCAGCGGTGGAGATGGTCGGAAAGCGCCTGCATCCGGGAGCGGGCGAACGCCCTCGGTTCCCGGAACGGGCCGTCGGAGCGGTTCGGCGTGGCGCTCCCGGGGGACGGGCTGCTCCGGCGAAGTCAGCGGATCGGCCGGCGTCCGCCCTCCAGGTCTCTCCTCAGGTCTGCGGGTCGGTGCCGTCGCCGGTTTCGAGGGCGTATTCGCCGAGGTGGCTGATGACTTCCTCGCCCATCAGGTAGCGGAGCGTGTTCGTGAGCTTCTTCCGCTGGATGAAGAGGTCGTGCTCGGGGTACACGCCGGGCGGGCTCATCGGGCTCTTGAAGAAGAACGAGAGCCATTCCTGGATGCCCCGGAGTCCGGCGCGCCCGGCGAGGTCGAGGAAGAGCGCGAGGTCGAGCACGAGCGGGGCGGCGAGGATCGAGTCGCGGCAGAGGAAGTCCACCTTGATCTGCATCTCGTAGCCGAGCCAGCCGAAGATGTCGATGTTGTCCCAGCCTTCCTTGTTGTCGCGGCGCGGCGGGTAGTAGTTGATCCGGACCTTGTGGTAGAGGTCGCCGTAGAGATCCGGGTACTTGTCGGGCTGGAGGATCTGCTCGAGCACGCTGAGCTTGCTCTCCTCCTTGGTGCGGAACGAGCCGGGGTCGTCGAGCACCTCGCCGTCCCGGTTGCCGAGGATGTTCGTCGAGAACCATCCGGAGAGCCCGAGCATCCGCGCCTTCAGCCCGGGGGCCAGGATCGTCTTCATGAGCGTCTGCCCGGTCTTGAAGTCCTTGCCGCTCACCGGGACGCCGCGTTCCGAGGCGAGCTCGGCGAGGGCCGGAATGTCCGCGCTCAGGTTCGGGGCGCCGTTCGCGTAGGGCACGCCGCAGCGGAGCGCCGCGTACGCGTAGATCATGCTCGGCGCGATCTCCGGCGAGTTCTCCCGCAGGCCGCGTTCGAACGCCTCGAGGCTCTGGTGGACCGGCGCCTCCTCGAGGAAGGTCTCGGTCGAGCCGCACCAGATCATGACCGCGCGCCGGGATTTCGCGGACTCGCGGGCGCGCTCGATGTCCTCGACGAGCCGATCGGCGAGATCCATCTTGCTCGCGCCCGACTTCACGAACGGGCCGTCGAGCTTCCGCACGAACTCGCGGTCGAAGACCGCCGGCATCGGGCGGATCGCGGAGAGCTCGTCGCGCAGCTCGTCGAGGAGGGCCGGCTCGAGCACCCCGGCCTTCTTCGCCGCGGTCCAGGCGTCGTCCTCGAAGACATCCCAGGCGGCGAAGGACAGCCCCTCGAGCGGAACCAGCGGCACGAACTCGCGGATCAGGGGGGTTCGTCCCTCGGTGCGCGGCCCGAGCCGGATCGTTCCCATCTGGGTCACCGAGCCGATCGGCGCCGCGAGCCGCTTCCGGACCGCGTGGATCCCGGCGATGAAGGTCGTGCTGACGGCTCCGAGCCCGGGGAGCAGGACGACGAGTCCGCCGTCGGCGGGCTTCACCTCGAATCCGTTCGCGGTCATGTGGCGGCGGATTCTACGGTAGCGGGCCGGGTCTTCCGGGCCTCGGGGGGCCGCGGAAACGAGGCGCTATCCTCTCGTTTCGCTTCCGGTTCCACCGGCGGCTCCCGTCCATGCGTCGCCGCATTCCCCGGCTCTCGTCGCCGGTGGCGGTTCTCGGACTCGCCGCCGCCTCGCTGGCGCTCGCGGCGCAACCGGAGCCGCCGGCGCTCCGGATCATCCACGAGGGTGACCGGGCGACGCTCACCGTGCGGCGGCTCGGCGGCGTCGAGATGGTGCGGCTCGCAGAGGTCGCCGCGGCCCTCGGCGGCAGGCTCCGGCCCGGAGACGACGAGCGCCAGGCGCTCCTGCGACTCGACGGGCGGGCGATCCGGTTCCACGCCGGGCGGAGCGTCGTCCTCGTCGGCCGGACGACCCGGCTGCTCCGCGATCCGAGCGTCCGGCGCGGAGGCGTGTGGTTCGTTCCGGTGGACTTCGTCTCGCGGGTGCTGCCCGACCTCCTCGCCGGCCGGAGCCGCTACGACGAGGCGGAGCGGACGCTCGCGGTGGGCGCCGACTACCCGCGGCTCGAGGTGGAGATCGAGGGACGCCCCGGCACGACCACGGTGACGCTCCGGAGCGACCCGCCGGCGCCGATGGAGATCGAGACCGGGTTCGAATCGGGGCGGCGGCGCATCCGGGTCGAGATCGCGGCGCCCTTCATCGAGACCGCTTTCGTCGGCGAGGCCCCCCGCGACGGGGTGGTCGAGCGGGTGGACCTCTTCTCCCGGGGCGAGGGGTACATCCTCGAGATCACGACCGGGCCGAACTACGGCTACCTGCGGCAGGGCCGGCGCCGGGGGCAGCTGGAGATCGATCTGATCCGGGGCGGAATGCGCGCCGACTCCGGGGCCGATGTCCTCCGGGGCCGCCGGGCGGAACGCCCGCGGCGCCGGGACGCCTTCGCTCCCGCGGATGTCCGGATCGTGGCGATCGACCCCGGGCACGGCGGGCCGAACCACGGCGCCGCCGCCTCCGGCGTGATCAGCGAGAAGGCGGTCACGCTCGCGGTGGCGCTCGCGCTCCGGAACCGCCTCGAGCGCGATCTGGGCGTCCAGGTCGTCCTGACCCGCGACCGCGACCGCGAGGTGGGGCTCGACGACCGCGCCGCCGTCGCGAACACCGCCCGCGCGGACCTGTTCGTGAGCATCCACCTGAACGCCTCCCCCAGCCCGCGCGCCTCGGGGAGCCTCGTCTATCACCAGTCGCCACAGGCTCCGGGGCGGGCCGACTCCGGCCTGACGGTGCGGTTCGTCCCCTGGGACGGCGCCCAGGCGCCGTTCGTCCCCGCCTCCCGATTACTCGCCGAGGCGATCGCGGCGGAACTCGAGGAACTGCCGATCGCCGCGGGCGGAGTCGCCCACGCTCCGCTCCGGCTCCTGAGCGCCGCGGCGATGCCCGCGGTCCAGGTGGAACTCGGGTTCGTGACCTCCGCCGCGGATCGGGAGCAGCTCGCGGCGCCGGAGTTCCACGAAGCCGCCGCCCGGGCTCTGGCCGCCGGCATCTCCCGCTTCCGGACCGCCCTCGTCGCCGGGCGGCAGGTCGGCGACTCCCCGTGACCCGGCTCCTCGGCCTCGCCGCCGCGTTCCTTGCGGCGTGCGGTGGCGGGAACGATTCGACGGGGGCCGCCCCGGAGGAACCGGTGGCGGAAACGCAGGCGTCGTTCGTCGAGCCGGAACCCGAGGACCTCCTGGCGAACCTGTTCGTCGCCGGAGCGGACGGACTGCTTCGCCCGAGGGAGGTCCCGCTTTCTCCGTCGCCCACGACGCGGGGCCGCGCCGAGGCGCTGGCCCGCCGCCTGGTCGGGGAGTCGGGGACCTTTCCGCCGGGCGTCCGGGTGCTCGATGTCTTCGTCAGCGGCCGCGGGGTGGCGGTCGTGGACTTCACCCTCGACCTGCTCGAAGGACACCCGGGCGGCCTCACCGCGGAGGAGCTCACCGTGTACAGCCTGAGCCACACCCTCGTCGAGAACCTTCCGGCGATCGCGGAAGTCCGCCTGCTCGTCGAGGGGCGGGAGACCGAGACGCTCGCCGGACACCTGGATCTCCGTTCCGGCTTCGCCCGGGCGCCGGATCGGTTGCTCCGGGATGTGGAGGCGACCCGGCCGTGAAACGCGCCGGTGGACGCGGGGCGGCCGAGCTGCGTCCGGTTTCCTTCATGACCGGCTTCCTCCGCCGCACTCCGGCCTCGGTGCTCGTCTGCATCGGAGGAACGAAAGTCGTCGCCGGCGTCACCATCGAGGGCCGGGTTCCGGGCTGGCTGCGCGGGCGCGGACGCGGCTGGCTCACCGCCGAATACGGGATGCTGCCGCTCTGCTCGGCCGAGCGGATCGCGCGCGATCGGCGCGGGGCCGGCGGTCGCACCGAGGAGATCCAGCGGCTGATCGGGCGTTCGCTCCGGGCGGCAGTGGATCTCGGACGGCTCGGGGAGCGCACGCTGCGGGTGGACTGCGATGTGATCGAGGCAGACGGTGGCACCCGGACCGCTTCGATCACCGGAGCCTTCGTCGCGCTCGCGCTCGCGTCCCGCCGACTCGTCGCGAGCGGAGAGCTGCCCGAGTCGCCGCTCAGCCGCCAGATCGCTGCGGTGAGCGTCGGAGTGGTGAAGGGAGAGATCCTTCTCGATCTCGACTACTCCGAGGATTCCCGGGCGTCGGTGGACCTGAACGTGGTCGCCGCCGCGAGCGGCGACCTGATCGAGGTCCAGGGGGCTGCCGAAGCGCGTCCTTTCAGTCGCCAGACCCTCGACGGGCTCCTCGATGTGGCGGGACGCGGGCTCACCGAGCTCACCCGGCGTCAGCGGGAGGTGCTCGCCGGGGTCCCGCTTCCCGTGGGCCGCTGACAGCCTGTGGACAAGGCGCCCCGCATGGGCATCCGTCCTCGAAGCGATGGGGAACCCCGTCGTCCGGGCGGATGCGGGGCGCTTCCCCCACCGGATGGCGGCCCGAATCGTTTGCGCGATCCGTTCCGCCCTCTTTCGCGGGGAGGGAGAACCCTCCCCGCCGGCGCAGCGCGCCGCGTCTCTACGCGGGGGACTTCACCACAGCCTGCCGAGGTGGTTTCCGGCCCGGGGCCGCGGCTCCTGCTGGCGACGACGAACCGCGGCAAGGTGCGCGAGATCCGGGCGGCGCTCGCCGGCGTCCCCGTGGAGCTGGTCCTCCTCGACGAGGCGGAACCGGTCGAAGAGACGGGGGAGAGCTTTCTCCAGAACGCCGCGATCAAGGCGCTCCACCACGAAGCGGCGACGGGTATCGCCTGCCTCGCCGAGGACTCGGGCCTCGAGGTGGATGCGCTCGCCGGCGAGCCGGGCGTCCACTCCGCGCGCTGGCTCGGGAGTGAGACGCCGTACCGGGTGAAGAACGCCCGGCTCCTCGAGCTCGTCGCCGAACGTCCGGAGCGGGGACGCGGCGCGCGCTACCGCTCGGCCGTCGCCATCGCGGTGGCGGGCCGGATCGTCTTCCGGGCTGGCGGTACGGTCGAGGGGGAGATCGCCCGGGCTCCCCGGGGGAGCGGCGGGTTCGGCTACGACCCGGTGTTCTTCGTCACCGAGCTCGGCCGCACGATGGCCGAGCTGACCCTCGGGGAAAAGGAGCGGGTCAGCCACCGGGGCCGGGCGCTCGCCTTCGTCCGGGAGTTCCTGCGGGCCGCGCTCGCCGCCGAGCCTCCTATAATCCCGGTGGATTCTCGGGGCGTGGCGCAGTCTGGCAGCGCGCCTGCTTTGGGAGCAGGAGGCCGGAGGTTCGAATCCTCTCGCCCCGACGGGGCCGGGGCGCGAGTCGGAGGAGGTTCCGGCCTGCTGGAGCGGAGATGACGCGCGGCGGCGCCAGTAGCTCAGCTGGACAGAGCGGCGGCCTTCTAAGCCGCGGGTCGGGGGTTCGAGTCCTCCCTGGCGCGCTGGCCCGTTCTCTGTCGGTGGATGTAGCTCAATGGCAGAGCACCGGATTGTGGTTCCGGTGGTTGGGGGTTCGAGTCCCCTCATCCACCCCGGCGGGGACGGACCCGACCGGGCAGCGGTTCAGCGGCCGGCGCTCTCGCCGGGTGCCCCTCCGAGGGGCGCGCCGCGGCGGCCCGAGAGGCCGGGCCGTCCCACCCGCGGCCTCCGGTGGTCCGGCTTCGCGTTCGGCCGGGCCGGGCGTGAAGGCTCGGGGCTAACGTCTTTCGCGGGGAGGGGGAGCGCTCCCCGGCGGCGCTGCGCGCCGCGTCTGTACCCGGGGGACTTTCACCACCGCCTGCTAACAGCCGGTGGATAAAACGCCCCGCATGGGAATCCGTCCTCGAAGAGATGGGGAACCCCGTCGTCCGGGCGGATGCGGGGCGCTTTCCCCACAGGGTGGCGGCCCGAATCGCTGGCGCGATCCGTTCCGCCGTCTTGCGCGGGGCGGGCGGACCCCCCCCGCACCCCTCCCCGGCGGCGCTGCGCGCCGCGTCGGTACCCGAGGGACTTTCGCCACAGCCTGCTAACCGCCCCGACCACTTCCCGGCCTGTCCGCCCGGCGGCGGAGGTGCAGGCCGCCGAAGAGCGGGGCGAGCGGGGGCAGGTCCGCGCGCCCCTTCAGGTAGCGCTCGATCTGGTCGGCCGGAGACTCGTGTTCGAGGATCTCCCAGTCCTCTTCGGTCCCGAGCCCCTGCTCCACGAGCGCGGGGTCGAAGGTCGAGACCATCGGCTCGCCGCGCAGCGCCACGAAGCGCTTCACCCGCCGCGAGAGCCGGCGGTTCGAGGGATCCATCACCTCCTCGGAGATCAGGTAGTCGAGCGTCAGCTCCGAGCCCGGGGCGGCGAGTGCCGCCATCACCGCGAGGCTCTGCCGCAGGGCGTCCGGGGCGAGGTAGTAGGTGACGCCCATCCAGTTGAAGAACGCCGGGCGCTTCTGGTCGAACCCGGCGGTGGCGAGGCGCTCGCCGAGATCGTCGCGCTCGAAGTCCACCTCGACGAATCGGGCCTTCTCCGGGAGCGCGACCCCGGCGGCGGCCAGCCGTTCGCGCTTCAGCGCCTCGGTGGCGGCGAGGTCCACCTCGAACACCGTGAGCGGAAGGTCCGGGTGGCGGAGCGCGAAGGTGTCGAAGCCCGATCCGAGGATCACCAGCTGGGACCCCCCGCGCCCGGCCCAGGCGGTGATCGCGTCCTCGGCGAAGCGGGCGCGGACGAGCTGCTGGATCCCCACCGACATGAGCCGGCCGAGGAGCACCCGCGAATAGAGCCAGTCGAGGAGGTCCGACTCGATGATCCGCCGCCAGCGCCCGGCGAGATGGATCGCGAAGCGGTCCTCGACGACCCACGGCGGCGCGTGCCGGACCAGGTGCCGGGCGCGGGTCGCCGCCACCATCTCGGCCGTGCGGCTGCCCCGGTCGCGCGCCTGGTTGGAAGCTGTCTTCTCGCTCACGGCGCGATCACCGCCTTCGTAACCCGGAGCGCCCGGACATCGTCGAGGGCCTCGTTCGCCTCTTCGAGCCGGTAGCGTTTCCCGATCACCCGGGCGAACGGCATCCGCTCCCGGTGGCGGGCGAAGACGGCGAGCGCCCGCCGCCAGTGGTGGAACTCGCTGCCCCACTGGCCCCGGACCTCGGCGTGCTTCCGGTTCAGGTCGAGATGCGGGTTCACTGCGACTTCGCCGGCGTCCGTGTAGTGCCCGACGATCACATACTTCCCGCCGTCGCGCAACATCCGGAACCCTTCGGGGAGCGCGAGGGGGTTCCCGCTCGCCTCGATGACGATGTCCGCGCCGGGGCCGCCGGTTCGCTCGCGCACCCGACGGGTCCGTTCTCCGGCGCTTCCCTCGAGTCCGAGCGCCTCGTCGGCGCCGAGCCGGAGCGCGAGCTTCCGGCGGGCTTCCGGCTCCCCGAGCGCGAGGATCGTCCCGGCCCCGGAAGCGCGCGCGAACGCGATGGCCGCGAGCCCCACCGGGCCGACACCCTGGACGACGACGCTCTCGCCGAGCCGGATCGTCGCGCGTTCCACCGCCGCGAACCCGGTGACGAGACCGCAGCCGCCCCCGATGAAGTCCTCGACCCCGAGCCCGGCGGGGAGTGCCAGCGCGCGGACCCCGGGACGCAGCAGGATGTGCTCCGCCCAGCCGCCGAGGAGCCCCTCGTCCGCGCCGCAGGTGATCCCGTACACCTTCCGTGACGGGCAGCGGTTCTCCTGGCGCGCCACGAGGCAGTGGTAGCAGTCGCCGCAGGCGCCGAACACATCGTGGAAGACCACCGGATCGCCGACGCGCAGCCGGCGGCCGGAAGCATCCCGTTCGACGCCGTTCGCGGCGACGATCCGGCCGACGCTCACATGGCCGGGGATGATCGGGTAGGGGACCTCGGAGAGCCGGCCCTCGCGGAGGTGGACATCGGTCCCGCAGACCTCGGAGGCGAGCGTCTCGAGCAGGATCTCGCCCGGCGCGGGATCGGGGAGCGGGAACTCCCGGATCTCCGCCGGGCGGCCGGGGGCGGGAAGCACGGCCGCCCGCACTGCCCGTCTCAGCAGCCGGTGGATAAGGCGCCCCGCTTGGGAATCCGTCCTCGAAGAGATGGGGAACCCCTTCGTCCGCGCGGATGCGGGGCGCTTTCCCCACCGGGTGGCGGCCCGAATCGCTTGCGCGATCC
>CAYGAO010000022.1:0-21497 GCA_964347715.1 uncultured Acidobacteriota bacterium
TCCCCGGCGGCGCTCCGCGCCGCGTCGGTACCCGAGGGACTTTCACCACAGCCTGTTCAGCGGGACGCCGAGCGCCTCCAGCAGGCCCGGGCTCATGACCGTGTAGTGGACCAGCGGCGGGTTCTGGTCCGCCCGGAGCGGCTCGCCATCCAGCGTCAGCGGCGCGAACTCCGCGCCGATCGCTTCCATCAGGGGCACCGAAGACGCCGTACCCGCGGCGACGACCCCGGGAATCGCCAGGAGCCGCCGGTCCACCTCGCGGACGAAGCCGGCGCGGGCCGGCCCGCCATCGAGATACCCCCAGGAGTGCATCGTCAGCACCGCCACCCCCTCGGCGTGGAACCCGCGCGGCTGCGAAAGGAGCTGGACGAAGCTGCGCAGCAGCAGCCCGGCGCCGACCATCAGCACGAAGGTCAGGCAGATCTGCGCCGCGACCAGCCCGCCGAGCGCCCGCCTCAGCAGCGGGCCGCCGGTCTGGCTGCGGCCGGCGGCGCCCAGCGAGCGCAGCAGACGCGGACGGGCGGCGAGGAACGCCGGAAGGGCGGCGGTAGCCAGCGCCGCGAGCAGACTGGCAGCGCCGGCGAACAGGAGCACTTCGCCGTCGGCGCGCAGCTCGGAGATCCGCGGGAGGTCGGCGGGCGCGAGGCCCCGCGCGACTTCGAGCACCAGATGGGCGACAAGGAAGCCGGTCGCCGTCCCCGCGGCCCCGAGGAGCAGGTTCTCGACCGCCACCTGCCGGGCGACCCGCCCGGGGGCGGCGCCCACCGCGGCGCGCACCGCGAACTCCGGGGTCCTGCCGACGGCGCGGGCGAGCTGCAGGCTGGCGACGCTGGCGACCACCACCGCGAGCACCAGGGTCACCGCCCCGAGCAGGAGCCAGAGCACGGAGCGGATCCCGCCGACGACCTGATCGTGGAGCGGGGCCAAGATCACGCCGACGCGCGGGTCCGCCGCCCGCCGGAGCTCGTCCTCGGGAGTGAAGGCTGCGACGGTATCCGGCCAGAGTACGGTGACGGTGGCGGCAAGCGTTCCGACGCCCCCGCGCACCGCGAGCTGGGCGCGCTCGGTGCGAAGAGGCCACAGCCTTCGTTCGAGGGCGCCCAGAAAGCGCGAGAGCGCCGGCGCCTCGCCGAGCAGGGTCATCCGCGCTTCGGCCGCCCGCGGTTCCGGCAGGCGGACGGACCAGCGGCTGGAGGCGGGACACCGACAACCTCGACTCCGTGAGCGGCCGCCATCGCCACGAGGCGGGCGCGGACGCCGGCGGCGCTCGCCGGCGGAGCCTCCCGCTCCGCAAGCTGCCCGGTGACCCGGAGGAGGCGGACGCGCCGGTCTTCCTCTGCGCGGGCGGCGGCGCCGGAGGCGGCTTCGGCGGAAATGGCGGCCAGCACCCGCCCCCTCTCGCTCTCCGGACGCACCTCGATCCCGGCGATCCGGACCCCGGGGGCGCCGGATTCAAGCGGGGTCGCATCGAGGAGGGACCCCTCGATCACCTGGGTCGCAAACGCCGGCGCCGCCGGGGACGAGGCCCCGGGGAACGCCATCGCCAGGGGCTCGGCCCGTTCCGCGCCGAGGTCGCGCCGGATCCCGTGACTCCATCCCGTCCGCGGCGCGGCGACGAAAGCCGTGAGGCTCCGGAGGAGCGCGGGAGTCGGCCCGGTTCCCCGGAGCCGGGGATGGCGCGAGGGGTCGGGCCCGCCGGCGCGGTCAGCGGTGGACGAAGGGAGCGGGCGCGCGGGGGCCGTTGCGGATGAAGTTCTCGATCCCGATCCGCATGTCCGCGAGGGCGCAGCCTTCAGCGAAACGGCGGATCTCGAGCTCGAGGCCCGAGGCGAGGTCGGTCCTCGCGCCTTCGAGCACCGTGGCGGTCAGGAGCGCGTCCACCGCCGTCGAGCGGTGGCCGATATCCACTTCGGGGAGCCGGTCCGGAACCGGGATCGGGCCGGTCTCGATCCCGGGCGCCTCTCCGGGATCCCCGGCGGCGATCTCCGCCGCCCGCTCGACGAGTTCCTCGGCGGGGACGAGTTCCGAGACGAGGCCGAGGCGAAGCGCCTCCGCCGCCGGGACCGGACGACCGCTGCGGAGGATGTCCCACGCCGCCTCGACGCCGACGAGCCGGGGCAGCCGCTGCGTCCCCCCGGCGCCCGGAATGATCCCGAGGTTCACTTCCGGCTGCATCGCCAGCACCCCGAGACCCTCGCGGGCGATCCGGGCGTGGCAGGCCATCGCCAGTTCGTTGCCGCCACCGACCGCCATCCCGTTCAGGGCGCAGACGATGTTCTTCGGGAAGGCGGCGATCCGGTCGAGCACGCGGTGCGACGCGCGGCACAGCCGCTCGCCGTCCCCGGGAGAGCGGATCCCGGCGAGCATCCGCACATCGGCCCCGGAGACGAAGGCCTTGACGCCGAACCCGGTGATCACCACCCCGAGCGCCCGCTCGTCCGCCGCGATCGCGTCGAGATGCGCTTCGAGTTCGGCGAGCACGCCCTCGTCGAGCGCCCCGAGCACTTCGGGGCGACAGATCGTGAGCACCGCGACCGTCCCGGACCGAAGCCCGTTCTCCTCGAGCCGGACCCGCTTAGCGGCAGCCGGTCCCCGTGGCCGGACTTCACGCCGGCGGATGCGCGGGACCGGGCGCGCCGACCACTCGCGGAGCACCCCCGCGTAGTCCACCGGATCGAAGAACGCGGGTTCGCGCTCCCGGTAGGCGGCGATCAGCCCGGTGGCCCGCGCCTCCCCGAGCCGCCGCAGCAGCCCGAACGGGTGAACGGCCGAGAGCGCGAGATGGCACGCGAGGTCCAGGTCGGGCGCCGAGATCGAGCCGCCGGCGGCGGTCCAGGCGACGAGCCCGAGATACGCGGCGGTGAGCCGCTCCGCGATCGCCTCCCGGCGGTCGCCCGGGACTTCGACCTCCTCCCCCCGCGCGGGCGTCTCCCAGGCGGCGCCGGTGGGCCCGCCCGCCGCCATCGCCTCGTCGAGCAGCCGGGGCGTCCGGAACCACGGGTGGAGGCGCTCGCGCATCTCCGGGAGCCCCTCGTGGCTGATCGGGTTCCCGCCGGTCAGGTTCATCGCGGTGAAGGGCCCGATCCCGAGCCGCAGCGCCCGGCGCGCCACCGCGTCCACCTCCTTGGGGGTCCCGAGGCCCTCCTCGACGGCGAGCGCCGCGGCGAGGAAGAGCCCCTCGAAGATCGGGTTCAGCGCGTGGCCGAAGCGCGGCTCGACGCGGACCGGGAACTTGCCGATCTGCTCGTAGAAGTCGAGCAGCCAGGGAACGAGCGCGCTCCCGGGCGCGGTGGCGACGATCTCGACCACCGGATTCCGCTCGGCGGGGAAGAAGTAGTGCGCGACCGCGGTCCGCTCCGGCGCCTCGACCCCGGCGAAGATGCGCGCGGGCTCGAGGTGCGAGGAGTTCGAGAGCAGCACCGCCTCGGGGCCGGCGCGCCGCGCCGCCTCGGCGAAGATCCGGCGCTTCACGCCGAGGTCCTCGGAAGCCGCCTCGACGACGAGATCCACGCCGGCGAGCCGGTCGGGGTCCGTCGTGAACTCGACCTGCTCGCGCATCCGGGAGGCTTGGGCGTCCGAGAACGCGCCCGAGCGGACGCCCTTCCCGATCTTGCCGAACATCTTTCGTCGTCCCGCCTCGATCGCGGCCGCCGAGATGTCGAGGAGGACCAGCCCGGCCCCGTGCCGGGAGAGCGTCTTCACCAGGTGGAGCGCGATGTCGGGGCCGATCTGACCCGACCCGATCACCGCGGCGCGACGGATCCTCCGGCCGCGCCAGGCGAAGCCGTCGGTCTTCGGGATCACGGCGCCTCGTCGGTCTCGCCGGACCTGGTTCCCTGACTGTCGCGACGGGCGAACCTGCCGGTCTCGGGACTCACGGCGCCTCGCCGGTCTCGCCGGAACTGGTTCTCCGACTGCCGCGACGGGCGAACCCGTCGGTCTCGGGACTCACGGCGCCTCGTCGGAGATCCGGGCGCGCCAGCGCTCGATCTGCCGGGCGGCGGCGTCCCGGCCGCCGAGGCCGAAGGCCACCGCGAAGGCCACCGCCACCGCGCCGAGGACGATGCCGAAGGCCAGTTCGATGATCTCGCCGGCGATCCCCATCTGCCGGAGCCCGACCGCGGTGGTGAAGAGCAGGATGCCGATCCGCGCCGCGAGGGCGAGGAGGCGCGCGTGCGGGATCGAGCTCGCCAGCACCGCCCGCGCCGCCAGGTTCGCGAGGAAGACGCCGAACCCGAGGAACACCACGCCGAGGAGGAACTGTCCGGCGAACTGGAGGAGCCGGGTCAGGAGCGCGGCGGCGTTCTCGAAGCCGACGAGACTCGCCGCCTCGATGCTGGCGAAGAGCATGATGACCGCGAGCAGGACCACGCGCACCGCGTTCGAGGGGGCGCGCTCGCCGGTGACGGGCGTGCTCGTGAACCCGATCCGGGTCAGCACATGGTCGAAGCCCGCCTGCTGGAGCAGGTCGCGGACGAGGTTCGAGACGACCCGGCCGACCAGGTAGGCGGTCAGCAGCAGCGCCACCGCGACGAGCAGGAGCGGGAGCGCCTCGAACCCGCGGGCGAGCATCTCGCTCGCCGGCGCGGTGATCACCTCGAGGCGCAGCCGTTCCAGCCCGGTGAGGATCACCGGGAACAGCACGAGGAGGAACGCGACGCTCCCGAGGAGCGCCGACGGCGAGCGCGACCCCAGCACCCGCCCGAGCCCGAACCGCTCGGCGGCGCGGTCGAGCCCGACCGAGCTCAGCAGGTTCGCGACCACCGCCCTGGCGATCCGGGCGACGAACCAGCCGATCAGCAGGATGATGATCGCGCCGAGCACGTTCGGCAGGAAGAGGATCACCTCGTTCAGGATCGTCTCGATCGGGAGGAGCACCTCCTCGAGGTCGAGCACCCGGAGCACCTGCGGCAGGAAGAGCAGCAGCACGATCCAGTAAACGGCCTCGGGGACGGAGTGCGAGAGCCGTCCGGGCGCCCGGTCCGCCTCGCCCCGGAGGGGCTCGTCCACCCCGGCGGCCTCGAGCGCGACGCGGACGGCGCGGCGCAGCACCAGGGCGACGCACCAGGCCACGAGCAGGAGCAGGAGCGCCTGCCCGAGCTGGATCGCGAGCGCCATGGTCCGGGCGAGGAACGCGCCGCCGACGCCGCCGACGCTCGTGAAGTCGAAGAGCGAGGCCACCCCGGCGACCACCAGCACGAGGAGGCCCCAGAACAGGATGCGCCCCGAGAGCGCCTCCAGATCCGCCTTCGAGGCGCGCTCGGGGCCGAGCACCGCGCGCACCCCGCCGCTCACCCGGGCGGTCACGCGCTCGCCGAACCCGAGGCGGAAGAGCAGCCGGCGCAGCAGGATGACGACGAGCAGCGCGAAGCCGAACGCGGCGGCGAACACCCCGAGCGCGATCACCAGATGGACGACGGTGGAGTCGAAGACCGGGGGGATGCGGCGCAGCAGATCGGCGAGCGCCTCGAACATGGGGCCGGATGGTAATGGCCGCCGGGATCGTCGCGGCGCGAAGGGCTGCCGGAACCGCCCGTCCGGTGGTACATTCGGCGGTTGCGAAGGGGCCGCGGGCGCTCTGGCCGGCCGACCCGGGGAGCAGAACGATGTTGCGCAGGAACTTCCTGAATTCCATGGGAGCGGGCGGCGGCGCCGCGCTCGTGACCACGCTCTTCGGCCCCGAGACGATCCGCGCGGTCGAGGCGGCGTCCGCGCAGGCGGCTTCCCGGAGCCCCGAGGACCTCGCCCGCGACGAGAGCTACTGGAGCGCGGTGCAGCAGGCGTTCAGCGTCTCGCGCTCGATCGTGAACCTGAACAACGGCGGGGTCTGCCCCTCGCCGAAGATGGTCACCGAGGCGTTCGTGCGCTACACCTGGCAGCAGGAGGAGGCGCCGGTCTACACGATGTGGCAACTCCTCGAGCCCCGGAAGGAGAACGTCCGCCAGCGCCTCGCCGCGCTCTTCGGCTGCGACGCCGAGGAGATCGCGATCGTCCGGAACACCTCGGAGGCGATGGAGATCCTGCTCCTCGGAATGGACCTCGAGTCCGGCGACGAGGTGCTCACCACGACCCAGGACTACGGGCGGATGCTCACCACGCTGCGGCAGCGGGAGCGCCGCGAGGGGATCGAACTCAAGTTCATCCAGATCCCGACCCCCGCCGAGACCGACGAGGAGGTCGTCGAGGGGTTCCGGAACGCGATCACCGACCGGACCCGGATCATCCTGATGTCCCACCAGATCAACCTGACCGGCCAGATCCTGCCGGTGAAGGCGGTCTGCGAGGTCGCGCGGGAGCGCGGCGTCGAGGTCATGGTGGACGGGGCGCACTCCTTCGCCCAGTTCGACTTCCGGCAGGAGGACATCGGCTGCGACTACTTCGGGACGAGCCTCCACAAGTGGCTGCTCGCGCCGAAGGGGACCGGGATGCTCTATGTGAAGAAGGAGAAGATCCCGAAGATCTGGCCGATGATGCCGGCCCCCGAGCGCATGGACGACGACATCCGCAAGTTCGAGGAGATCGGCACCCACCCGGCGGCGAACTTCGTCGCCATCGGCGAAGCGATCACCTTCCACGACACCGTGGGGGCGAAACGGAAGGAGGCGCGGCTGCGCTACCTGAAGGACACCTGGGCCGACCGCCTCTCGGCGCTCCCCGGAACCGAGCTCCACACCTCGCGCGACCCGAAGATGAGCTGCGCGATCGGAAACATAGATCTCGAGTCGATCGAGCCGCCCCGGCTCCGGGACTACTTCTGGGACCGGTACCGGATCATCGTCACCCCGATCATGCACGAGGAATTCCGGGGGCTCCGGATCACGCCGAACCTCTACACGACCATGGGCGAACTCGACTTCTTCTGCGAGGCCTACGAGCAGGTGGCCCGGAACGGCCTCCCGAAGTCGGCCTGACCCGAACCCGCCGTCCCGTGACCCGAAACGCGACCACGACGAGCCCCGCCTTCCGGCGGTACGCCTTCGACGCCGCGTTCCACGACGAGATGTTCGAGGCCGACGGGAGCCCCCGGGAGCACTGCGCCGACCTCTTCGAGATGCTCCGGCAGACCCCGCCGAACGAGCTGGTGCGGATCCAGGAGCGAGTCACGCGGACCTTCCTCCACGAAGGGATCACCTTCACGGTGTACGGCGACGAGCAGACGATCGAGCGCGTGTTCCCGATCGACTGCCTGCCCCGGATGATCCGGGGAGACGAATGGGACCGGGTGGCGAAGGGGCTCGAGCAGCGGATCCGGGCGCTGAACCTCTTCCTCCACGACATCTACCACCGGGGACTCATCCTCCGGGACGGCGTCGTGCCGCCGGAGATGATCTACGGCAGCAAGCACTACCGGATCGAGATGCGCGGGGTCGAGGTCCCGCACCAGGCGTACGTCTCGGTGTGCGGCTCCGACCTGGTCCGCACCCACGACGGGTTCGCCGTCCTCGAGGACAACCTGCGGGTCCCCTCCGGGGTCAGCTACATGCTCGCCTGCCGGGATGCGATCAAGCGCAGCATGCCCCGGCTCTTCCGGCGCTCGCAGGTGCGCGATGTCGAGCAGTACAGCCAGCGCCTGCTCGGCATCCTGCGCTCGCTGGCGCCGCCGCAGGCGACCGATCCGAACATCGTCCTGCTCACGCCGGGCGTCTTCAACTCCGCCTACTACGAGCACGCCTTCCTGGCGCGCCAGATGGGGATCGATCTCGTCGAGGGGCGCGACCTGCTGGTCCACAACGGGCGCGTCTTCATGCGCACCACCGGCGGGCTGCAGTCGGTGGATGTGATCTACCGGCGGATAGACGACGACTTCATCGATCCGCTCGCGTTCCGGCCCGACTCGGTGCTCGGGGTGCCGGGGCTCTTCCACGCCTACCGGGCCGGCCGGGTGGTCATCGCGAACGCCCCGGGGACCGGGGTGGCCGACGACAAGGGCGTCTATGCCTATGTCCCCCGGATCATCCGCTACTACCTCGACGAGGAGCCGCTGCTCGACAACATCCCGACGACGCTCTGCCGGGAGCCGGAGGGCCTCGCCTTCACCCTCGACAACCTGGACCGGCTCGTGGTCAAGATGGTCGGCGAATCCGGGGGCTACGGGATGCTGGTCGGGCCCCACGCCTCGAAGCAGGAGCGCGAGGAGTTCGGCGTCGCCGTCCGGGAGAACCCGGAGAACTACATATCGCAGCCGACGCTCGACCTGTCGCGCGCGCCCTGCCTCGTCGGCTCGCACATCGAACCGCGCCATGTGGATCTCCGGCCCTTCATCCTGACCGCGGACCGGACCGAGATCGTCCCCGGCGGGCTCTGCCGGGTGGCGCTCCGGCGCGGGAGCCTCGTCGTGAACTCGAGTCAGGGCGGGGGTTCGAAGGATGCCTGGATCGTGGACGCGCCCGAGCCCGGGAAGGGCGGCTGACGCCATGCTCGCCCGGGTCGCCGACAACCTCTACTGGATGAGCCGCTACCTCGAGCGGGCCGACCAGACGACGAGGCTCCTCGGGGTCCAGGTCGGATCGCTGGCCGACCGGCCGGCCGCCGAGGTGGCCGCCGGCTGGAAGCGGCTCTTCGAGAGCCTGAGCACGAAGCCTCCGGGAGGAGAGGAGCTCTTCGACGAGCCGCTGAGCGACCGCTTCCTGCTCGCCGACGCCTACACGCTCGCCGACTACCTCACCTTCGAGCCGGAATCGCCCGGGTCCGTGCTGGCGCTCTGGGGAATGTCGCGGGAGAACGCGCGCCAGGCGCGCCAGGAGATCACCTCGGAGATGTGGGAGCAGCTGAACCGCTCCTACCTCTCCCTCCGGGAAACGGATCTCAAGTCGTTCTGGGACCAGGAGCCTTCGCACTTCTACCGCGAGACCTCGGCCCGGATCTATCTCTTCCGCGGGCTCACCGACAACAGCCTCCGGCACGGGCTCGCCTGGGACTTCATCCGGCTGGGGCGCTTCATGGAGCGCATCCAGGTCACCACCGAGATCCTCCAGGCGCACGAGTCCGGACTCGCCGCCGAGGAGGACGGACACGACCTCGTCTGGTCGCTGCTGCTGCGCAACTGCGCGAGCTTCGAGCCCTACTGCAAGCACTACACCGCGGTCATCGAGCCGGGGCGGGTGATGTCCTTCCTGATGTACGAGCCCGAATCCCCGCACACGCTGCGGTTCGCCGCCGAGGAGATCCGCCGGGGACTCCACCGCATCGATCCCGCCGGCGGCGCCCGCCATCCGCTCCGGGCGGGACACCGCCTCGCCGGCGAGCTGCGCTCGGTGCTCGCCTACAGCCCCGAGCGGACCGAGAACCGGGGCGAGGTCCTCGGGGCGGTCCGCCGCCTCTCGCGGGAGCTCCACGCCGAGATCTATCGGCGCTACATCTTCTACGCCGCCGACCAGGCACTCCAGTTCGGATGAACCCGATTCCGGAAGCGACGATCTACCAGATCGAGCACACGACGCGGTTTCGCTACTCGGAGCCGGTCCGGGAAGCGATCCTCACGCTCTACCTGCAGCCGACGAACGACGCCTCGCAGCACCTCGAATCGTTCCGGATCACGACGAATCCGGGCGCCGAACTCTCCGGGTTCGAGGACTGTTTCGGCAACTCGGCGCACTTCTTCGACATCCCCGGCGAGCACGAGGAGATGACGGTCACCGCGCGTTCGCTGGTCGCCCTCCACCAGCCCCGGCTCGACGACTCCCCGGGGCCGGGCTGGGACGATCTGGAGGCTCTCCGGACGAGCCGGCTGTGGCACCTGCTCCATCCGACCCCGCTCACCCGGCCGACGCCGGCGCTCGCCGCGTTCGCGAAGGAGCACGGCATCGAGCGGGGGGATACCCCGCTCGCCTCGATCCGCGAGGTGACCGCGCGGATCCACGAGGCCCTCAGCTTCCAGCCGGGAACGACGCATGTGCACTCGCCGATCGACCACGCGCTCTCGACCGGGAGAGGTGTCTGCCAGGATTTCACCCACATCATGCTCGCCATCGTGCGCGGCTTCGGGATTCCGGCGCAGTACACCTCGGGGTACCTGTTCCCGAGCCGCGGAGGCCAGGAGCACAAGATCGCGCGCGCGAGTCACGCCTGGGTCGAGTGCCTCCTCCCCGGGATCGGCTGGCTCGGCGCCGACCCCACGAACAACACGGTCGCCCCGCGGCACCACATCCGGGTGGCGCGGGGCCGCGACTACCGCGATGTGCCGCCGACGCGCGGCAGCTTTCGCGGATCGGCCGAGCAGGAGCTCGAGGTCGAGGTGCACACGAGGATCGCGGACAGCGAACGGCGGGCGAGCGCGGCCGGAGTGGGAGACTTCGCCGGGTGAGCCGGACGCCGGACAGCTTCCGCTACCGGCTGGAACCCGATTTCGGCGACCTGGCCCGGATGGCGGAGCACTTCGAGGAGTTCACCAGGGCCTGCCGGGTGCCGGGCATCCAGACCCAGCGGATGACGCTCGCCGTGGACGAGCTCGTCACGAACATCATCAAGTACGGGATCGAAGCCGGCAAGCCGGCGGAGATCCAGGTCTCGGCCACGCTCGCCGGCGACTCGATCCGCATCGAGATCGAGCACCGGGGAGTACCATTCGACCCGTTCCGCGAGGCGCCGGCGCCCGACACGAGCCTGCCCCTCGAACAGCGACCCATCGGGGGGCTCGGGGTTTTTCTGGCCCAGTCGCTGATGACGACGGCCGAATACCGGCGACTCGGAGACCGAAACTGCATCACCCTGACCCGGTCGCTTCGACCCGAGGAGGAATCCCAATGAACCTGAACGACGAAACGAGGGACGGAGTCGTCGTACTCTCGCCGGTGGGCCGTATCGACACGAAGTCGAGCAGCGAGTTCGAACAGGCGGTCATGGCGCGCACCACCGGCCCCGACGCCCCGACTCGCGTCGTGATGAACTTCGCCCGGCTCGACTACATCAACAGCACCGGAATGCGGGTGCTGCTGATCCTCGCGAAGCGGCTCGCCGGCGGTCGCGGCCAGCTCGTGCTCTGCGAGATGAAGGAACACATCTTCGAGGTCTTCAAGATCAGCGGCTTCGACCAGATCCTGACGATCACGGACACCGAAGCGGAGGCCGTCGAGAAGTTCTGACCGGCGCCCCGGAGTCCCGGGGTGTCGGCCACCGGGTTCAGTCCGCTCGGCGGGCGGCGATCCAGTCGCGGAGGACCCGGCCCAGCACCGGGAGCGTCACCGGCCCGCTCCCCAGAACCGCGTCGTGGAAGTCGCGGAGGTCGAAGGCGTCGCCGAGTTCGGACTCGGCGAGGGCGCGCAGCTCGCGGATCGCGAGTTCTCCCATCTTGTAGCCGAGGGCCTGCCCCGGCCAGGCGATGTAGCGGTCCGTCTCGGTCGTGATCTCGTGCAGCGAGAGCGCGGTGTTCCGGGCGAGGTAGTCGAGGGTCTGCTCGCGCGTCCAGCCGAGCGCGTGCATCCCGGTGTCCACCACCAGCCGGCAGGCCCGCCACATCTCGTAGGTGAGCCGCCCGAAGTCGCTGTACGGGTCCTCGTAGAAGCCGACCTCGAGCCCGAGGCGCTCGGAGTAGAGCGCCCAGCCCTCGCTGTAGGCGCCGATCCCGAAGTGGCGCCGGAACTCGGGCAGGTCGAGCTCCTTCGCCAGCGCGATCTGGAGGTGGTGTCCCGGGACTGCTTCGTGGAGCGAGAGCGCCTCGAGGGTGTAGAGGGGCCGGCTCTCCAGCCGGTAGGTGTTGACCCAGTAGCGTCCGGGCTGCTCGGAGTCGAGCGGGGCTCCGACATACCGCCCGCCGGTGAACTTCGGCGCGATCGCCGCCGGAACCGGCTCGACGGTGTAGGGCTGGCGGGGGAGCCGGCGGAAGAGGCGCGGGAGCGCCCCGTCCATCCGCTTCGAGATCCAGGACGCCTCGCGCAGCAGCGCGTCCGGGGACTCGACATAGAAGCGCGGATCGGTCCGCAGGAAGTCGAGGAACCCGGCGAAGCTGCCGGTGAAACCGGTCGCCCGCATCGCCGCTTCCATCTCGCTGCGGATGCGTTCCACCTCGGCGAGGCCGACCGCGTGGATCTCCTCGGCGGTGCGGTCGAGCGTGGTGAAGCGCCCGATGAGGAAGGCGTAGTAGCTCCGGCCGTCGGGGAGATCCGAAGCGCCGATCGTGGTGCGGGCGCCCGGCCGGTATTCGTCCTCGAAGAACGCGCGGAACGCCTCGTAGGCGGCGATCGGTCCCTCCCGGACCGCTTCCCGGCCGGCGGCGACGAGGCGGGCGCGTTCCGCCGGCGGGATCCGCTCGGGGAGAGCCGCGAACGGGGCGAAGAACACGCTCGCCTCGGGGTCCTCGACGAGATGGCTCGTGATCGTCACCTCGTATCCCTCGAGCACGACGCGGGGGATCGTCATCCCGAGCTCGATCCCCCGCCGCATCAGCGCGATGTGCTCGTCGAACCACCGCGGGAAGTCGCGGAGCAGCGCGAGGTACGCCTCGTGGTCGGCGGCGTCGCGCAGCGGGAGCGAGACCGGCAACCGCGCCGCCCCGATGTGGAACCCCGAATCGGCGTTGATCGGGATGAAGTGGGCGCCGAAGCGGGCGTCGCCGATCCGCTCCGAGAGCGCCGCCTCGAAGACATCCCGGTGGACCCGATCCGCCGGCGAGAGCCGCTCGCGCGGGATTGCGAGGAGACGCTCCCGGAACCCGGCGGCCGCCTCGGCGCGCCGCTCTACGGCCGCGAGGCTCATGGAACCGAAGCTCGCCGGAACCGCACCCTCGAGCGACGCCCGGAAGCGGGGCTCCTCCCGGCGCCGGAAGTCCATGAACTCGTCGAAGAGCGCGTGGAGCGGCCCGTCCACCGCCTCCTGCGGGAAGCCGGAGGCGGGCCCTCCGGCGACGAGCGCCAGCAGGAGCCCCGCGCCCCGAAGCCGGCGCCGCCTGCCGGAATCCGTGCCCTTCCGTCTCACCTCATCCCCTCCTTCGCGGCAGACGCCACGATCCCCGACTCATGCTTCGGGATCCGTCGCGAGATGCCGCCGCAATACCCTCTTCACGAACTCGGGCATCGCCTCGCCCCGGAGCGCCGCCGCCCGCTGCGCCACATCATGGTCGGCGACCTCTTCCCCCGTCCACTGGATGTCGAGCCTGCGGACCTCGCGAGTTGCCACATGGGAATACGACTCCGGGTAAGCCCGGTAGCAGGACGCGCAAACGGTCGCATCGCGGGCGGCCCGATTCGGGCAGTGCTGGCAGCTCCACGCCTTCGCCCGGTTCGCCGACGCGCAGAGGAGCATGAATCCATCCGTACTCGTTGAGTCGGGCTGGTCTCCGCCGATCTCGAACGGGATTCGATGATCCACCTGGAGCTCGGCTTCCGGGACCGTCTCCAGGTAGATGTGGCAACGGGGACCGTGCTTCCGGAGAAGAGCCGCGCGGATTCGGGAGAGAGCAACCGTGCGGCCCTGGGACCGCCCCTCCCGGAGCAGCGCCGGATCCCCGAACCGGTACGCCGCGATGCTCTTCCCGTCCCTGCCGGGCACGCGGAAGGTCTCGACCGGGATCCCGTGTTCGCGGACATCGCGGACTGCCCGGGGCGGATGATCGTAGCCGTGGCATCCTGTGGATAAAACGCCCCGCATGGGAATCCATCCTCGAAGAGATGGCGTACCCCGTCGTCCGGACGGATGCGGGGCGCTTTCCCCACCGGATGGCGGCCCGAATCGCTGGCGCGATCCGTTCCGCCCTCTTTCGCTGGGAGGGAGCACCCTCCCCGCACCCCTCCCCGGCGGCGCTTCGCGCCGCATCGGCGCGCGAGGGACTCTCTCCACCACCTGCCAGAGCTCCTTCAGTTCCTCGGTCGTCACCTGGCCGTGTTCCAGGATGTGCTCGACCACGGTCTTCGATCGCCTGGCGGTGATCGCCGCCAGTCGCCGCAGCAGCTCCTCGGGAAGCGTTCTGCGCGTCACGAGAACAGGAGACCCTGGCGCGACGAGGCCCGCTCCGGGCTCGGGAACGGGAGGGAGCGAAGACGGTCGGTGAGTACCGGCGACAGGTAGAGCGATTCCACGGTCTCGAGGCGGCGGCCGAGCAGCGTCGCCTGGCTGGACCTGCCGGCGTGGATCGAGAGGTGTTCGAGGCGCAGGTGCGCCGGAAGGAGCTCGCCGTGGGCCTTGTTCCCGGTGCGTCCGTCGTAGCTGACGATGAACGACAGGTTCCGCCGGTTCATGACTTCGAGGGCCTCCGCGAACGGTCGGTACCCGACTCCGTCGCAGTAGCGCCGATCTCCACCCGGAGAGGCGCCCTGGTACGGCGGATCCAGGTAGATGAGGTCGCGTTCGTCCACCTCCTCCAGGACCTCGCGGTAATCCCGGGCCGTCGTCCGCGTGTGACCGGAGAGGAGCGCCGAGACCGCGATCAGGTTGCGACGCATCGTCTCCGGACGCATTCCGGATCGTCGGTGGTCCGGGCTCTGATCGAAGTCCCCGGCGAGGCTGTAGCGCACCGAGCCCTTGACGATCCGGGCGAGCAGGAACAGGAGGTGGTCGGGGCGATGCGACCGGTTGAACTCGCTCCGGATCCGCAAGAAGAACGCCCTCGGATCGGGCTCCTGCCGCTCCCGGAGCGCGCGGTATTCCCCGGCGAGGCCTTCCGGGCGCGTCAGGATCGCATCCCACAGATCCATGAGCGGGGCGTTCCGGTCGTTCAGCCAGAACGGGCTCGCCCGGCGCGCGGCGGCCGCGGCGAGGGAGACCGCCCCGGATCCGCAGAACGGCTCCCCGAGCCGCCCGACGCCTTCCGGGAAGAAGGAGAGGATGCGCCGCGCGAGGTTCCGCTTGCTCCCCTGGCAGGGAAATGGGTGCGGCGCCGCGGGCAGGTCCGCCACCAGAAGTCCCGGCGCCGGAACCGCCCGGGCCGCCGGCGCGGAGATCATCCGGCGGGTGCGGCGGCGCCCGCGCCGGGCGACGGGGCGGGGTGGGCGCCCGGGCGCGCGACCGGCCCGCAGGCGACCCGGAGGATCTCCGCCGCCGCCGGCGCGAAGCCGGCGAGCGAGCGGGTGATCTCGGCGGGGCGCGGCGCGGGCGCGCTTCCCGGCGGCCGGGTGCGGAAGCGAAGCGTCAGGCGAGCGGTGGAACCCCCGAGGAGCGCCGCATCCACCCCCGCGGGAGCCAGGTGGGCGTCATCCACGAAGTCCCGGAGATCCACGGTCGTCTCGCGCTCCGGCGCCGGCGCGCGCCGCCTTCCCCGGACCTTCACCCGGCGCGAGAGCGCGAGCGGCCACGAGTCGGCCTCGGCGAAGCGGCCGAGCCGCGCCCGAACCCCGGCCGGGTCGCCGTCCGCCGGGAGGAGCACGGCGTAGCGGAGCGCGGCGATCCAGCGCGAGAGGCGCGGTTCGCCCGGCGCCACCCGGACCACCTCGAAGAAGGGCATCCCGGTCTCGGAAGCCGCCTCGAGCGCCTGCAGCACCTCGGGGGCGGGGAGCTCCCGGGTGAGCGAGAACTCGCAGTACTCGGCGGCCGATTGGATGCCGAGCGGCAGCGCCGGGCCGAAGGAGAGCTTCGGACGCGGGGAGAACCCCTCGGTGAACCGGAGCGGCAGCCCGGCGCGGCGGAGCACCCGGGGCAGGATGCGGAGGAGCTCGCCGTGGCCCCGGAGCGCCATCGGCCCGAACTTCCCGAAGCGGGCGCGGTAGGTGACCGCTTCGCCCTGGGCGGCGCGAACCGGCGGGGCGGGGCGCCGCCGGGTCCCCGAGAGCACCGGCGGCGCGGCGCCGCCGACCACCGGCAGCAGGATCTCCCGCGGCGTGTCGGCGGTCATCGTCTCGAGGAACCGGATCCGCTCGTCGCGCATCCCCGCGAGGTCGCAGGCGACGCCGCAGTGGTAGCAGACGAGTTTCCGCTCGTCGGCGCGGGCGTCCGCGAGATTCGTGTGGTGGACCTGCATCGGGACCGGCTTGCCGCAGGGCGGCGAGTTCCGGTCCCGGAGCGCGCGGCGGTACTCCCGGAGCAGGAAACCGTCGGCGAGGCCGACATCCACATGCTCCCAGGGGAGCCGCCCGTCCACCGGGATCGTGCCCAGGTAGTCCTCCCGGGACACGCCGGTCTCGGCTTCCCACTCGGCGAAGGCCCGCTCCCAGATATCCCAGCGGAACTGCTCGTCCCAGCCGTCGAAGCGCGCCCCGAGCCGGAAGGCGATCTCGACGAGCCGGGCCACCCGGATGTCCCCGCGCGCGAGGATGCCCTCGAGGTGGCTCACCCGGCGGTCGTGGGTCCGCAGGCGAAACCCGTCGCTCCGGGCGCGCTCCTCGAGCAGCGACTGCTTCCGCTCGATCTCGGACATCGGGTCCTGGGCGCACCACTGGAACGGGGTGTGGGGCTTCGGGACATGGCTCGAGACGGAGACGGTGATCCGGACCCGGCGGCCGCTCTCGCGGTCCCCGATCCGCCGCGCCTGCCGGCCCATCTGGGCGATCCCGAGCACATCCTCGTCCTCCTCGGTGGGGAGGCCGATCATGAAGTAGAGCTTCGCGCGGTCCCAGCCGCGCGAGAAGACCCGCCGACAGGTCTCGTAGATGTCCTCCTCGCTGACGTTCTTGTTCACCACATCGCGCATCCGCTGCGAGCCGGCCTCGGGCGCGAAGGTGAGTCCGGTCGCCTTCACCTGGGCGATGTCGTCGAGCACTTCCTCGGGGAGCCCGTAGGCGCGCAGGCTGGAGATCCCGAGCGAGACCCGCCGGGGGACCAGCTCGCGCATCACCTCGCGGATCAGCGGCGCGACGCACGAGTAGTCGGCGGTGGAGAGCGCGGTCAGCGACGCCTCGTCGTAGCCGCCCTTCTCCACCGACGACACCACGGTCTCGACGATCTGCTTCGGATCCCGCTCCCGGACGGGCCGGTAGATCATCCCCGCCTGGCAGAACCGGCACCCCTCGGTGCAGCCGCGGGCGATCTCGACCGCGGTCCGGTCGAAGATCGCCTCCGCCGCCGGGACGGGCGACTCGTCCGGAAAGGGGAAGCGGTTCACATCGTCGAGGAAGGCGCGCGGGACCGGAAGCGGCGCCTCGGCGCGGCGCGGGCGCGACACATACGCGAAACCCGACCGGGAGCAGACCTCCCGGTCGTAGAGCGCGGGGCAGTAGAGGCCGTCTTCCGGGCGGAGGCGAGCGAGGAGTTCTTCCCGGTCCCGCACCCCGGACTCCCGGAGCCGGGCGTGCTCGCGCATCAGCTCGGGGAGGCGCTCCTCGGCGTCTCCGATCAGGAACGCATCCACGAAGGGCGCCATCGGCTCGGGCTGGGTCGCGACGGGGCCGCCGGCGATCACGAGCGGGTCATCCGGGCCCCGGTCCCGGCTGCGCCGCGGAATCCCGCCGAGATCGAGCATCGTCAGCACGTTCGTGAAGGTCAGCTCGTACTGGAGCGAGAAGCCGACGATGTCGAAATCGGCGAGCGGGCGCCAGGTCTCGAGGCTCACGAGCGGGAGTCCGCGCTCGCGGAGCTTCGCCTCCATGTCGGGCCAGGGACAGAACACCCGTTCGAGCGCCAGATCGGGCTGGTCGTTCACGACCTTGTAGAGGATCTTCGTCCCGAGGTGGCTCATCCCGATGTCGTACACATCCGGGAAGCAGAACGCCATCCGGGAGACGATCCCCTCGTCCGACTCGGCGACGACCGAGAACCGCTCGCCTCCGGCGTAGCGCGCCGGACTCTTCACCTGATCGAGGAAGGCGGCGTAGGGATGGCGCGCGTCGGGCATCGCGCCGAATTGTAGGGGCCGCCCGCCGAGCGGTCGGGCTGGCCGCCGCCCACCGACCAGTTCGACGAGGCCTGCGCCGCCGCGCCCGTTCGTTCTTGCGGGTCCCACGGCGTTCGAACGGCCACGCATCCCCCCCGGACGCCTCGTTCGGAGTACGCTCGTGACTCCCCTCCCTTCCCCGCCTCGTCAACCGGGCGCCTGACCGCTCCCACTACTCACGCCACCCGGTTTGCGGATCGCTGCGGGATGACGGAAAGCCGGACCGCGATCCCGGCGCCGCCCGGGCTCGGAGCGGAGCCGATCCGCCTCCGGCGCCCGCCGGGGATATTCCTCCCTCGCCCGCCAGCCGGATCGCGCTCGGCCGGCTCGCCGGGGAGGATGCCTCGACTGGAGAGCGGATCGGGCCTGCTGGCGATCGGCGCCGCCCGGATCCCCGCCGTCTCCCGGGTTCCGGGTCTCGAGCGCGTTCCCCTCCAGATCGTGGCCGCGCGGGCGAACGGGGTCCGCGAGAAGACCCGGTTCCTGGGACGGACTCCTTCCGCCCGGCCTCGGCTTCCGGGCCAGCGTTGCTCGACGGCTTCGGGCTTTCGCCGGGAGGCGCTCCGGGGCGCCGGCCGATTCCTGCGCCGGGGCGGGCTGCTCCTCCTCCGCGTGTCCGTCCAGTCGCGGAGGAGCGCGTCCTCGAACTCACCCGCCTCGCCCCCGGATAGCCCGAGGCGTCACGGCGAGCAGCGGCTGGACGCCCTTCGACCTGGATGACCCCGACCGGCGGCGGGATATCCCGACCTCCGCGCGCGAGGAAGAGCGTGGCGGCGCGATACGACGCGACCCGGAGCGCCGCCCGAGCGCGGTCGAAGCGCGCGAGCGGTTCCGGCGAAGCGGCGAGAGCCCGCTGACCCCGGTGGCGGAGCCTGCGGTTCGTCCGGGTCTAGCCGGAAGCGAGCACCGATTCGACCGCCGCCACGACCCGCTCGCGGGTGAGCCCCAGCCGGCGGGCGACTTCCGCCCCCGGAGCGGAAGCCCCGAAACGGTCCACCCCGACGACGGGTCCCGCGCCGACCCAGCGCTCCCACCCGAGCGAGACCCCGGCCTCGACCGCGACCCGGGGGATCCCCGGCGGAAGCACCTCGTCGCGGTAGGCGGAAGGCCCGGCTTCGAAGAGTTCCCAGCAGGGGAGCGAGACGACCCGGATGCCGACGCCGCGCGCCTCGAACTCCGACGCCGCCGAGAGCGCGAGCGAGACCTCGGAACCCGTGGCGATCAGGACCGCCTCCGGCCGCCCGCCGCCGCGGCGGAGCACATGGCCGCCCCGGTGGAGTCCGGCGGCCGCCGCTCGATCCATGACCACGGGGACCTTCTGCCGGGTCAGCACCAGCGCCGTGGGACCGTCGGTCCGGGAGAGCGCGTGTCGCCACGCCTCGACCGTCTCGTTCGCGTCCGCAGGGCGGACGACCTGGAGGTTCGGGATCGCGCGGAGGGAGAGGAGGTGCTCCACCGGCTGGTGCGTCGGCCCGTCCTCGCCGACCCCGACCGAATCGTGGGTGAACACCAGGACCACCGGCAGCTCCGAGAGCGCCGCAAGGCGGATCGCGGGCCTCAGGTAGTCGGCGAAACAGAAGAAGGTGGAGGCGAAGGTGCGGAAGCCGCCGTGGCCGGCGATGCCGTTCGCGGCCGCGCCCATCGCGTGTTCGCGGACCCCGTAGTGGAGGTTCCGGCCGGTCGCGTCCCCGGCGCTCTGCGATCCCAGCCCGGCGAGCGCGGTCTTCGTGGAGCACGAGAGATCGGCGTCGCCGCCGAAGAACTCCGGAACCCTCGCGGCCACGCGGTTCATCACCCGCCCGGACGCCTCGCGGGTCGCGAGCCGCTCTCCCGGCGCGAACGAGGGCAGGTCGCGATCCCAGCCCGCGGGCAGCTCGTTCCGGAGGCGGCGTTCGAACTCGGCGACCCGCGCCGGGTCGTACCGGCGGGCCTCCTCGACCCTCGCGAGCCAGGCCCGGCGCGCGGCTTCTCCCGCGCTCGCGATCTCGGCGCAGCGCGCGCGAACCGCGTCGGGAACGACGAAGGACTCGTCGGGGTCGAGGCCGAAGGCGCGCTTGGCGGCGCGGGCCTCCTCGGGGCCGAGCGGCGTGCCGTGCGCCGCCGAGGCGCCCGCCTTGGTCGGGGCGCCGTAGCCGATCGTCGTCTTCACCACGATCAGCGAGGGGCGCTCCGCTTCCCCGACCGCCGCCGAGATCGCCGCGTCGAGACCGGCGAGGTCGTGGTCGCCGTCGGCGACGGTCCAGACCTGCCAGCCGAGGGCGCGGTGCCGCGCCGCCACATCCTCCACCGAGAAGGAGAGCGAGGCGGGCCCGTCGAGGGTGACATCGTTCGCGTCGTAGAGCCAGACGAGCCGGCCGAGCCCGAGTTGCCCGGCGAGCGAGGCGGCCTCGGCGGCGACCCCCTCCATGAGGTCGCCGTCGGAAACGAGCGCGAACACCCGGTGGTCCACGAGGCCCGGAAACGCTGCCCGGAGCGCCCGCTCGGCGATCGCCATGCCCACCGAGTTCCCCGCGCCCTGCCCGAGCGGGCCCGTCGTCGCCTCGACCCCGGGCGTCAGGAAGCTCTCCGGGTGTCCCGGCGTCCGGCTGCCCCACTGCCGAAACCGACGGAGATCGTCGAGCCCGACCGGATACCCGGCGAGGTGCAGGATTCCGTAGAGGAGCATCGAGCCGTGGCCGGCGGACAGGACGAACCGGTCCCGGTCGGGCCAGTCGGGATCTCCGGGACAGTGCCGGAGGCGCCGACTCCAGAGCACCCACGCCATCGGCGCAGCGCCCAGCGGGAGTCCGGGATGGCCGGAGTTCGCCCGCTCGACGGCGTCGATCGCGAGCCCCCGGAGCGCGGCGATCGCCCGGTCGTCCACCGCATCGAACGGACGGCGAGAAGCGGCGGCTCGGGGCTCCAACGGCACCGGACGGTACCACGCGCGGCGCGTTCCGGAACGCCGTTTCGGCCGCCGCGGGGCGACGAACCGCGGTCTCCGCCGCTTGTTTCGGAGCGGGCCGAGGTCCAGCGCCCGATGCCCCTCCCGCCCCGCCGCCTCGTCCTCGCGACGGCCCCGGGGCTCGGCGCCGGCTCCCGGGAGATCGGTCTCACCGCCCTCGGCGCGACAGTCGCCGCCGGCAGCTCGCGGCGGCCGTCACGCCCATCGAACCCGCCGCCGCCGAGCCGGACGGGATCTCGCTGCGCGCCGCCCGGGCCTCCGGATACTGACCGCGCTGCTCGACACCGGAGCGGACCGGCAGTTCCGCGACCGGGAGAACGGATGAACGCCCCTCCTCCACGCGATCCACCGGTGGAACGGGCCGGCAGTGGCGCTCCTCCTCGAGCGCAACGAGCGGGATCACCCCGCTCGTCCTGGCCGCCGGCGACAGTATGGCCGACACCGGCCACGAGCTGCTCGACCCCGGCGCCGGGCGAGGCGACCAGAATGCCCTCTCGGCGGCGGCCGGCGGCCGCGCGCGATCACGGAATCACCGACGCCCCGCCACTCGGCGAGTCCTTTCCCGAGATCATCGCGTTGCTCCGCGAACGGGCGCCGGACCTCCATCTTCGGGACGGGCTCGACTTTCGAGATCCTCGAATGGCTGGCGAACGACGAGTGCGAGCCGCTCGTCGAGGAACTCGTCGCCGGGAGCGCCCCGGTTTCCTGTGCGAGGAGCAGGCCCGACCGCCGTTCGGATGGATCCCCTTGATCAGTGAGTTCGTGGGCGAGTCGGGAGCGAGTTTCGTCAAGAGATACCGGGGTTTTCGTGTAATCGCCCCT
>CAYGAO010000023.1:0-21292 GCA_964347715.1 uncultured Acidobacteriota bacterium
GGGAGGACCCTCCCCGCACCCCTCCCCGGCGGCGCTTCGCGCCGCGTCGGCGCGCCAGCGACTTTCTCCACAGCCTGTCAGGGAAGGACTCCAGGATCGGCACGGAGCGACCGGTTCAGAAGAGCCGGCGAGCCCGTATCGGCGGAGTATGGACGCAGTGGACGGCGTCGGCAGCCGGTCCCAACCACTTCGGAATCCTCTGCCGGATCACTTCCATGTACTCCGGGGAGATCTCGGCGAGGACGAACCGTCGGCCGTGGGCCGCGCAGGATTCTCCCACGGTCCCGATTCCGGCGAAGGGATCGAGCACGACATCTCCCTCGAAGGAGTAGTACCGCACGACCCGATCCGCGAGCGCCCGGGGGAAGACGGCCGGATGTTCGCTCGACGAGGCGGGCGCGATCTTCCAGACGTTCGTCCGCTCGTAGTCGTCGCCGATACGCGACGCCCGAACGGCCTCCGGGTCCGGATGGCATCGTATGTTCCAGTCGATCAGTCGCTCCGTGCGCTTCCGGTACACGAGAACGTACTCGGTCACGGGAACCGCCTTGTACTGGAGCGGATGCCGGTCCGCCGCGAACCGGCGACCGCGACCGGTGGCCCACCCGGCGCCTGCGGGTTTCTCCCAGATGATGTCGTCGATGAAGTCGAATTCCTGCTGCGCGATGACCGAATGGAGGTCGAACGGGACCGCGAGCCGGCGGGACGAACGGCTGCGATCCGAGCGCCGCAGGAGAACCGGCGCGACATTGATGACGAAGAAGCGGCCTTCGGCGAGCAGCCGGTGGCACTGCCCGATGATCCGTCCCGTCTTCGCCAGGTACTCGGCGTACGCCTCGTATTCCGTGTAGTCGGGCCTCGCGTTGAAGTACGGCGGACTGGTGAAGACGAGGTCCACGGACTCCGCGGGAAGTTCTGCCAGCGTCCTTTCGGAGTCTCCGAGCAGGATCGAGTTCTGCAGCTCCGAGCGCGCGATCACGGATCCGGAAGCCCGCCGACCCGGTTCTTCGTCGCCGAGGCCGTTCCATCGGGCCCGGAAGACCCGAGGGTCGGTCGAGCGGTCCCGCTGCACTGCCCCGGTCTTCGCGTCCACGACGATCTCCCCGAGGCGCCGGGCTCCACGGACGATCGGTACTCGCCAGACATGGTACCGGTCATCGACTTCGGGAAGACCGAAGCCGGGATCGAGTCCGTCGAGTTCGAGCCCCGCCCAGTGCTCCTGCGCAACCTGCTTCGCCCGCGCGACCGTGGTGATCGCGTACCGACGACGCTCGTAAACGGTGCTCCGGGAAGGGCGAACCGGTCCGGTCCCCGGCGCTCTCTCCGCCGATCCGCCGCGCCGGCGGCTCACTCGGGGCGCCGGCGGACAGACCATGGCGGATCAGCGGGGGACCAGTCGGACGGGAAGGTGCTTCACCCCGTGGATGAAGTTCGAGCGGAGGCGCTCCGGCGGCCCGACGAGCTCGACCTTCCGGACGCGGCGGAAGAGCTCTTCGAGCGTGACCCGGACCTCGAGCCGGGCGAGCCAGGCGCCGAGGCAGAAGTGCCGGCCCACCCCGAACGCGAGGTGGGGATTCGGGCTGCGCTCGATGTCGAACTGGTCGGGATCGGGAAAGACCTCCGGGTCCCGGTTCGCGGCGATGTACCAGAGGACGGCCTTGTCGCCAGCGCGCATCGGCGCGCCGCCGAAGTCGAGGTCGCGGGTGAGCGTCCGGCGGAAGTGCATCGTGACCGAGGTGTAGCGCAGGATCTCCTCGGTCGCGGACTCGAAGAGCGCGCGGGCGCCCGGCGCCGCGCCGAGCGCGGCGAAGGCGGCTGGGTGTTCGAGCAGCGCGAGCAGGCCGAGCGAGATCGTGTGGCGGGTGGTCTCGTTCCCGGCGACGATCAGGAGCAGGAAGAAGTTCTGGAATTCGAGCTCGGTCAGCGGCTCGCCCCGAGCGTCGGCGGCGAGCATTCCCGAGACGACATCGGCGGCCGGACGCCGGAGACGCTCCCGGCGCAGTTCGCTCGCGTACTCGAAGACCCGGAGCGCCGCCGGGCTGCGGAACGGCAGCAGGCGAAAGGCCTCCGTGTCCTCCCGGTCCACCACCGCCAGCGAGAACTCGGGGTCGGCGTTGGCGATCAGCGCGTCCCCCCACTCGACGAGTTCGCCGGCGTCGCTCTCCGGGACGCCGAGGATCCGGCAGAGCATCCGGATCGGGAGCTCGCGGCTCACCTGCTCGACGAAGTCGAGGGCGCCGCGTTCGAGCGCCCGGTCGAGGACCCCGGCGGCGAGTTCGCGCACCGAGTCTTCGCGCCCGGCGATGGACCGGCGGGAGAACCCCGCGCCGACCAGCCGGCGGAGCCGCGTGTGCCCGGCCCCGTCGTACTCCATCATCGTTCTCCGGGCGGCGAGCTCTTCCTCGTCGAGCTCCTCGAGCCGGATGCCGCGCTCGCTGGAGAAGTCCCTCGGGTTCGATCCCGCCGCGAAGACCTGCGCGTAGCGGGTGAGCGCCCAGAACCCGGCGCCGTCAGGTTCCTCGACCCGGCACGGGGAGCCCTCCGCGCGCATCCGGGCGAAGAGGTCCCAGGGGACTCCCCGGGTATAGGTGTCGTGGGACACGATCGCGTCCCAGGGAGAGCCGGCCTGGCGATCCTTCGTCACTCGTTCCAGTTTACGGGACGCTCCCGGCGACCGAATGGCAGACGGTGGAGAAAGTCCCTCGCGCGCCGACGCGGCGCGAAGCGCCGCCGGGGAGGGGTGCGGAGAGGGTCCTCCCTCCCCGCGAAAGACGGCGGGGCGAATCGCGGAAGCGATTCGACCCACCGGCCCGTGGGAAGAGTGCCCCGCATCCCCGAATCGGGGCGGATTCCGGTTCCCTTCCCGCAGCGGTGCGGATGCGGGGGACTCTTTCCGCGGGCTGATAGGATGGCCGAATCCGCGATGGCGCCCGGCAAGATCGTCTGCGTCCATCTCAACTACCGGAGCCGGGTCGAGGAGTTCGGAGCGCGGCTTCCCGACGCGCCGACCTACTTCCTGAAGCCGCCGAACGCGCTCATCGGGAACGGCGAGCCGGTGGTCCGGCCGCCGGGGTGCCGGTACCTGAACTACGAGGGCGAGATCGTCGCGGTGATCGGGGAGCGCTGCCGGGGGATCGAGCCCGAGGACGCGGGACGGTTCGTCGCCGGTTACACCGTCGGGAACGATTTCGGCCTCCACGATTTCCGGGACACGGACGCCGGCTCGATGCTGCGGGTGAAGGGCGCCGACACGCTCTGTCCGGTGCTCGACCCGGCCGGCCGCGCCTGGGACTTCCGGGGGCGGACGATCCGCACGCTGGTGAACGGCGAGGTGCGCCAGTCGGGGAACACCGACGAGATGCGGTGGGATCCGCACTACCTGGTCGCGGATCTCTCCCGGACGCACACGCTGCTCCCCGGGGACCTCGTCTTCACCGGCACCCCGGCCGGCTCGCGCCCGGTCGCCCCCGGCGATGAGGTCGCGGTCGAGGTCGAGGGCCTCGGACGGCTTCACAACCCGGTGGTGGAGGGGGAGGCAGCGATCCCTCGCGGCTACGGGGCGCAGCCGACCGAGTCCGAGGAAGTGCGCTCGACCGCGCTCGGCGGCGACTGGGAGTTCCGCGGGATCCGCCCGCCGGGAGAGGTGGCGTCCCGATGAGCGTCGGCCCGTTCCCCGACCGGCCGCGGATCGGGATCACTTCCTGGAAGCGCGCGGTGCGCACGCTGGTCGGGGATCCCGAAGATCTCTTCACGCTCGCCGAGGAGTATGTGGACGGGGTCCGGCGGGCTGGCGGGCTGCCGTTCATCCTGCCTCCGGCGCCCCTGAGCGCCGCCCCCGAGACCGTTCGGTCGCTCGACGGGCTGCTCCTCACCGGCGGCGGCGACTTCGCGCCGTCCTGTTACACGACCGCCGACGAGGGAGTCAGTTCGGACATCGATCCCGAAGAGGACGCCTGGGACATCGCGCTCACGGTGGCCGCGCGGGAGGCCGGGGTCCCGCTGGTGGGGATCTGCCGGGGGATGCAGGCGCTGAACCTCGCGCTCGGGGGCACGCTCGAGCAGGACATCTCCGAGCGCCCGAACCACCCGCCGATACCGGACACTCCCGAACATGCGGTGGCCTACCGCCACCCGGTGACGATCGTGCCCGGAAGCCGCCTCGGGCGCATCCTCGGCGTCACCGAGCGCGGGGTGAACAGCATCCACCATCAGGCGGTGGAACGGCTCGGCGACGGGCTCGTCGCGGTCGCGCACGCCCCCGACGGAACGATCGAGGGGCTCGAGTACCGCGGCGACGATGGCGGCGACCCGGACGGGGCCGGGCCGGAAGCGGACGGTTGGTTCGCGCTCGCCGTCCAGTGGCATCCGGAGCGGATGGAACACGGAGTGGATCAGCACATCTTCGAGGATCTCGTCGAGCGCGCCGGCACCCGGAGGGCGGCGCTCTCCCGGTCAGAGAGCCGTTGACCGGGGCGCCCGCCAACGGAAACCCGGCCCTGCCGAACACTCGGAAACACCCGACCGGATCCGCCCGCCAACGGAAACGGCGACGCTGCCGAACGCCCGGGAACGGGTGACCGGTTCGCGGGCCGCCGGGGGTTCGCGCCGGCGGGCGACGGAGTTCTGCGACACGTCCCGCGCCCTTGTCGCCCGCGCGATCCGCCCCGTCGATCTGCCTGGTCGGGACGGCCGGATTTGAACCGACGACCACTTGCACCCCAAGCAAGTGCGCTACCAGACTGCGCCACGTCCCGACTTCGAGTCGGGACGGATTCTAAACGGGGGCGCCGGGTTCTCCGTGCCCTTTCAGGCGACGGAGACGGGCGTCGTTCCGCTTCATCAGGTCGAGCGCTTCCTCGACCCGACGGAGCGCCGCGAGCACCGGCGACGAGCCAGCCGATCCTCGTGACTCCGTGGGTCGGGAGGTGGCGGGCGTCGCCGAGGCGTCCGGAGATCCGGAGGACGCTGACGCCCCGGACGCGGCGCGCGGGGGCGATCCCGCTCTCGGGGCGCCGCTCCGCGTCCGGTTCTGCTTCCGCTTCTCCTCGAGCTTCCGGACGGCGCCGGCGGTGGTGAACCCGTCCACATGGAGCAGGTGCTGGATCTTCCGCACCATCTCGATGTCTTCCCGGCGATAGAGGCGCTGGCCGGCCCCGTTCTTCTTCGGGTTGAGCGTCGGAAAGTGCATCTCCCAGTGGCGCAGCACATAGGGCTGGGCCCCGGTGATCTCGCTGACCTCGCCGATCTTGAAGTAGAGCTTGTTCGGAATCCGGAGCGGCTCGCCCGGGCCGGCGACCTTCGTCACCTGCCGCTCCCGGAGCCGGGCGCTTCGAGGCTCTCCCGGAGCGAGCGGGCGGGACGGAAGACCGGAACCCGGCCGCGGCCGCGCCGCCGCACCTCGAGCGTGCCGAAGTCGGCGATGCGGAGCACGCCCTGCCCGACGAGGACTTCCCGGACCCGATCGAAGAGCGTGTCCACGATCCGGAGCGCTTCGGCACGGGAAACGCCGCCGTGCGACCCGTGGACTGCGGCCACCAGATCCGCCTTCGTCACTGGTCGTCCCGCCTCGCGCTCATCCCGGCGTCCATCCGGATTCTACGGCAAGGCCGACTTCTGCGCCGATCGCTTCCGGAGCTCGAGTTCGAGACGGAGCGGCGTCCCGGCGAAGCCGTAGCGGCGGCGCAGCTCCCCGACGAGGAAGCGCGGATACGACGGCAGGAGGTCCCGGGGGCGACAGTTCGTGAAGACGCGAAACCGCGGCGGCGCGACTCCCGCCTGGTAACCGTAGAGCAGCCGGACTTCCCGGCCGGTCCGCGAGCGGGGGGCGAAGCGTTCGGAGCAGCCGGCGAGGAAGCGGTTCACCTCGGGGGTGGGGATTCTCCGAACGGCCTGGGCCGAGACCCGGAAGACGGACTTCCAGACCGCGGCGGTCCCCTGCCCCGTCAGCGCCGAGATCCGGAGCAACGGGGCGTGGCGGAGATGACGGAGACGCTCCTTCGTCTCCTGCCGCAGCGCCTGCCAGCGGGCGCTCCGCCCGGTCACGAGGTCCCAGCGATTCGCGAGCACCACCACCGCGCAGCCGGCCTCCTCCACGGCGCGGCCGATCTGGGCGTCCCGGGTGGTGGGCCCCTCGAGCGCGTCCACGACGAGGAGCGCCACGCGGGCGCGACGGATCGCCTTCCTGGCGAGCAGCACCGCGAGAACGTCGGCGTCCTCGAACCCGGGGCGCGGCGCGAGCCGCCTCCGGATCCCCGCGGTGTCCAGAAGGAGCACCGGCCGCTCCCCGACGACGATCCGTTCGTCCACCGGGTCCCGCGTCGTACCGGCGACCTCGGAGACGAGCGCGCGTTCGTAGCCGGCGAAACGGTTCAGCAGGGTCGACTTGCCGACATTCGCCCGCCCGACGATCGCGACCCGAAGTCCCGCATCCTCGTCGGGGGACGACTCTTCCGTATCGTCCGGGGCCGCCGCGAGGGTCTCGACGAGCAGGTCGAGCAGCTCGGCGACGCCGAGCCCGTGTTCGGCGGAGACCGGAAGCGGAGCGCCGAGCCCGAGGGCGTGGAATTCCGCGGCGGCCGCTTCGTTCCGGCCCTCGGCCTTGTTCACCGCGAGGATCACCGGCGGCCCCTGGCGCCGGCGTCGCAGGGCATCGGCGAGGTCCTCGTCGGCGGGGGTGAGTCCGGCTCGGGCATCCGCCACGAAGACGACGGCATCGCTCCGGGCCGCGGCGGTCTCGGCGAGGCCGCGGATCTCGCGGGCGAACGGCGAGGCGCCTGGAGGGCCGGCCCCGCCGGTGTCCTGGAGGCGGAAGGTGGCGCCGCGCCAGACGACGGGCTCGATCCGCCCGTCGCGGGTCGAGCCCGGTCGCCGGTGGACGATCGCCGGGCGGCCCCCGACGATCCGGTTGAAGAGCGTGGATTTCCCGACATTCGGCCGCCCGAAGAGCGTCACCAGCCTCACGGCGCCGCCAGCCCGGGGAAACGCGAGACGGAGCGGTCCGGGTCAGCGGATTCCGCGCAGGTACTGCCCGGGACGGAAGCGGACGACCCGCCCGGGTGGCACCCGCACGGCCTCCCCGGTCCGGGGATTCCGCGCCATCCCGGTCCGGCGCGGGGTCACGAAGAAGACCCCGAACCGGCGGAGCACGACCCGATCTCCGCGCGCGAGGGCGCCGGCCACCGCATCCAGAAGCGCCTCCACCGCGCTCCGCGCCACGCTCGGGGGCAAGTCGGCCTCGGCCGCGCTCCGGGCCACGAGATCCGCCTTCACCATGCTGCGCTCGCCCCCCCTTTTCCGATCATACCCGCCGTGGAAACGGATCCGCGGGGGAAGGCGATTCCGCGCGGGCGTCCCGAACCGGGCTTCCTCCGCGACCCTCCCGGCGGCGCCCGGACGGGGCGGGGACGGCGGACGCGGAGGGCCTCCCGAGCGGCGTTCCCCTCCCCCTCCCGATGCCACCCGGACGCCCGCCGACCGCCTCGCGCGCGGGTCGCGAACCCGGTCTTTCCACGCCCGTCCAGGCGCCGCCCGGGCGCCGCGAGGACGGCGGACGGGCGAGGGCGTCCCGAACCGGGTTCCGGCGCCTCCGGCCGGGTGTCTCAGGGATCGCCGTCCACCGTGAGCTGGCGGGCGAGACCCGGGACCGCGAGGAGGCCGAGGAGCCGGCGTCGCAGCGCGGGATGAGTCCGGGCGTCGGTCTTCAACAGGATCTGCCAGCGGCAGAGTTCGTGGGCGTGGGGCCTGGGGGCCGGCGCCGGCCCGATGACCTCGATCGTCTCCGGAGTGTCCGGCGTGCGAAAGGCGTCCGCGACCCGGGTGGCGGCGGCTTCCGCCTGCGCCGGGCGGCGCGCGGTGACGATCAGGCTCGTGAGGCGGACGAACGGCGGATAGCGGAAGCGGCGCCGCATCTCGCGCTCGGCGGCCTCGAAGGCGGGGTAGTCCTGACGGGCGGCGGCAGCCACGGCGTAGTGGTCGGGGTTCAGCGTCTGGATGAGCACCCGGCCGGGGATATCCCCGCGCCCGGCGCGTCCCGCGACCTGGGTCAGCAGCTGGAAGGTGCGCTCGGCGGCGCGAAAGTCGGGGACGCCGAGCCCACCGTCCGCGGCGACCACGCCGACGAGGGTCACCGCCGGAAAGTCGTGGCCCTTGGCGATCATCTGGGTGCCGACGAGCACCCCGATCTCGCCGCGACGGAAGTCGTCGAGAGCGCGGGCGTGGGCGCCTCGGGAGCGCGTCGTGTCCCGGTCGAACCGCTCCACCCGGACGCCCGGCAGGAGCCGCTCCACCTCTTCCTGGACGCGTTCGGTCCCGAACCCCTCGGCGCGCAGCACCTCGCCGCCGCAACCGGGGCACGCCGCCGGAGGCTCGCGGCCGAACCCGCAAGCGTGGCAGACGGCGAGGTGGCCCCGGCGGTGGAGCGTGAGCGCGAGGCGGCAGCGCGGGCATTCGGCGATCTCGCCGCAGCAGAGACACGCGAGGCGGCCGCCGTATCCGCGCCGGTTCAGGAGGACGAGCGCCTGCTGGCCGGCGGCGAGCGTGGTTTCCAGCGCCCGGGCGAGCACCGGAGCGAGGACGAGCGGCCCCCGGCGGGCCGGTTCCCGATGGTGCTCCCGCAGGAGCGGGCGCATGTCCACCATCTCGACTTCGGGAAGCTCGCGGCCTGGGGTTCGGGAGGGGAGATGGAGCCGGGTCATCGCTCCCGAGGCGGCGGCGTGCGCCGCCTCGAGCGACGGTGTCGCCGAACCGAGGACCAGGACCGCGCGGTCGGACCGCGCCCGGAGCCAGGCGGCCCGGCGGGCATGGTAGCGGGGGGCGTCGTCCTGCTTGTAGGCGCCGTCGTGTTCCTCGTCGAGGATCACGAGGCCGAGGTCCGCGACCGGAGCGAGGATCGCCGAGCGGGCCCCCAGCACGATCCGGGCGTCGCCCCGGCGGATCCGCCAGAAGGCGGTGCGGCGCGCGGCGGCGGCGAGGCCGCTGTGCAAGACCGCGAGTCCGGGGCCGAAGCGTTCCCGGAGCAATTGCTCGAGCCGCGCGACGAGGGCGATCTCGGGGACCAGCAGGAGCACCCGGCGGCCTTCTTCCAGGCAGGCGGCGACGGCCTGGAAATAGACCTCGGTCTTCCCGCTCCCGGTGACCCCGTCGAGAAGGAAGGGGGCGAAGCAGCGCCTGACGACCGCGTTTCGGAGCGTTTCGGCGGCGGCGCGCTGGGCGGCGGTGAGCTGCGGGGGGCGGGAGCGCTCGCGGGTCGGCTCCGGCTCGGAGGCCTCCGCGGTCAGCCGCTCGGCCCCGAGCGTCAGGAGACCCTCGCGGGCGAGCCGGGCGAACCTCCGCCCCGGTGGAAGGCCGAGTTCGCGGCGGATGCGGACGAGCGGGACGGCGCCGTCCGAGACGGCGAGGAGCGTGAGGATGCGGCGTTCGTCGTCCCGGAGTCGGGGCAGCGGCCGCTTCGGGTCCGGGTCGGGAGCGCCGAGGCGGGCCGCCCCCTCGGGGGTGATCGCCGCCGTCCGCACCAGGCGGCCCCCGGGAGCCGTCTCCGCCGGGAGCATCGCGCGGAGCACGATCCCGAGCGGGCAGACGGTCTGTTCGGCGAGCTGACGACCGAGTTCGAGGAGGCTCTCCGGAAGCGGAGGGAGCGGGTCGTCGAACCGCTCGGCGACCGGCTTCAATCTCCGGGGCTTCGGGCCGGCTGCCTCCCGGTTCGCGGTCCCCGGTGTTCCGGGCCTCGGGTTTCCGGTCGCCGAGTCCCCGGTCGTCGGGCTCCCGCCCGTCGCGTTCCCGCCCGTCGCGTTCCCGCCCGTCGGGCTCCCGCCCATCGCGTTCCCGGTCGTCGCGTTCCCGGTCGTCGCGTTCCCGGTCGTCGGGCTCCCGCCCGTCGCGTTCCCGCCCGTCGGGCCCCCGCCCATCGCGTTCCCGGTCGTCGCGTTCCCGGTCGTCGCGTTCCCGGTCGTCGGGCCCCCGTCCGCTGCGGTCGGGGTTTCCGTCGCCGTCCCGGGGAGCGGAGCGGGCCCGAGGACGACCCCGGTCAGTCGGCTGGGCCCGAAGGGAACCCGAACCCGCGCGCCCGGCGGGAGGGTGCTCTCGCCGGGGGCGAGGAGGGCGTCCGGCACCCCGTAGGTGAAGGCCCCCGGCAGCGGGCGCGGCACCGCCACCTCGACGGCGGAGCGCCGCGTCACCGCGCGGTCCGACTCCTGCCCGGACGCCGCCGGTCGACGACGGCGAGCGCCGCGCGGGCGTCGGCGGCAACCTCGCGCTGCAGCTCGCCACGCTGCTTCCCGGCAGCCCGGAGCAGGTAGGCCGGGTGATAGGTCGCGACCACGGGGACCCCGGCGAACTCTCGGAGAGCGCCGCGGGCGGCCCGGATGCCGCGAACCTCCGGGAAGAGCGTCCGCACCGCGACGCTTCCGAGGAGGCAGATCACTCCGGGGCGGATCGAAGCGATCTGGCGTTCGAGGAACGGGCGGCACGCGGCGGTCTCGTCGGGCCGGGGGTCCCGGTTCCCCGGCGGCCGGCACTTCACGATGTTCGCGATGTAAACCTGCTCGCGACGCCGGCCGAAGCACTTCTCGATCATCTCGTCGAGGAGCCGCCCGGCACGGCCCACGAAGGGTTCGCCCTTCCGGTCTTCGGCGGCGCCCGGCGCCTCGCCGATGAACAGGATCTCGGCGTTCTCCGGGCCCACGCCGAAGACGATGGTCTGCCGCCCCTCGGCGAGGCGGCAGCGGGTGCAGTCGCCGAGGTCGCGGCGGATCGCGGCGAGGGATTCGGCGGGCGGCCCGGTCGGAGATCCGGTGGACGGGCCGACCGGCCGGCCGGCGCCGGGGAGTGCCGGAGGAATGTCGGTGAAGCCGCGGAGGAGGCGGAGGCGCGCGGCGAGCTGGGCGCGGACCTCGTCGCGGGAGAACGCGCGGCCCGTTCTCGCGGGGGTCATGATCCCGAGGGCCCGAGCCTTCGCGCCACCGCGGACCAGACCGCGGCGGCGAGTTCGCGTTTCGTCTCCGGGGCCCGGCGGGTGACCGCGGGAGCACCCTCCTCCATCCGCTCGACGAGCACCGCCTCGGTCCGGTCCGAGTCGAACACGCGGCCTCTCCCGACCCGGTTCCCCACGACGAGATCACACGCCTTCCGGCCGAGCTTGCGGATCGCCTCGGCTTCCGGATCGCCGGTCTCGGCGGCGAAGCCGACGAGCACCCGCGGCCCGGCGGCAGCCCCCCGGAGGCGGGCGGCGCCGAGCCCGGCGAGGATGTCCGGGTTCGGGACGAGCGCGAGGCTCGCCGCCCTCCCGCCCGGCTTCAGTTTCCCGGGGGAAACGCGCTCGGGACGGAAGTCCGCCACCGCGGCGGCCATCACCAGGGCGTCGCATCCCGCGGCTGCCGCTCCGACCGCCGCCTCCATCTCGAGCGCGGTCTCGACCCGGACCTGCTCGACCCCCGGCGGCGGTTCGAGCGGCGTCGGGCCGAGGACCAGGGTGACCGTCGCCCCTCGAGCGCGCGCTTCCCGCGCGAGCTCGAAGCCCATCCGGCCCGACGAACGGTTCGTGAGGTAACGCACCGGGTCGAGCGGTTCGCGCGTCGGCCCGGCAGCGATCACCACCCGGCGGCCGGCGAGATCCGACGCCGGCCGGCCCCCCGCCAGCGCGCCCTCGACCGCCGCCACCAGATCCGGGAGCTCGGCGAGACGGCCCGGGCCGAGCCAGCCGCAGGCGAGTTCCCCGGAGCCGGGCTCGACGACCCGGGCGCCCCGCGAAACGAGCGTCGCCAGGTGGGCCCGGGTCGCCGGGTGCTCGAGCATGTTCGTGTTCATCGCCGGGGCGATCAGGAGCGGAGCCCGCACCGCGAGGGCGAAGGTGGTCAGGAAGTCGTCGGCGAGGCCCAGCGCGAGACGCGCGATCGCGTGGGCGGTCGCCGGGGCCACGAGGAAGAGATCCGTCTCCCCGGTGAGCGAGATGTGCCGGATGCCGTCCCCCGCGCCGCCGCCCCCGGCGGTCCCCGGTCCGCCCGCATCGTCCACGAGGGGGCCGAGAACCGGTTCTTCGGAGACCGTCCGCAGGCTGAGCGGCGAGACGAACTCGCGGGCCGACCGGGTCAGGATCACCTGGACGCGAAGGTCCCGCTTCCGGAGGGCGCGGACGAGGTCCGGGGTCTTGTAGGCGCCGATGCACCCGGTGACGCCGAGGACGACCTTCGGGCGGCCCCGGGGGGCGGCTTCTCTCGTCACCGGGCGCTCCGCCGAACCCGCTCGATCAGGCGGGCGAGCTCGCGGACGGCCTCGTCCGGGTCGTCGTTCACGACGCGGTGGTCGTAGCGGGAGGCCCGGCCGATCTCGCTCCGCGCCGTCTCGAGGCGGCGCGCGACTTCGGGCGCCGGGTCCCGGCCGCGGTCCACGAGGCGCGCCTCGAGGTCGGCGAAGGCGGGTGGTTCGATGAACACGGTGACCGCTTCGGGGATCCGGGCGCGCAGCGCTTCGGCGCCCTGGACATCCACTTCGATCAGGAGGTCCCGGGCGCCGTCGCTTTCGAGCGCCCTCGCACTCGTACCGTAGCGTCGCCCGTGGACCACCGCCCACTCGACGAAGGCGCCCTTCCGGATCAGGTCGTCGAACGCCTCGTCGCTGACGAAGTGGTAGTCCACCCCGTCCGCCTCGGCCTCCCGCGGCGGCCTGGTCGTGTGCGAGATCACGAACGAGAGGTCCGCGAGCCGGCGGACGAGCCGGCGGAGGAGCGTGGACTTCCCGACCCCCGAGGGGCCGGAGACGACGAAGAGCAGCGGCATCTTCCGGCTCAGCAGCCTCGAATCGCTCCCGCGATTCGCCCCACCGTCTCTCGCGGGGAGGGAGGACCCTCCCCGCACCCCTTCCCGGCGGCGCTGCGCGCCGCGTCTGTACCCGGAGGACTTTCACCACCGCCCGATGGAGCGCCCCGCATGGGAATCCGTCCTCGAAGAGGTGGGGAACCCCGTCGTGCGGGCGAATGCGGGGCGCTCTCCCCACCGGATGGCGGCCCGAATCGCCTGCGCGATCCGTTCCGCCCTCTTTCGCAGGGAGGGAGGACCCTCCCCGTCGGCGCGCGAGGGACTTTCTCCACCGCCTTTCAGACGGGGGGAGGGCGGACCGCCTCCCGGACCGCGGCGCCGAGCCGGCGGATCGCCTCGGGGATCCGGCCTTCGGGCGCCTGGCTGAAGGAGAGGCGGAGGCTCTCCCGCGCCGCGCGGCGCTCGGGGTCGGCGAAGAAGCAGTCCCCGGCGACGAAGGCGACGCGCTGGCGCGAGATCCCGGCGCAAAGGAGCTCCCGGGTGTCGATCCCGACCTCGACCCAGAGGAAGAACCCGCCGTCGGGTCGGACCACCGGGCTCCTCGCCGGGAACCCGTCGAGCGCGGCGAGCATCAGGTCGCGCTTCCGGCGGTAGAGCCCGCGCGAGCGCTCCACCTGCGCGTCGAGATGCCCGGCTTCGCCGTACGCGAGCGCGAGGCGCTGGACCAGGGCGCCCGAGCACTGGTCGGTCCCGAGCTTGAAGAGCCCGAGGCGCCGGATCAGTTCGGCGTCGGCGACCACCCAGCCGAGCCGGAGGCCCGGGCCGAAGATCTTCGAGAAGGTGTGGACGAAGACGACCCGCTCGGGAGCGAGCGCCTTGAGCGCGGGCAGCCGCTCGCCGTCGTAGCGCAGCTCCCCGTAGGCGTGGTCCTCGAGGACGGCGAGATCCCGGCGTTCGGCCACCTCGAGCACCGCGCGCCGGCGGGCGAGGCTCCAGGTGCGTCCGGTCGGGTTCTGGAACGAGGGGCCGACATAGAGCGCGCGGGGTGCCTTCCCCCGCCGCGCGAGCCGTCCCGCGACCTCGTCGAGGGCCTCGGGGATCAGGCCGTCCGCGTCGCTCGCCACCGGAGCCGGAAGCAGGCCGAACTCGCGGGCGAGGTGGAGCACCCCGACATAGGTGGGGTCCTCGAGCAGGAGCGGATCGCCCGGGTTCAGGAGCGCCGCGAGCGCGAGCCGAATCCCTTCGACCCCGCCGCTCGAGACCAGGATCTCGTCGGGATGGCAGGCGATCCCCTCGATCCGGGCGGTCCGGTCGGCCAGGAACTCCCGGAGCGGGGTGATCCCGGGGTTCGGCGAGTAGTTCAGCGCCTCGGGAGCGTGGTCCCGGAGCACCCGGTCCATCGCCTCGCGGGTCTCGGCGATCCGGAACACCCGGGGGTCGGGCATCCCGCCGGCGAGCGAGATGATCCCGGGCCGCTCCGCGAGCTCCAGGATGCCGACGACCGCATCGGCGCTCGCCAGACGGAGCGCGGCGTCCGAGTAACGCCCCTCTTCCGGTCTCACCCGGCGGCCACCTCGAGCGAGAGCGTCGCGGTCTCGTCGCCGATCCCGATCACCCGGAGATCGGCCCCGGGGAGCCGCCCGGCGACGAGCGCCACCGCGAGCGTCTCCTCGAGGAAGTGCGCCTCCCGCTCGCGAGCGACCGCGAGCAGCGAGTCCGCGCCGTCGAGCGCGACCCGGATCCGGGCGACATAGGGGAGGTCGAGCTCCTTCCGGAAGGCTTGCACCCGGTGCAGCAGCTCGCGGTAGCGGCCTTCCTCGAGGAGCGCCGGGGTCAGCGCGGTGTCGAGCGTCACCGTGGCGAGCGCGTTCGACGCGGTGGCGCGCCCCGTCCGGGGGCGGGTCGTGACCGCGAGATCGTCCGCGCCGATCCGCACCGGCTCGCCCCCGAGGTCGAGGGTCAGGCGCCCCTCCGCCCGGAGGCGCGCGCGCACCTCGCTCCCCGGCAGCGCCGCGATCGCCCTCACCGCCTCCCGCACCCGCGGACCGAGCCGCGGACCGAGGCGGCGGAAGTTCGGCTTCACCAGGATCTCGAGATCCGCCTCGGGATCCTCTCGAAAACCGACCTCGCCGACATTCAGTTCCTCGACGAGCAGGGCGCGGTGGGGGGCGAGGCGCGCCCCGAGCTCCGGGTCGGCCACCGCCACCTGCGCCCCGGCGAGCGGCTGGCGAACCCGGATCTCCTGCTCCTTCCGCACCCGGAGCCCGAGCGAGGCGATCTCCCGGATCGCCGCCATCTCCTCGTTCAGCGCTTCGTCGAGCGGGAAGCGGGCGGCGGGCCAGTCGCTCAGGTGGACGCTCTCGGGAGCCTCCTCTCCGGGAGGTCCGGCGACGAGGTTCGCGTGGATGTCCTCGGCGAGGAACGGAGTGAACGGCGCGGCCAGCCGCGAGACGCGGACGAGCGTGTCGTGGAGCGTGCGGTAGGCGTCGAGCTTGTCGGCGCTCCGCCCGGACGCCCAGAACCGGCGCCGGCTGCGGCGGAGCCACCAGTTCGAGAGCGACTCGGCGAAGGTGGCGAGCGCGCGCCCGGCGTCGCCGGCTCTCAGGTCCTCGAGCGCCCGCGTGACCTCGGCGGTGGTGGCCTCGAGATGGGAGAGGATCCAGCGGTCTAGCGCCCGGCGCTCGGAGACCGGGCGTCCCTCGTCGGTCCGGGGGTCGAAACCGTCGATCCCGGCGTAGATCGTGAAGAAGGAGACCACGTTCCGGAGCTTCAGCGGGAACTCGCGCGCCGCCGCCCGGACGTTCGCGGGGGAATGCCGCTTCGCCGCCCAGGGAGCCGCGCCCGCGAGGAAGAACCAGCGGAAGGCGTCCGCGCCCACCTCGTCGAGCGTCACCTCGGGCGGCGTGTAGTTGCCGCGCGACTTGGATTCCTTCCGGCCCTCCGCATCGGTCACATGCCCGAGGACGAGACAGGAGCGGTACGGGTGGGGGCCGTCCGGGACCGGGATCCCGAGGCGCCCGCAGGTCTCCTCGTCGAAGAGGAGGGTCGAGATCATGAGCAGCGAGTAGAACCAGCCGCGGGTCTGGTCGATCGCCTCGGTGATGAAGTCGGCGGGGAAGGAGGCGAGGAACCGGTCGCGGTTCCGGTGCGGGAACCCGAACCGGGCGAACGGCATCGCGCCCGAGTCGAACCAGCAGTCGATGACCTCGGGAACCCGGCGGTACACGCCGGGCTCGCCGGGGCGGGTCCAGGACACTTCGTCCACCCAGGGCTTGTGGACCATGAGGTCGGGGTCGAGTTCGGGCCTTCGCGCCCGCTCGCCGGCGAAGGCGGCGAAGGCGGCCGGGTTCTTCGCCTCGATCTCGGCGACCGAGCCCGGGGTCTCGAGGCGCCCGGTCTCGTCGTTGATCCAGATGTTCAGCGGCGTGCCCCAGAAGCGCTCGCGGGAGAGCGCCCAGTCCACGTTGTTCCGGAGGAAGTCGCCGAAGCGGCCTTCCCGGATGTGGTCGGGGAGCCAGCGCACCGCGGCCGAGTTCTCGAGCGCCTGCCGCTTCCTCGCCGTCGTGCGGATGAACCAGGCCGGCCGCGCGTACTGGATCAGGGGATCCTGCTCGGCGCGCCAGCAGAACGGGTACTCGTGGCGGATCGTCCCGGCATGGAGGAGGCGTCCCGTTTCGCGCAGGCGGCGAACGATCTCCCGGTCGGCAGCCTTCACCCACTTTCCCTCGAGCCAGGGGATGTCCGCGGTGAACCGGCCGTCCGGGGCGACGGCGTTGAGCAGCGGGATCTCGCCGGCGTTCTCGCAGGCGGAGACGGTCTTCCGGTGGAGCTCGTGGTCCACCTCGCCGAAGGCGGGCGCCTCGTGGACGAGGCCGGTTCCCTGGTCGAACTCGACGAAGTCGGCGGCGAGGACGCGCCAGAACGCCGGGACCGAACCGCCCCCGGGAAGGCGCCCCCGGAGCGCGTGGTGGCGCTTCCGGTAATCGTCGAATGGCGGGCGGTAGCGGCGGCCGACGAGCGCCTCGCCCCGGAAGCCGCGGAGCGTCTCGAGTGGCCGGCCGAGGCGAGCGGCCAGATCGTCCCGGAGCGCCCGGGCGACGACCAGCCGCCGGGATTCGCCGTCCGCGACCTCCACATAGTCCGCCGCCGGATGGACCGCCGCGTAGCAGTTCGACGGGAGCGTCCAGGGGGTCGTGGTCCAGACCACGAGCGAGAGGCCGGGGTCGTCCTCGAGGGGCAGCGTCACGTACACCGCCGGGTCCTCCACCTCGCGGTAGCCGAGTCCGACCTCTGCCGAGGAGAGCGCGGTCCCGCCCCGGGCCCACCACCAGACGACCTTTTCGCCGCGGTAGAGGAGCCCCTTCCGGTGGAGCTCGGCGAGCGCCCACCAGACGCTCTCGATGTAGGGGCGACGGCAGGTCACATAGGCGCGGTCCATATCCACCCAGTGCGCGATCCGGGAGGTCATCTCCTCCCATTCCCGGATGTAGCGGAAGACGCTCCCCCGGCACTTCTCCGCGAAGCGCCCCACCCCGTAGTCCTCGATTCCGGAACGCCCGTGGATCCCGAGTTCCTTCTCCACCGCGACCTCGACGGGAAGGCCGTGGGTGTCCCAGCCGGCGATCCGTTCGACGAGACGCCCCCGCATCGTCTGGAACCGGGGGAAGACATCCTTGAAGACGCGGGTGAGCACATGCCCGTTGTGGGGCCGGCCGTTCGCGGTCGGGGGGCCGTCGTACCAGACCCAGGGCGGCGCGCCGGAGCGCCGCGCGACGCTCCGTTCGAAGACCCGGCGCTCCTTCCAGAAGGCGCGGATCTCCGCCTCGAGCTGAACGGGGGAGCCGGCGCGGGCCGACCGGAAGCGGGGCAAGGCGCTACCCGACGGCCGTGTCCGGATCGAAACGGACCCACCCCCGGCGCCGGGGGGCGGGTGGCGGGACGAGGGCGGGGGGCTTCATGCGATGACGGAAGGCGCTCCCGAAGGCGCTGCCTCCCGGGGACCCGCAGGCGGGATCGGGACCACGCCGGCCAGGGCGCCCGGGCGGCGGTATCCGTGTCCCCAACGGGAGTCGAACCCGTGTTTTCGCCGTGAAAGGGCGACGTCCTGGGCCTCTAGACGATGGGGACCCGAAGAGGTAGGCCGTGCAGGCATCGAACCTGCGACATCTCGCTTAAAAGGCGAGCGCTCTGCCAACTGAGCTAACGGCCCGCGCGCGAGGCGGCGACCGCGAATTCTAACAGGCTGTGGAGGAGGTCCCTCGCGCGCCGACGCGGCGCGAAGCGCCGCCGGGGAGGGTCCTCCCTCCCCGCGAAAGACGGCGGAACGGATCGCGCCAGCGATGCGGGCCGCCATCCCGTGGGGAAAGCGCCCCGCATCCGCCCGGACGACCGGGTTCCCCATCTCTTCGAGGACGGATTCCCATGCGGGGCGCCTTGTCGACAGGCTGCTAACAGGCGCCCCGCCGTTCCGGGCCCGGCGCCCGGGGGGGCAGGATCCGGGTCTCGTGGCGCGCGAAGCAGCTCTCCCGGTCGGGCCCGGTCGAGACGAGGGTGACCGGCACCTGGCAGAGCTCCTCGAGGGTGTCGAGGTAGCGCCGGGCCTGGGCCGGCAGGCGCTCGGGATCGGTCTGCCCCCGCGTGGGCCGCTTCCATCCGGGCAGCGTCCGGTACTCGGGCTCGCAGCGGGCGATCGCGCCGTGGTCGCCCGGGAGTTCCTCCACCGGGTCGCCGTCGAGCCGGTAGCGCACCGCGATCCGCACCTCGTCGAGCCCGTCGAGGACATCCAGCTTCGTGATCGCGAGCTCGTCGAGCCCGTTCACCCGGCGGGCGTAGCGCAGGACGACGCTGTCGAACCAGCCGCAGCGCCGGGGCCGGCCGGTCGAGGCGCCGAACTCGCGGCCCCGCTCCTGGATCCGGCGGTTCGTCTCGGGGGCCATGGCGGTCGGGAACGGCCCACCACCGACGCGCGTCTGGTAGGCCTTCGCCACCCCGAGCACCCGGCCGATCGCGCGCGGGCCCACTCCGGCTCCCACCGCCGCGCCGCCGGCGACCGCGGTCGAGGAGGTCACGAAGGGGTAGGTGCCGAAGTCCAGGTCGAGGAGCGCGGCCTGCGCTCCCTCGAAGAGCACCTGTCGGCCGGCTTCGAGCGCTCGGTGGATCACGAGCGAGGTGTCGGCGAGCAGCGGCCCGACGCGCGCGGCGAACCGGTCGAGCAGCGCCGCCGACTCGGCGATCTCCCGTCTCGTCCGCCCGGCGCTCCAGTCGAGCGCCTCGCCGTGCAGTCCGATCAGGTGGGCGAGCCGCTCGTCCCGGTAGGAGCGGTGGCGCAGGTCGCCGAGGCGGAGTCCCCGGCGGGCGGCCTTGTCCGCGTAGGCCGGCCCGATGCCGCGCCTCGTGGTCCCGATCTGCCGCTCCCCGAGGCGGGTCTCCTCGCGCGCCTCGATCTCGCGGTGGACCGGCAGGATGAGGTGGGCGCGGTCCGAGAGGAGCAGGTCGGCGGTCGGGTCGAGCCCGGCGGCCTCGAGCGTCCCGACCTCCTCGAAGAAGGCGAGCGGGTCCACGACACACCCGTTCCCCACGATGGACCGGACTCCGGGGTGGAGGACCGCCGAGGGAAGGAGATGGAGCACGACCGTCCGGCCTTCCACCACGACCGTGTGGCCGGCGTTGTGGCCTCCGCCGAAGCGGACCACGGCGTCGAAGCGCGGGGCGAGGAGGTCCACGAACTTCCCCTTCCCCTCGTCACCCCACTGGGTGCCGACGACGGCGAGCCCGGGCACGGCGCGTTCTGGACCCTCTTCCCGGGACGGTCTTCCCGGTCGCGCGGCGGAGGAACGGGTCCCGGATCTCCGCGCGCTATTCGAGACCGAGGAGGTCCCGGACTTCCTGCTCGAGCCGTTCGGGAGTGCGGGCGGGATTGAAGCCGATGTGCCGCAGCCGCACGACGCCGTCGCGATCGGCGATGTAGGTCGTCGGCATGGCGAAGACGCGGAACGCCTCGTCCGCCTCGACCGTGGAGAGCAGGTTCCGGTAGCGGACGCCCCGCTCCTCGACGAAGGCGCGCACCTCGTCGGGGGGCGGCATCTGGTCGTCCACATGGAGGCCGATGACGACGAGGCCGTCCTCCCGGTAGCGGTCCTCGAGGTCCTGGAAGAACGGGAGCGACTCCTCGCAGGGGCCGCACCAGACCGCCCAGAAGTCGTAGATCACGATCTTCCCCGCGAAACCCCGGAGCGAGACGAGGTTGCCGTCGAGGTCGGGGAGCTCCACATCGGGAGGCGGTTCGTCGAGGACGCCGCGCCGCTGCGAAGCTTCCGGGGGCGGCGGCGCTCCGGACGCCCCGGCGCCGAAGGTCCCCGCCAGGAACGGGAGAACGACCCAGGGGAGCGGGTCGAGTCGAATGCGACGGCTCATGCCGGAACCTCCACGGCGGGAACGAACGCCGAGGCGCCGCTTCGGGACTCGTTCCCGGAGAGCCAGCGCTCGCAGGCGATCGCGGCCATGCAGCCGGTTCCCGCCGCGGTGACCGCCTGCCGATAGGTCGCATCCATCACATCCCCGCAGGCGAACACCCCCTCCACCGAGGTCCTCGTGGTCCCCGGCTCGACGGCGATGTAGCCGTTCGCATCGAGATCGAGCGCCGAGGCGAAGATCTCGGTGTTCGGCACATGGCCGATCGCGATGAAGAGGGCCCCGACCTCGAGCCGGGACTCGTCGCCGGTCTTCGAGTTGCGCAGGCGGAGCCCGACGACGCCGTCGTCGTCGCCGAGGACTTCCTCGACGACCGAATTCCAGACGAAACGGATCCCGGGATGTTCGAGCGCGCGCTGCGCCATGACCTTCGAGGCGCGCAGTTCGTCGCGGCGGTGGATCACCCGGACGACCGAGGCGAAGCGGGTGAGGAAGAGGGCTTCCTCCATGGCGGTGTCGCCGCCACCGACGACCGCCATCGCCTTCCCGCGGTAGAGCGCGCCGTCGCAGGTCGCGCACGCCGATACGCCGCGGTTCAGGAACCGCTGTTCGGAGGGGAGGCCGAGCCAGCGGGCGCGGGCGCCGGTGGCGACGATGAGCGACTCGGTGGAGACCCGCTCGCCGCCCGCCGACACCGCGAACGGGCGCGCCGAGAGATCCACCGCGGTCGCGTCCAGATGGCGGACTTCGGCCCCGAAGCGCTCCGCCTGGCGGCGGAAGAGATCCATCATCTCGTGGCCGGTGATCCCCTCGGGGAACCCCGGATAGTTCTCGACCTCGGTGGTGAGCATGAGCTGGCCGCCGGGGAGCCCGACTGCCGGATCCGTCCCCGAACCGGCGAGCACGAGGGGCTTCAGCTCGGCGCGGGCGGCGTAGAGCGCCGCCGTGTAACCCGCGGGTCCGCTGCCGACGACGACGACGCGACGGGGCGGCTCCGGGGACCGGGGTTCCTGACTCACGAGTTCCTTGGCAGCCTGTGGATAAAGCGCCCCGCATGGGAATCCGTCCTCGACGAGATGGCGAACCCCATCGTCCGGGCGGATGCGGGGCGCTTTCCCCACCGGGTGGCGGCCCGA
>CAYGAO010000024.1:0-21123 GCA_964347715.1 uncultured Acidobacteriota bacterium
GGGAGGGAGGCCCCTCCCCGGCGGCGCTTCGCGCCGCGTCGGCGCGCGAGGGACTCTCTCCACAGCCGGTCAATATACTCGGCGGATGCGGACTCGCCGGCGGGGTCGCCTCCTGCGGACGCTGCTCCTGGCCGGGGCCGGATCCGCGTTCGTCGCCGGTCCCGCGCTCGGGCGACCGTTCGCGCAGATCGGATCGAGTTCGGCGCGCGACCGGGCCTCGAACGAATGGAGTCTGGGGATCGGGTACGACTTCTCCTTCCCGGCGCTGCCGATCGCCGTCGGGGTCATCGGACAGACCGGGTCCGGAATCACCGAGGGTGACTCGGGCCGGCAGTTCCCGGTGCGCAGCTACCTCCGGGCGCGGGGGAGCATGCTGCCGACGCCCGGATTCCGGGTCTATGCCGGAGCCGGCGGCGGGGTGGCCACGCGCGTCGGCGGCGAATCCGCGGAGGAAGCAGTGGCCTCGGGCATGGGTTTCGGCGGGTTCGAGGTCGGTCGGCTCCATCTCGAAGTCCAGTACCAGCGGGACTTCGCCGAGGAAGCGAGGACCCGGTGGGTGACGGCGGTCGGGCTCTCGTTCTGACCCGGCTCCCGAGCCCCGGCCGGTGATGCCGGAAGGCCCGCCGCCGGACGGGCGCGGGACCGGGACGGACCCGGGTCCCTGCTCCTTCTCTGCTCCGACGCGGATCGACCTCGCGGGCGGGACGCTCGACATCTGGCCGGTCGGCCTGCTGCTGCCCCGGGCGCTCACGGTGAATGTGGCGATCGGGCGGCGGGCCCGCGCGACGGTGCGGCGGGCGGCGCGGTTCCGGGTGACGCACCCGAGCCAGGGGCTGGACCTCGAGGCGGATTCGGTCGAACCGTTCTTCGCCCACCCGTTCGCCGCGCTCGCCGGCCGGCTCACCGCCTTCTTCGATCCGCCGTGGCCGGTCGCGATCCACCTGGAGACCCGGGTTCCGCCCGGGTCGGGCCTCGGCGGCTCGTCGTCGCTCGGGGTCGCGATCGCGGGCGCCCTGAACGCGGTCTGCGGCACCGGATGGACCCCGCTCGAACTGGTCCGGATCGTGATGGATACCGAGGTCCGCATCCTCCGGACCCCGACCGGGGCGCAGGACCAGCTCGCCGCCGCATTCGGCGGCGCGCGGGCGCATCACTGGGAGACGCCGAGCTCCCGCTCGGAGGCGCTGCCCTGGGGCGGCGGGGACCGCGACCCGCTCGCCGAGCGGTTCGTGCTCGCGTACACCGGCGAGGCGCACTCCTCGGCGGACCCGAACGGCAGCGTGCTCCACCGCATCTGGGCCGGGGAGCCGAAGACGCTCGGCGGCGTGCGGAAGATCGGCGCGGCCGCGCTCGCCATGCGCGAAGCCCTGATCGCCGGGGACTTCCGCCTGGTCGCCGAAGCGCTGGACCAGGAGTGGGAGGGACGGCGCGCGCTCGGAGAGGCGGTCGTCACGCCGACGCTCGAACGGTTCGAGGAGGCGCTGCGGCGGGCCGGCGCCCTCGCGGTGAAGGCCTGCGGCGCCGGCGGCGGGGGCACGATGATCGCGATCACCGCCCCCGGGTCCCGGGAGGCGGTGGCCGCCGCTGCGGGCGACGCCGGGGGAGAAGTCCTCGACGCGCCGAGCGATCCGGTGGGACTTCGCCGCGAGCGCGAGCCCCCGTGAGCCGCGAGCTCGCCGTCTGCCGCCTCGCGGACCTCGGCGCTGCGGGGGCGGCCGCAGTGGACGCCGGCGAGCGCCGCATCGCGCTATTCCTGCGCGAGGGGCGGGTGTACGCGCTCGGCGAGACCTGCCCTCACCGGGGCGGCCCGCTCCATCTCGGCCGGGTCGAGCGCGGGATCGTCCGCTGCCCCTGGCACCTGTGGCAGTTCGACCTGCTTTCCGGGCGGTCGCCGGTGAACCCGAAGTCCTGCGTGCCCGCCTACCCGGTGCGCGTCGAGGACGGAACCGTCTTCGTCACCCTGCCCGCGGCCCCGGAATGAGGGCTCCGGGGGACCTCGCGGACCGCTGACGACTCCGTCCCCGCGGGCGGGCCGGCTGGATCCGGAACGCCCGCTGCGGATCGTCCCCCGTCGTCGTCATCGAGACCGCGCTGCGGCTCGCGCGTCGCCGGTGGATGCGGAACGCCCGGTGCGGATCGTCGGCTTCCGGTCGAGATCTCCCGACTTCCTCCGTCGCGGCCGCTCTCCGGGTCAGCAGCCTGTGGATAAGCATGGGAATCCGTCCTCGAAGCGATGGGGAACCCCATGGTCCGGGCGGATGCGGGGCGCTTTCCCCACCGGATGGCGGCCCGAATCGCTCGCGCGATCCGTTCCGCCCCCTTTCGCGGGGAGGGAGAACCCTCCCCGGCGGCGCTTCGCGCCGCGTCGGCGCGCGAGCGACTTTCTCCACCGCCTGTCAGGGGATCCGGAGCGAGCGCCCGGACCGGAAGGTCTCCACCGAGAGGCCGCCGTCCGGAGCCACCCGAACCGTGATCGCGCCGTCGTGGTCGGTGCGGAACACCGCGGCCCCGCGCGACCGGAGGCGGGCGAGCACGCCGTCGTCGGGCAACCGCCGTCTCCGGTCGGCGCGGGCGGTCACGAGCGCCACCCGGGGCGCGACCGCCGCGAGAAAGGCGGGGATCGTCGAGAAGCGGCTGCCGTGGTGCCCCACCTTCAGCACCTCGGCGCCGAGGGAACGGCCGTGGCGTTCGAGGAGGATCCGTTCGGAGAACTCGCCGATGTCCCCGGTGAGGAGGAGGCGCCGTCCCGCGAACTCGACGAGGAGCACGAGCGACCGGTCGTTCCCCCGGGCCGCGCGCTCGGCTCCCGCATCACCGGCGAGGAGCACCCGGAACCGCGCTCCCCCGAGCGCGAAGCGCTGCCCCGCCCGCAGTTCGCGCAGCGGGATACCGCGCCGTTCCCGCTCCCGGCGGAGGCGCAGGACGGCGGGGCGATCGTCGGCGACGGTGGCGCGCCCCTCCCAGACGGCGTCCACCGGGAACTCCCGCAGCACCGCGGCCAGGCCGCCGACATGGTCGAGGTCTCCGTGCGTCACCGCCACCGCGCGCAGTCGGCGGTAGCCCAGCTCGGCGAGGGACGGGACGACCACCCGCTCCCCGGCGTCGAAACTGTCGAATGCGGTCCCGGCATCCACGAGCACCGCGCCTCCCGCCGGGAGGCCGAGCACGAGCGCGTCCCCCATCCCCACATCGAGCGCCGTGAGCCGGAGACTCCCGTCCGCCGGCTCCCGGAGCGGGAGCGCGACGAGCACGAGCGCCGCGAGGAACCCGGCCGGGACGAGCCGTCGCCTCCCGCGCCACCCGAGGACGAAGAGAGCCCCCGCGAACCAGGCGAAGAACCACCACGAACCGGGGGTGGCGGCCACGAACGCCCCGAAGGGGACCTGGGCGCCGAGGCGACTCACCGCGATGAGCGCCTCGGCGGCGGCCCCGAGCGCCCGTTCGGTCGCGTCGCCGAGGAGCGGGAGGTCCCCGAGGAACAGCCAGCCGATCCCGAGACCGAGGACCGGCCCGGCCAGCACCGCGGCGGGGGCCGAGAGGAGAACTCCGCCGAGGACCACCCGGCCGAAGTGCCAGAGGACGATCGGGAGGGTGGCGAGCTGCGCCGCGAGGGTGACCCGGATCGGGCCGAGGAGAAGGGTCCGGTGACGCGGCTCCCGGTCCCACGAGGACTCGCTCGGATCTCCCGGCCGGAGCACCGCGAGGATGGCGAGGGTGGCCCCGAAGCTGAGCTGGAACCCGGCATCGAAGGCGTTCCCGGGGGAATGCGCGAGCAGGCCCAGGGCAGCGAGCCCGAGGCCGTTCAGCGCGTTCCCGGAGAGACCGCGCCGGAGCCCGAGGGAGAGGACCCCGACCATCAGCACGGCGCGCACGACCGAGGGCCGCCCGCCGCAGAGCGCGGCGTAGAGCGGGAGCGCCGCGAGGAGCAGCGCGAGGGCGATCCGCGGGCGGCGCACGCCGAGGAAGACCGCGGCGCCCCGGATCAGGAGCGCGAGCATCCCCACATGCAGCCCGCTCACCGCCATCAGGTGCAGCGTTCCCGCGTCGCGGAACGAACGCTCCACCTCCGCCGAAACGAGGGCGCGGTCGCCGATGAGCACCGCGGCGACGACCCCGGCGGCGTCGCGCGAGAGGGTCGAGGCGAGCAGGCGCTCCCGGACCCGGGCCCGGGTCGCGCGCACCGCGTTCCAGAACCGGGAGCCGGGTTCGATCTCGCGGACGAGGAGGCCGGTCTTCGTCGAACCGAAGAGGACGAGCCGGCCCCTCCCGGCGCGCCCGCCCGGATTTCTCGGCGGGCGCGGTTCCGAGATCCGCGACCAGAGCCGGACGCGGGCGCCGCGGGCGAGCCCGGCGAGGTGGTCGCGGCGGGCGCCGCCCACCCGGATGGACGCTTCCCCGGAGACCGGCCACTCCTCGCCGCTGGCGGAGAGCCGCTCGAGCCGGATCGAGAGCGCCGCGCTGCGGCCCGAATCCTCCGCTTCCCGAAGGAGCACCCCTTCGAGCAGCACCGGACGCTCGAGGCGTTCCGCTCCGAGCGCCCGGCGCACTCCGGCGAGGGCGGATGCCCGCGGGGGCGGACGGGCGAGGATTCCGGCGGCGAGGGCCGCCACGAGCACCGAAACCGTGGCCACGGTGGAACCGAGACGACGGGAGCCGAACCAGGCGACCGCGAGGAGGACGAGGGCGCCGAGCGCCAGACCCGCGACGCCGAGCCCGGTCGCGACGACCCCGTGCTGCGGCAGCGCGATCCCGGCGAAGCAGGCCGCGGCGAGCGCCAGCAGCGGCGCCCGCGCCAGCCCCGACGGCGGGGCCGGACCCGACGACGACCCCAGACCTGACGGCGGCGCCGGACCCGAGGGGAACGCCACACCCGACGACGAACCGACTCCCGTTCCCGAACCGACTCCCGACCGCGGCGCAACACCCGACGGCGAAGCAACACCCGACGGCGAAGCCGGGCGCCGCTCCTCCACGCCGCCCCTCGATCTTCAGCCGGCAGACGCCGTTCGCGGGATCACGAACGCCGGATCAGGGCCGGGAGATCAGGGGGTTTCGCATCAAGATGGGGTCTGGCCGCCAGTGGAGCTGGCGGCGTGAGCCGGGTGCCCGACCGGCGGGGCGGGCGCGGGCATGTCCCGGGCGACCGGGAACCGCTCGGCTTCGACGACCGAAGACCGAGTGGACGGGACCAGCGAAGACTCGCTCATTCATCGCTGCCGGTGATGTCTCACCCTGGCAATCCCTCTCTCGGGGGAGGGCGACGGGCGGCGAAACCGTCGTTCGCTCGCGCGCCGGCGTTCGGGCCGGACGGCGGGAGCGTCAGCGACGGGAGGCCGAGCGCCAGCCGGACGCGGCGACGGACCGCGCGGGCGAGCGCGTCGCGGTAAACCGGGTCGGTCATCCGCTCCCGGTGCGCCGCGAGAGCGCGGGCGGCCTCCTGCGCGATCATCCCGCGCGCCGCCGGCCCGAGCATCGCTTCCATCGCGGCGAGGAGCCTCTCATCGATCTTCTCGAGCCGGCTCTCGACCTCGGAATCGGGCGCATCGGGCGGAGTCTCGCGGGCGAGCGCCACGATCTGCTCCCGAGCCGCCGCGACCGCGGCCGCGGCTCCCGGCGGAGGAGCGGCCCCCCCCTCCGGCGTCCATCGGTCGAGCGTCCCGGCGAGCGCGGCGAGCCGCTCCTCGAGGCAGCCCCCACCGGCCCGCGGCGGCAGCCGGGCGGTCCCGGCGGACTGACGCCGACGGGCATCGAACGCTAGCTCGACCGCCGCGGCGCAGCGCCCGAGCGGCATCTTCCGCGAGACGGCGGTGCGGCCGGAGAAGACCGCGCGGATGCCGGCGAGCGCCGCGCTCAGCGGGATCCCGCGCTGTTCCCAGTCGTTCACCACCTGCCAGTCGGCCGGGGTGAGGAACGCCGCGCCGCCGCGAAGCGACACGAACGCCCGCTCGACCTCGCGGAAGTAGTCGGGGGCGGTCACGCCTCGTGGCGGATCCGGATCGCCTCGCTGGCATGGACCACGGTATCCGCTCCCCCGGCGAAGCGCACCCGGAGGCCGCCGCCGGCAGCGAGCCCCGCGGTGCAGCCGACCGCATCGGCGCGACCGCGGAACCGAACCTCGCAGCGGCGATCCCGCGCGGTCGGACTGAACGATTCCCAGCACTCCCGGAGCTCCCGCGGATCCTCGGCGAGGAGGGCCACCGTCTCCCGGAACGCGGCGACGAGACCGCTCGCCAGGCGGACGCGGCTCGTGCCCCGGGGCAGCCAGCCCGGGGGGAGGCTCGCCTCCCCCGGGACCGCGACCGGCCCCAGGTTCATCCCGAAACCGACGACCGCGAGCTCCGGCCGGTCCCGGAGAAAACCGGTCTCGGCGAGCACCCCGGCGATCTTCCTCCCGTCCAGATCGAGATCGTTGGGCCAGCGGATCTCCGGGCGGACGCCGGCGACCCGCCGGACGGCGCGGGCGGCGGCGAGGCCGGCGGCGATCGGCAGCAGCGAGGACGGGCCGCCTCCCGACGGAGCCCCGCGGACGAGGGGCGGCGCCACCAGCACGCTCAGATAGAGCCCGCCCGGCGGCGAGACCCACTCCCGGCCGTAGCGTCCCTTCCCCGCCGTCTGGGCCTCGGCGACGAAGACGCTCCCGGCCATCCGCCCGCCGGGATCGTCGCCCGCGGCCGCCTTTGCCACCTCGTTCGTCGAGGAGGTCTCCTCCCACACCGCGATGAACGGGGGCGGATCCGGCCCGGGGTTCCGGATGGCCTCGATGACGCGCGCGGCGAAATTCCGCGAGCGGTCCGGGCCGGACGAACGCGTCGGCGGATCCGCCCCGAGGCTCACCGCGGCGCCCTCACCCGGTTCCGCGGCGGTGCTGCTGACGAAGCGCTCCGAGACGGGACTCGAAGACCCGAATCGTGTCGGCGGTCGTGGTCTCGGGCCCGAAGACCTCGGCGACCCCCAGCTCGCGGAGCGGGGCGATGTCGCGGTCAGGGATCAGGCCGCCGACGAAGACCGGCACCCCGGACAGGCCCCGCTCGCGGAGTCCGTCCAGGATCCGGCGGACGAGCGGCAGGTGCGCCCCGGAGAGGATGGAGACGGCGACTCCCTCCACATCTTCTTGCAGGGCCGCCTCGACGATCTCTTCGGGGGTGCGCCGGAGCCCGGTGTAGATCACCTCGAAGCCGGCGTCCCGGAGCGCCCGGGCGACCACGAGCGCGCCGCGGTCGTGGCCGTCGAGGCCCGGCTTCGCGACGAGCACGCGGTACGGCGAGGACACCGCTCCGGCGCGGGGTCCGCTCACATCGCGCGCCGGTAGCGGCCGCCGACCTCGTAGAGCGCGTGGGTGATCTGGCCGAGGCTCGCCACCTGCACCGTCTCCATGAGCTCGGCGAACAGATTGCCGCCGTCCCTCGCCACGCGCTGGAGCCGTTCGAGCGCGGCGGGCGCCGCGTCGGCGTGGCGGTCCTGGAACGCCTCGACCCGCCGGACCCGATCTTCCTTCTCGCCCTCGGTGGCGCGGGCGAGCGGCACCTCCTCCGGCGCCCCGGAGTCGGACGCGGACAGGAAGGTGTTCACTCCGATGATCGGAAGTTCGCCCGAGTCCTTCTTCGATTCGTAGAGGAGCGACTCCTCCTGGATGCGGTTCCGCTGGTACTGCCGCTCCATCGCGGCGAGCACCCCGCCCCGGGCGTGGATCCGGTCGAACTCGTCGAGGACCGCCGCCTCGACCCGATCGGTCAGGTCGGCCACGAAGAACGAACCCGAGAGGGGGTTCTCGTTCCAGGTCATGCCGAATTCCTGTCGGATGATCTTCTGGATCGCCACCGCGCGGCGCACCGACTCGGGGGTCGGCGTGGTGATCGCCTCGTCGTAGGCGTTCGTGTGGAGCGAGTTGCAGTTGTCGTTCGTGGCCGTGAGCGCCTGGAGCGTCGTCCGGATGTCGTTGAACTGGACTTCCCGGGCGTGGAGCGAGCGTCCCGAAGTCTGGATGTGCACCTTGAACTTCTGGCTCCGCTCGCCGGCTCCGTAGCGGAGCTTCATCGTCCGCGCCCAGATCCGGCGCGCCACCCGCGCCATGACCGCGTATTCGGGGTCGAGGCCGTTGCTGAAGAAGAACGAGAGGTTCGGCGCGAACGCATCCACTTCGAGGCCCCGCCCGAGGAAGGACTCGACATAGGTGAAGCCGTTCGCGAGCGTGAACGCGAGCTGGGTCACCGGGTTCGCGCCCGCCTCGGCGATGTGGTATCCCGAGATGGACGCCGAATAGAAGTTCCGGACCCGGTTCTCGATGAAGTACTCCTGGACATCGCCCATGAGGCGGAGCGCGAACGGGGTCGAGAAGATGCAGGTGTTCTGGGCCTGGTCCTCCTTCAGGATGTCGGCCTGGACGGTGCCGCGCACCGCCCCGAGGGTCCCTGCCCCGAGCTCGGCCAGCTCCTCCCGGTCGGGCGCCCGCCCGCGCCCGGCTTCGAAAGCCGCGGCCTCCTGGAGGATCGCGGCGTTCAGGAACATCGCCAGGATCGCCGGCGCCGGACCGTTGATCGTCATCGAGACGCTCGTCGCCGGATCGGTGAGCCGGAAACCGTCGAACAGCTCGCACATGTCGTCGAGGCTCGCGATGGACACGCCGCCCTCGCCGATCTTTCCGAAGATGTCCGGGCGCCGCGCCGGATCCTCGCCGTAGAGGGTCGGGCTGTCGAAGGCGACCGAGAGCCGGTTCGCGGCCTCCGACCCGGCGAGCAGTCGGAACCGCCGGTTCGTCCGGGCCGGGCCGCCCTCCCCGGCGAACATCCGGCGGGGGCTCTCTTCCTCGCGCCGGAAGGGGAACACTCCCGCGGTGAACGGGTAGCGGCCGGGCAGGTTCTCTTCGAGGAGGAACTTCAGCGTGTCGCCCCGTCCGGCGAACGGCGGCAGCGCCACCCGCGGGATGTCGAGGCCGGAGAGCGAGTCCCGCGAGGTGCGGAACTCGCGCATCCGGTCGCGCACCGGGACCGCGAGGGTGGGGGCCCGGACCCGGGCGGCGAGCTCCGGCCAGCCGGCGAGCAGCTCGCGGCTCTCCGGGTCGAGTTCGGACCGGATCTCCGCCGCCCGGGCCTCGAGATCCGCGGCCGTGGCGGGACTCCCGGAGGCGCGGAGTTCGGCGGCCGCCGCCTCGAGGTGCTCGATGCGGGCGGCCCGTTCCGCCTCGGCCCTGGTCCGGCGCCGCTCCCGGCGGAGCGTCTCGGCGATCTCGGCGAGATACCCGGCGCGGGCTGGCGGGATGAGCGGCGGATCCTCGTGGAGGGAAACCGGCTCCCGAGCGTCCGCCGCTGGCCGCCCTGGCGGCGCCCCGGCCGGAGGCGACCCGTCGGACAAGCCGTCCCGGATCAGCTCGTAGAGGCGGTCGAGGCCCGGATCCCCGAAACGGCTGGCCACCGTCGGCGCCACCGGCATCGCCGCGCCACGCGGCAACCCGCGGGCCCGGCGGAACGCCTGGCGGACCGAGAAGAGTGCGTCGGCAGCTCCGGGGTGGTCCGCCTTGTTCAGCGCCACCGCATCGGCGAGGTCGAGCATGTCGATCTTCTCGAGCTGGCTCTCGGCGCCGAAGTCGGGGGTCATCACATGGAGCGAGAAATCGCTGATGTCCACGATCCCGGAGCTCCCCTGCCCGATCCCGCCGGTCTCCACGATCACGAGTCCGAACCCGGCGGCGCGCAGCACGAGCAGCGCGTCCCCGGTGACCGCCGCGAGTTCGCTCCCCGCCCGGCGGGTGGCGAGGCTCCGCACGAAGACGCCGGGATCCCCGGCGGCGCTCAGCCGGATCCGGTCGCCGAGGAGCGCGCCCCCGGTGCGGCGCTTCGACGGATCCACCGCGAGCACGCCGATGCGCTCGACCGGGCCGGAGCCGAGGTCCGGGCGCCCCGCGGCGAAGCGGAGCAGCAGCTCGTCGAGCACCGAGCTCTTCCCTGCCCCGCCGGGGCCGGTGATCCCGAGAACCGGGGTCGGGACGCGGATCTGCGCCTCGAGCCGCGCCCGCTGCGATTCGCTGAAACCGTCGTTCTCGGCCAGGCTGATGAGGCGGGCCGCCGCCCCGCGCCGGGGCGCGCCGTCCGGGGAGAGGCCGGCCACGAGCTCGGCGAAGGACTCGCGCGGGCGCCGGCCCCGGGCGGAGAGCGCGTCTTCGAGCATGTCCGCCACCACTCCCTCGATCCCGAGCGACCGGCCTTCGGCGGGTGAGTAGATGCGCGTCACCCCGTATTCCTCGAGCGCGGCCTTCTCCACCGGGCGAATCACTCCCCCGCCCCCGCCGAAGACGCGGATCCCGGACCGCCCGGACTCCCGGAGCAGGTCCACCAGGTAGCGGAAGAACTCGTTGTGGCCTCCCTGATACGAGGACACCGCGATCGCGTCGGCGTCCTCGTCGGTCGCCGCCGCGACGATCTCGGCCGCCCCGCGGTTGTGTCCGAGGTGGATGACCTCGGCCCCGCCTCGCTGGAGCAGGCGCCGGAAGACATGGATCGCGGCGTCGTGGCCGTCGAAGAGCGCGGTCGCGGTGACGAAGCGCGGCGGAGCTGCGCCGGGGACCAGGGTGCGCTCGGCGACGGTTTCGCGGGGGGATTCGGTGGTGGCGACGCTCATGTCAGAACCCTCTCCCGGAGCGCTGGCTCACGGGTCTCGCGCGGGACGGCCGCTCCCGATCGGACCGAAGCACCGCCGCGCCCGACCACTCGGTCGCTCCGCAAGCCGCGCGGATCGCCTGGCGCCCCCGCGCTCCCGGTCAATCCGAACCGCCGCGGTCCTCGCCGGATTCCTCCCGGCCGAGGCGCTCCCGGAGCGCCTTTCCGGCCCGAAAGAACGGGACCCGCTTCGGCGGAACGACGACCGCCTCGCCGGTACGCGGGTTCCGGGAGAGCCGCTCCTTCCGGTCGCGCAGGCGAAAGCTCCCGAAGCCGCGGATCTCCACCTCGTCGCCCGCCCGGAGCGCTCCCGCGATCGCGTCGAAGACGGCGCCCACGACGAGGCTCGCTTCTTCGCGGGTCACCCCCGAAGCACCGGAAACCTCCTCGGCGAGCCGCGCGCGGGTCATCGCCCTGTCGCCCACCGCTCCGCCGCTCAGCAGCCCGAATCGCTGGCGCGATCCGCTCCGCACTCTCTTTCGCGGGGAGGGAGAACCCTCCCCGGCGGCGCTTCGCGCCGCATCGGCGCACGAGGGACTTTCTCCAACGCCGGTCAGCGCCGCCAGACGTCCCCGATCTTCACCGAAGCGCCTCCGGACTCCGCCACGAACCCGGCGGACTCGGTCGCGGCCCGGAGCGAGAGACCGACCTTTCGATCGTCGCGGCTGAGCCGCACGATGCGGAGCTTGAGCGGCTGTCCGAGCCGCAGCCGGTCCTCCGCCTTCGCGGGCGGCGGCTCGGCGATGTTGTTGAGCCGCAGGAGTCCCTCGACCCCCTCCTCGATCTGGACGAAGGCGCCGAAATCGGCGAAGCGGACGACGGTGCCGTCCACGAGGTCGCCCTCCTGATGGCGGGTGAAGAACCCTTCCCAGGCGTCGTCCGAGAGCTGCTTCAGCCCGAGCGAGAGGCGCCGGTTCTCGGCATCCACGCTCAGGACCACGCTCTCGACGGTGTCGCCGAGCGACAGGACCTCGGACGGATGGTTCACGCGCTTGTTCCAGCTCAGGTCCGAGATGTGGACCAGGCCGTCGATCGCGTTGTCCACCTCGACGAACGCCCCGAACTCGGTGAACTTGCGAACGGTGCCGGTGAGCCGCGAACCGACCGGGTACTTCTCGGCGAACCGGGGCCACGGGTTCGGCTCGACCTGTTTCAGGCCGAGGCTGATCCGCCGCGCCTTGAAGTCCACCCGGAGCACCATCGCCTCGACCAGATCTCCCTTGGTGAGGATCTTCGAGGGATGCTTCGTGCGGCTGCTCCAGCTCATCTCGCTCACATGGATGAGGCCTTCGACTCCTGGCTCCATCTCGACGAACGCCCCGTAGTCGATGATGCTGACCACCTTGCCCCGGACCCTGGTTCCGACCGAGTAGCGCTCGTGCGCCGTGGTCCAGGGATCCACATTCAGCTGCTTGTAGCCGAGCGAGACCCGTTCGGCCTCGGCGTCGAAGCGCAGGATGACCACCTCGATCTGGTCCCCGACCTTCATGAGCTCGGAGGGATGTTCGAGCCGGCGGAACGACATCTCCCGGATGTGGAGCAGGCCGCAGATCCCGCCGATGTCCACGAACGCCCCGTACTCGGTGAGATCGCGGACTTCGCCCCGGAACACGCGCCCGACCTCGAGCGCCGCGAGGGTCTTCGTCTTCTCTTCCTCGAGGACCACCCGGCGGGACAACACGATGTTCCCGCGCCGCTTGTTCAGCTTGATGACCCGGAGCTCGAGTTCGCGGCCCTTGTAGCTGCCGAGGTTCCGGACCGGACGGAGATCCACCTGCGATCCGGGGAGGAACCCGCGGACGCCGATCTCCCCGATATCCACCTCGAGGCCGCCCCGGATGCGGTCCACCACGCGCCCCCGCACCGGAGTCTGCTTCTCGAAGGCGTCCTCGATCTGGTTCCAGACCTTCATCTTCTCGGCTTTCCGGTGCGAGAGCACCAGATGGCCCCGGCGGTTGTCGGTGCGCTGGACGAGCACATCGATCTGGTCACCCTCGCGGACGCGCGTGTTCCCCTCGACATCCTTGAACTCGTCCACCGAGATGATGCCTTCGCACTTGTAGCCGACATCCACGATCACATCGCCGCCCGCCATGTGCAGGACCGTGCCGGTCACGATCTCGCCCTCGGTCAGCTGGGTGTCGTAGTGGTCGAGGAACGCCTCGAACTCGGCGGCGTCGGCGTCTCGGGACTCCCCGTTCTGCTCGTCGGCCCGGGCATCGTCCGGACTCTCCGCCTCGGTGGCGAGCTGGCCGTTCTCCGCTTCGGCGGAGACGACGCCGGCTGCCGGATCCGCGGAATCGTCCACCTCTCCGCCGGGCTCGGCGACCGGTTCGCCGGCGGGGAGGAGGGCCTCCCCGGAAACTTCCACTCCGACCGTCGGTGCGGCCGCTGCCTCATCGGGCTCGGGCAAGCCTTCTCTCATGAAATCGCGATAAACCTCTCGGGAAACGGGCGCGTCCCCGCGCTGCGACGGGTTCCGCCGCGCGCCGGGGGCGCCTCTGCCCCGTCCGGCGGCGCTTCGCGCGAAGCGCGACGCCCTCCGGCAAGACCCGGGATCCGACGGGGAACGCGGGATCGTAGGTTACGGCTCGCCGCGATGTCAACGGCTCGCTCCGTCCGGCCCCGGCGCCCCAGCAGCCTGTGGACGAGGCGCCCCGGATGGGAATCCGTCCTCGAAGCGATGGGGAACCCCATCGTCCGGGCGGATGCGGGGCGCTTTCCCCCACCGGATGGCGGCCCGAATCGCTGGAGCGATCCGCTCCGCCCTCTTTCGCGGGGAGGGAGGACCCTCCCCGCATCCCTCCCTGGCGGCGCTTTGCGCCGCGTCGGCGCGCGAGGGACTTTCTCCACGGCCTGTCAGGACCGGAACGAAGCGGATTCCCGCCGCCCTGCCCGGTGATCCGGCCGGGCGCGAGAAAGGCGACGGCGGGCCGGAGAGCGTCCGGTGATACAGTCTCCCGTCCCGCGTCGCCCCGTTTCCCCCGCTTCCAGCAGCATTCTCGAAGGGACTGCGGGAGTGCCCGAGAGCCAGCAGGCGCGGGGAGAACCCGCACGGTTCGCACATGTCCAAGAGTTTCGACTTCTCGATCGCCATCGGAGGAGCTGCCGGGCAGGGCATCGCCACACCCGGCAACATCCTCGCCCGGATGTTCGTCCGGCGCGGCCTCCACCTGAACGCCTACAACGCCTACCAGTCCATCATCCGGGGCGGACACATCCTGCTCACGATGCGGGTCCGCGACCGCGAGGTCGCAACGCACGGGGACCGGATCGATCTCCTCCTGTGTCTGAACCAGGACACGATGACGCGGCACCTCCGCCACCTGGGCGCCGGCGCCTACGCGATCTACAACTCGGACACGGTGACGCCGGGCGAGGCCGGCGAGGGGGTCCACCTCTGCGACATGCCCGTATCCCGGCTCACCGGGGACCGCAAGAACCGGCTGGCCCAGAACACGGCGGCGCTCGGGGTCATCGCGCATCTCCTCGGACTCGAATTCCCGGTGCTCGAGTCCGCGCTGGTGCTGCAGTTCCAGCGCAAGGGCGAGGCGGTCACCGCGTCGAACGTGGAGGTCGCGCGCGCCGGCTACGAGTACGCGAGCGCGCGCTTTCCGGCCCTCGCCGAACCGCTGCCGCACCACCCGGAACCGCTCGCCGTCTGGACCGGAAACGACGCGCTCGCGATGGGCGGGGCCGCCGCCGGGGTCAAGTTCTACTGCGCCTACCCGATGAGCCCCTCGACCGGAGTGCTCCACTGGATGGCGAAGAACGCCCGCGAGCTCGGGATCATGGTGCGCCAGGTCGAGGACGAGATCGGGGTCGCGAACATGGCGGTCGGCGCGGCGCACACCGGGGCGCGAACGATGTGCGCCACCTCGGGAGGCGGCTTCGCGCTCATGACCGAAGCGATCGGTTCGGCGGCGATGATGGAGATCCCCGTCGTCTTCATCAACGTGATGCGCGCCGGCCCCTCGACCGGAGTGCCCACGAAGACGGAGCAGGGAGACCTCTGGCAGGCGCTCGGGGCGAGCCAGGGCGATTTCGAGCGGATCGTGGTCGCGCCGAAGAGCGCCCACGACGCCTTCGACACCATCGGCGAGGTGTTCAACCTGGCCGACCGCTATCAGTGCCCGGCGATCGTGCTGTCCGACCTCCTCATCTCGGAGGGCACCTTCAGCGTCCCGCCCGGCGAGATCGACATGTTCCCGCCGATCGAGCGCGGGAAGCTGATCCGCGAGGCGAACGGCGACGAGGGACCCTACAACCGCTATCTCGACACGAGCGACGGCATCTCCCCGAGGGCCGTCCCCGGCGTGCCGGGCCATGTGCATGTGGTGGCGACCGACGAGCACGACGAGGAAGGGATCCTGATCTCCGACGAGTTCACGAACCCGGTCAAGCGGCGCCAGATGGTCGAGAAGCGCGCCCGGAAGCTCGAGGACTCGCTCTCCCGGATTCCCGAACCCGAGCTCGAGGGCGATCCGGACGCCGAGGTCACGCTCGTCGGCTGGGGTTCGACCTGGGGCGTCGTCGGGGAAGCGATGGAACAGCTCCGGTCCGAGGGGACCCGGGTGAACCGGATCGCGGTGAAGTGGATCCTGCCGTTCCACCGCGAGGCGATGATCCGCGCGCTCGCCGGGGCGAAGCAGACGATCATCGTCGAGAACAACCACTCGGGGCAGTTCCACCGGTTCCTCCGGAGCGAGACCGGCATCAGCGCCGACGGACACATCCGGAAGTACGACGGCGAACCGTTCATGCCGCACCATGTCGCCGACGGCGTCCGGGCTCACCTCCGGGGTTCCGTGCCGGGCGGCGTGTTCGTGCCCGAGCAGGAGATCCTCGTCTAGCCACCGGGGACCGGGTCGTCTGGCGTTCGCGCGGCCGCGCATTTCGGCGGAACCGTCCGTGTACCGGTCGAAGTCGCGCCCGGGCGGCCGGGCGTCCCGTCGGAACCGCTCCGCTCCCTTCTGGGCGCGCCCGGAGCCGGTGCGTCGCTCCGCTCCGGTCGGGGCCGAACCGCCGCGCGCGAATCGTCCGCCGGGCGTCGGACCGCTCCCCCTGCTCTCCCCACCTCGTCCACCGGCCGCCAGGAACTCCTCCTTCGCCCGGACCCGCCACCACCAGGAGATCTCATGACCATCGAGCTCAAGGAAAAGCCGCTCACCGCCAAGGACTTCAAGGGGAAGGTGGAGCCGGACTGGTGTCCCGGATGCGGCGACTTCGCCCTCCTGCGCGCGACGCAGATGTCCGTCGCCGAACTCGGACTCCGCCCGCACGAGATCGTCTGCGTCAGCGGCATCGGCTGCTCGTCGAACTTCCCCGGCTTCTTCAACTCCTACGGGATGCACACGCTGCATGGCCGCGCTCTCGCCGTGGCCACCGGAGTGAAGATGGCGAACCAGAACCTGACCGTGCTGGTGACCGGCGGCGACGGCGACGGCTACGGGATCGGCGGCAACCACTTCACCCACACCGCGCGGCGCAATGTGGACCTCACCTACCTGGTGATGAACAACCAGATCTACGGCCTCACCACCGGGCAGGTCTCGCCGAGCAGCAGCCTCGGGATGAAGACGAAGAGCACTCCCTTCGGGAATGTCGAGCGGCCGGTGAACCCGATCACCTCGGCGATCATGAACGGGGCGACCTATGTGGGGCGCGGCTTCTCCGGCAACATCAAGCAGCTGGTGCGGTTGATCAAGGGCGCGGTCGAGCATCCGGGTTTCGCGGTGATCGATGTGTTCAGTCCCTGCGTGACCTTCAACCGCGACAACACCTACGCGTTCTTCCGGGAGCGCGTCGTTCCCCTCGAGGACGAGGGCCACGATCCGGGCGACTGGAAGTCCGCCTGCGAGCGGGCGATGGAGTGGGAGGAGCGGATCTTCACCGGGCTGTTCTATCGGGACCCCGCGACCAGCCCGCTCCACGCGCTCGAACCGATCCTCGACGACGACGCACCGCCGGTGGCGAGGCGTCCGGAGCCGATCACCCCGGAACAGCGCGACCGCATCATCCGGCGGATGATGTAGCCCGAATCGCTGGCGCGATCCGTTCCGCCCGCTAGACGATCCTCCCCACACCCCTCCCCGGCGGCGCTTCGCGCCGCGTCGGCGCGCGAGGGACTTTCTCCACAGCCTGGTAGGACCGGCCGGGGCGGGCTGGTCGGCATCCCGGGGAGCGAAGCCGCCCCGCCGCGATGGCGGTGAACCCGCTCCCGTCGCGGGCGCCGGTTCGCCCGTGGCGCGGGAAACCCCGAACGATCCGGGGCCGCTCACGGTAGGATCCCCGGTTTCTCCGGGGCGCTCGGAACAGCGTCGCCCGGAGCGGATGGACGAGTGGTCCCGGTCCGACAGGGATCCACGGTTTCTCCGGGGCGCCCGGGACAGCGCCTCCCCGCCGGGCGGGAGGGTCGTCCGGAAGAGCCACCCCGACCGACAACGGAGCGCGGAAACAAGTCATGGCCAACGAATTTCGTCTGAAGACCGGTCTCGCCGACATGTTGAAGGGCGGCGTGATCATGGATGTCACGAACGCCGACCAGGCGCGGATCGCCGAGGACGCCGGAGCCGTCAGCGTGATGGCGCTCGAACGGGTGCCCGCCGACATCCGGCGCGACGGCGGCGTGGCGCGGATGTCCTCCCCCGAGAAGATCCACGAGATCATGGAGGCCGTCAGCATTCCGGTGATGGCGAAGGTCCGCATCGGGCACTTCGCCGAGGCCCGGATCCTCCAGCACATGGGGGTGGACTTCGTGGACGAGAGCGAGGTGCTGACCCCCGCCGACGAAGAGAACCACATCGACAAGCACGGTTTCGAAGTCCCCTTCGTCTGCGGCTGCCGCGACCTCGGAGAGGCCCTCCGGCGCATCGGCGAGGGCGCGGCGCTGATCCGCACCAAGGGAGAGGCCGGCTCCGGGAACATCGTCGAGGCGGTGCGTCACCTGCGGCGCATCGGAGGCGAGCTGCGCCAGCTCCAGGTCCGGTCGGAAGACGAACTCATGACCGCGGCGAAGGATCTGCGAGCGCCCCTCGAGGTGATCCGGATGGTGGCCCGCGACGGCGCCCTGCCGGTGCCGAACTTCGCCGCCGGCGGAATCGCGACGCCGGCGGACGCCGCGCTCTGCATGCATCTCGGCGCCGAATCGGTCTTCGTCGGCTCCGGGATCTTCAAGTCGGACGATCCGGCACAGCGGGCGCGCGCCATCGTCAAGGCGGTGACCCACTACCAGGATCCCGGGGTCCTGGTCGAGGTCTCGATGGGGCTCGGCGAGCCGATGCCGGGTCTCGATATCGCCGGGATGCCGCGGGAGCAGCTGCTGCAGACGCGCGGCAACTGAGCTCCCCGGTCGCCGGCGGACGCGGTCCTTCCGCTCGAATGCGTTCTTCCCGGTGGCGGCCGCCCGTCCTCTCGCCCCGGCCGCCCGCCCTCCGAACGAAACCGAAGTGACCTCCGGGACCCCCGCCACTCCGGATCCGGCTCCGGCCCGGGCGCCGCGGATCGGAGTGCTCGCACTCCAGGGGAGCTTCTCCCTCCACGCGGCCGCGCTTCGCCGGCTGGGCGCCGAGGTGATCGAGGTCCGCAAGGCCCCGGCGCTCGGCGGCCTCGACGGGCTGATCCTGCCCGGCGGGGAGAGCTCGACGATGCTGAAGCTGCTCCTCGAGGAGGATCTCGTCGAGCCGCTGCTCGCGTTCCACCGGTCGGGAGGATTCCTCTACGGCACCTGCGCCGGCGCCATCCTGCTCGCGTCGAGCGTCGAGAACCCGGAGCAGGAGTCGCTCGGCCTGCTCGACATCACGGTCCGGCGAAACGGCTACGGACGCCAGCGGGACAGTCATCTCGGGACCGCCGCCTGTGCGGAACTGGGCGCCCCGCCCCTCCCGGTGGTGCTGATCCGCGCCCCGGTGATCACGCGTACCGGCCCCTCGGTCGAGGTTCTCGCCGAGTGGCGCGGTCAGCCGGCCTTCGTCCGGGAAGGGCGCGTGTTCGCCACGACTTTCCATCCCGAGCTGACCGACGACGCGCGCGTCCACGCCGCGTTCGCCACGGCCGCGGGAAGCGTTCGGGCCGGAAACGCGGGGGACGGCGGCGCGCGAAACGCCCCCGTCCGAAACCGCGAAACCGCCTGATCCGCCCCCAGCCCGAAGACGCCGGCCCCCCACCAGGCGCGGCCCCCGCCGTTCACCGCCCCGAGACCGTCCGAACCGGATCCACCGGGGACCGCGGCGCGCGAAACGCCCGAGTCCAGAGCCGGAGTGCGCCCCGGCGCGGCCCGCCGACGGTTCGGGGGAACGATTCCGGCCCCCCGAGCGTTTGTTGGGTGAGGTTCGAGTCCGGTCCCGAAGCCAGGCCCCGCGGGGAGACGGAGCGCGAGGGAGGCGGCCAGGCAACCCCCACGCGTTCTCCATGCCCGCCACCGCCCGATCCTCGCGTCCGACGACCGGCGTAGAGACCGTCGTCGTCATCGGCTCCGGGGCCGCGGCGCGCGAGGCGGCGGCGCTGCTCGCCGGAGACTCCTGGCAGGTGGTCCGGCTCGACGCGCTCTCCCCGGACGCGGCAGCCGAGCAGCTCGCGGGAGCCTCCGTCGTGATCTTCGACACGACCACGAGCCCCGACCGGCCCGAGACGACGATCGGTCTCTTCGACGAGCACTGCCCGGAGGCGGCGACGATCCTCCTCACCGGCCCCGGCGCCCGCTGGCCCGAGGCGACCGGCCGATGGCCGGCGCGCCCCCGCGTCCCCGCCCCGTTCAGCCGCGAATCCCTGCTCACCGTGCTCGACGCGGCGCTCGGGTATCGAAACCTGCTCGCGGAGAATCGGATCCTCCGCGAGGAGCTGCGGTCCGCCACCCGGCTCGAGGACTGGGTGGGGTGTTCCGCCGATGCCGCCTCGGTGCGGGCCGCGATCACCACCACCGCCTTTTCGGAGGGCGCGGTGCTGATCCTCGGGGAACCGGGGACCGGGCGGCGGCTCGCCGCCGAACTCGTCCATCGGCTGGGCCGACTCTCGTCGTTCGCGTTCGTCCCGCTGCAGGTGGCGAGCCTCCCCCAGGGAGAGCTCGGGACGATTCTGGCGGAGCTCCGCCGCGCCGCCTCGGAGCCGGGCTCGCAGGTTCTCCGGGCGCGGCCCGGGAGCGTCTATCTGAGCGGTGTCGAACGGTTGGGCCTTGCGGATCAGTCGGTCCTCGAAGACGCCGTCCGGAGAGCCCCTCCCTTCCGGCTCCTCGCTTCCGCGGCCCCCGACCTCGCGGAGCGCGTCCGCGAGGGGTCGTTCGAAGCTCGCCTGGCGCGACGGCTCGAAGCCTCCGCGATTCGGATCGCCCCGCTCCGGAAACGCCGCGAGGATGTCCCGGGACTGCTGCTCCACTTTCTCTCGCGCGCCTGCCGCGGGTCCGGCGTGGGGCCCTGGGGGGTGTCGAGCGAGACGGTCGAGGCGTGGAGCGCCCATCACTGGCCGGGGAACACTGCCGAACTCCGGATGCGGATCGAGCGCGCGGTGGACACCGCGAAGCTCCTGCGGTTCGACGGAACCATCCTCCCGGAGGGGATCTGCCCCGCTCCCGAAGGAGCCACCCCGACCCCGGCCGACCTCGCCGCCCGTCCCCTGAAGGAAGTGCTCGCGAGCATCGAGAAGAGCATCATCGAGCGCGCCCTCCGGCGCGCCCGCGGCAACCAGAAACGCGCCGCCGCGATCCTTCGGCTGAACCCGACGACGCTCCACGAGAAGATGAAACGGCACGGACTGCTGCGGCGGCCGAACCGAAAGGCTCCGGTCCCGAGCGCCGGAGGCCAGCGACGATGACCGAAAGCGCGGTTCGCCGGGATCGCTCCGGCCGGATCAGCCCGATGCGACCGGCCCCGCGCGGGCGGCCCGGCGACGCGGATCGGAGGGAATCGCCAAGAGGAGCGCGTACGCCCAAAGGGGGCCAGTCCGGCAACCTGACCCTTCGGGGCGCCGACCTCGGGAACCGGCGGAGGGCCCGCCGGCCCTCACCCCTCAGCCCGGAACGGGCGGCCCGCAGGCCGCCCCGGTTCCGGCCGGATCCCTACTTCGCCGTGATCCGGAAGTGCGCCCGGCGATTACGCATCCAGCAGTCTTCGTTGCTCTCGGTGCACTGCGGACGCTCCTTGCCGTAGCTGACCATCTCGAGCCGATTCTCGGGCACTCCGAGCGACATCAGATAGTCGTAGGCGGCGCGCGCCCGGCGCTCGCCGAGCGCCTGGTTGTACTCCACGGTGCCTCGCTCGTCGCAGTGGCCCTGGACCTCGATCTTCGCCGACACATGAGCGAGCTGCAGCCAGTCGGAATTCGACCGCAGCGTGCCGAGCGAAGCGTCGGTCAGCTCGGACTCGTCGTAGGCGAAGTAGATGTCCGACAGGTTCTTCTGGAGCTCCATGATGTCCGCGTCCAGATACAGGTCCCGCTCCGTCGGTGGCGGCGGCGGTGGCGGCGGCGGCGGGGGGGGGGGTGG